>CANGCX010000023.1 GCA_947452315.1 Opitutia bacterium | reverse complement strand
TCCAGTTCACCTGAGCGCCGAATTTATTCTTGTTGTATTTCACGCCCCAGCTGCCGCTGGCGGGAATGAAGTTACTGAAGTCGGCGAGGGTCGAGCCTTCGAGGTGCATCTGCTGGCCGTTGGCGTAGACCGTGAAATCCTTCGTCCAGGTGGGGAAGGCGTCGACGTCGAGGACTTGCGAGTAGTTGAACTCGACCCCGGAGACGCGGGCCGAGCCGACATTCGAGCGAGTGGCGACGGTCACGCCGGCAGAAGGATTCGTCGCGGCGGCCGAGGCGAGTAAGTTGGCTGCATCGGGGATGCCGAGGGATTCGAGGACGGCGAGCGTGGCGGTTTGCGGGACGCTGCCACCGACGAAGTCGCGGAAGTCTTTACGGAATGCGCCTACGGAGAACACGCCGGTCTTCGCGAAGTAATATTCGAGAGAGACGTCGTAAGCGTTGGTCTGCGTGGGCTTGAGCGCGGCGTTAACGGTGGTGATAGCATAGGTGCCGGATACTAGGCTCGTGTCAGGCAGCGTGGTGCTCGGAATGATGTTACCCAAGTCAGGCCGGCCGATGGAGCGGGCATAGGCCGCGCGGGCGACGATGTTGTGGGTAACGTTATAGGACGTGTCGAAGCTCGGGTAGTAGCCGTCGTAGGATTTGGAGCGAATATCTCCACGGTCTTTGTACTGAGCGGCGGCGCGAGCGGCGACGTCGGGATTCAGCACCTGTTGGCCGGCGGCGTTGGTGATGTAGCCGGCGCGCGGGTTATTAAGAACGCCGTAGCCTTTGTCTTGAGTACGCTCGAAGCGAACACCGCCGGACATACGGAGGCGGTTGGCCCACATACGCGCGTCAAACATGATGTAGGCGGCGCTGATGACTTCGCGGAAGTATTTCGAATTGGTCGCGCTGTTGATCGTGGGATTGGCCGTGCTCGCGAGAGCGAAATATTCAGGGTGCTGCTTCCACAGAGTGAAGGCGCTGTAAGCGTCGGGATACGGGACCTGCGGCGTGCCAAAGAGGAAAGGGACGGAGGCGTATTGCGGGTCACTGAGTTTATAGAGGCCGGCGTTGTCGTCGGCGGTATTAGCGACGCCATCAGGCCCAACGAAATTCCAGTTGCCACGGTTATCGAGTCGAATGTCGCGGGTTTCTTCCTGGAGGTTGAGTCCGGTCTTGAAGGTGACGGGGAACGAGAGACCAAGATCGCGCTTGGCGTTAACGCGGGCGGTCTTGAAGACGTCAGCCGAGTCGGCGGGATTGAAGTTAACGTTGGAAATGTTGTAGTTTGACGCGTTGGCGAGATCGATTTTGTTCACGCCCGCGGTGTCGTAGACGGTGATCGAGGTCGGCATCAAGTAGCTGCCTGCGGCGATACCGGCGAAATTGACCGTGGGGCTAGAAGCCGCAGGGGCGCTCGGCGTACCACGGAGCGTGAGGGTGACGCCGTTAAAGTGGGCGTCTTGTTCGTCGTGGTAGTGATTCGTCGCGTGAGAGAAGGCGAAGCCGCCGTCGATTTTCCAGATGGGTCCGTTGTGTTTGTAGGTCGTGTCAGTCGCGTAGGTGTAGCCGTATTTATGGCGGAACGAGGTGCCACCTAGGACGACCGAGCCTTTGCCGAGCGCGCCGTTGACGAAGTCAGGGCTGAACGCGAGAGGCGCCGTGGAGGAGCCGACGTCATAGGTGACGGGGCGATTACTGAAGGAAGCGTTATAGTAATTCCACTGGGCGCCGACCGAGACGGTGTCGGTTTTATTTAGACGGAGGTCCACGGTACCGCTGATAGATTTGCGGGCGTTGTTCTTCGGGCCGTCTTGAACCTGATAGCTGCGCAAGTAGGGGTTGGTGGGGCTGGCGGCCGGGCCGATGGCGGCGGTGGCGTTCGGAGCCCAGTTGGGATTGGAGCGATGCTGTGGATAATAGATATTGGATTCGAGCAGAGCCAAGGTGTAGCCGAAGTTTTTCGAAACAGGGTTGATGTAAACGAAATCGAAACCGGGTTTGATTTTGCCGGAAGCTTCGTTGGTGGGGCCGCGAGTTTTCTTGAAGTCCTTTTCGTCGCCGTTGGCGCTTAAGAAGGCGCGATAGCTAAAAGAGGCTTTGGCTTGGTCAAAAGAGCTGCGGGGAACCAAGTTGATCGCACCGCCCAGAGCGTCGGCCGCAGTTTCGGGCGAGCGGGACTTAAGAACTTCGATGCGGCCGGCATTGTTAATGGAAATTTGCTCGAGCTCGAAGGTGCGACCAGCGGAGGAAGAATTGGCGCTGGCGATACGGTTACCGTTGAGCGTAACCGGGGTGTAATTGGCAGGAACGCCACGCACAGAAATGGTGCGGGCATCAGGTGAAACGTAGTCGATCGTAACGCCCGGTAAGAATTTCACGAAGTCGCCGAGATTACCCTCGGTGATGTCACCGAAGGCATCCGTGGAGACGACATTTTTGATCGTGGGCGAAAAACGCTGTTCATTAATCGCGATGGAAGCGGCGTCCATTTCGACGGCGGCGGCGACCTTAAAAGCATCGAGCTTAAGAACATCTCCGTCTTTATTTGCGCTAGAGGATTTGGTGGAGAGATTAATATCGAGGTTCACCGCGGCACCAGCGGAGACAGCAACGGTGATCGATTGATTCGAGAGACCGGTATAGAACGCGTTCACTTTGGCGGCGCCAGCGGGAACGTTGCTCAAGCGGAAAAGACCGGTCGAATCCGTGAACGTTTCAAGCGAGGTGCCATCGACGGTAACGCGGACATTATTGAGGTATTTGCCGTTGTCGGTGTTAAGGACGCGGCCTTCAATGGTGCCAGTGGCGGCAGTCTGAGCGGGCGCTTGGCCTGCAAAGAGGAATAAACCTGCCAGTAGAGTGGTCAGGCGCACAAAGGTGCGTAGGGTTTGGGTGGGTTTCATGTCGGGTTATTTTCTGGTTCTTACGGATTACATATGTCCCAAAACCTCGCGGACTTGGTGCATCGGGTTTTCTTAATCTAAATTAACGTAAAAAAAGCTTAGCAGCGGCATCTTAAGTCCTCTCCAAAACCTAGAAGTGATCAGGGGATGTTTAGGCGGTGACTTGAGAAAATGCAGCGAGGCATCAGACCATGAAAGAGGCCGGAAAAAGTCAAGATTTAAGGGACACGTGTCCGCATTTTCAGCATGACTTTGCATGAAGGTATGTTCACACAAAACCAACATGGAACACCCCTCCTCATCCTCTTCGGACATGACGCGATACCGCTGGGTCGTCTGCGCGCTACTGTTTTTCGCGACAACGATTAACTATATCGACCGGCAAATTCTTGCCCTCATCAAACCGATATTGGATGAGCAACTTCACTGGACGAACGAGCAGTTTGGTTACACCAACGCGTTTTTTCAGCTCTCATACGCAGTCAGCCTGATGATCTTCGGTTGGCTGGTCGACAAGTATGGCACTAAGATCGGCTACGCCGTTTCTATCGCGGCCTGGAGCCTTGCTGCCATGGGCCACGCCTTCGTGATGAGCATAGGCGGTTTCTACATTGCCCGCGTCATGCTCGGCCTCGGCGAGGGCGGTAATTTCCCCTCCGCCATCAAGGCCGTAGCGCTCTGGTTTCCCAAACGCGAGCGAGCCACTGCCACCGCGATCTTTAATTCCGGCACCAACGTCGGCGCCATCGTTGCCCCATTGGTCGTACCCGCGATCGCGCTGTCCTTGGGCTGGCATTGGGCGTTTATCTTCGCGGGCATCGCAGGCTTCGTGTGGTTATTCTTCTGGTTCCCGTTCTACAATGTCCCGGAGAAAATCAAAGCCGCCAACGCCGCTGAACTGGAACATATCCGTAGCGATCGCGACGACACCAGCCGCGATGGCGAGAAAGTCGCTTGGTCCGGCTTGCTCGGTTACCGCCAAACTTGGGCCTTCGTCGTCGCCAAGGCGCTCACCGATCCAGTCTGGTGGTTTTTCCTTACGTGGCTACCCGACTTCTTCAAACAGACGCGCCACTTAGATATCAAACAGAGCGGTTACATGCTCGCGACCATTTACGGTATGGCGACTATTCTAAGTATCTTTGGTGGCTGGGTCGTCGGCGCGCTCGTGAAATCGGGCTGGACTGTGACCCGTGCGCGCAAAACCGGCATGTTCATCTTCGCCTGCTGCGTGATCCCGATTATTTATGTTAAAGATGTAGGCGACTGGACCGCTGTCGTACTGATCGGCTTTGCCTGCGCCGCTCACCAAGCTTGGTCGGCCAATCTTTTCACCACAGCCTCCGATATGTTCCCTAAACGCGCAGTTGCTTCCGTCGTCGGCCTAGGCGGCATGGCCGGTTCATTGGTCGGCTTCTTCTTCCCCATCATGGCCGGTAAGCTCTTGGATAAATTTAAATTAGAAAACAACATTTCCGGCGGCTACGGCGTACTCTTTGCAATTTGTGCTGGTGCCTATCTCTTGGCCTTCGCGCTTCAGCACATTCTCGCGCCGAAGTTCGAGATGACCAAACTCAAAGAAGTATAAGTCCCTACCCACCGCCGGTCCGCATTCCTGCGCCAGCGGCGGTCAGCAGGGCAGCCATTGACACCGCCGCTCACGGGCGGAAATCTTTCGGCTCGAATCCATCGTGAGCAAAGCGTCCCCCTCCTCCCCGCTGCCGCAGATCCGTTCCACAGCAGATTTTGCCCGCCACGTCGGTCTGGCCCGCACGACCGTATCCCGCGTCCTCAACGGCCAACCCGGACTCAAAGCGAAAACCATTGAGCGCGTCCAAGCCGCAATGGAAGCTACCGGCTTCACGCCGAACGCCTACGCCCTCCACCTAAAAGGTAAACGCACCGCAACCATCGGCATTTGCATGGAGGATCTGCTCACACCGCCCGCCGTACGCAAACTCGCCGCCCTCCAACGCCTCCTGCGCGAACGCAATTACGCCTCACTCATCGAGGTCCTGGACCCCGGCGAAAGTCGCCGCGTTGTCCGCCATTTTCTCTCCATGCGCGTCGATGCCGTGGTATTCATCGGGCATTTCATCCCCGAAGAAATCGCTCAACGCCTCACCGAACTCAACGCTCATGGCACACCGCATCTCATCATAGACCACTCCGGCATCGAAGGCGCCAACACCGTCTCCTTAGACCGAGCCTCGGGCATGGTCGCTGTGATCGATCACCTTGTCAGCCTCGGTCATAAAAATTTCGGATTACTCGCCTTAGGCGGCACGGCTCGCACCGTGCAAGATCGCCTTCACGGCGTACACGCCGCGCTTGCGCGCCACCAACTCGACTTTGATACATGCACGCATTCCCGCGATCACCTCCACGTACGCACCAGTGATTTCGAATACGGCCGCGCTCTTGCTATGATCTTCGCGACCGAGAAAAAACATCCTACCGCCTACATCGCCCGCAACGATGAGATTGGGGTCGGCGCGCTCCACGGTTTTCAAGCCGCCGGTCTGCGCGTACCCCATGATGTTTCCGTCACTGGCTTCAATAACCAAGACATCTGCGCCATGACTACGCCCGGCCTCACTAGTGTGGATCAACAAGTCACAACCACCGCCGAAACCGCCGCCGAACTCATCTTGAGTCAACTCAACCAGCCGCTCCGCCGGAAGCCCTGGGTGCGCACTATCGAGCCGCAACTCATCATCCGCGGTTCTACCGGCCCCGCCCGGCGCTAAAGCCGCCCGGCCTTTTTTCAGTGAGTTCAACCGTTGCTCCCGCTACCGATCCCGCGCGCTTCCTCCAGCGCCTCGGTGATATTTTGCCTCCAGCGCGCGTGCTCTCGGGCCAAGCGCAACTCGCAGCTTACGAGAGCGATGGACTCACCGCCTTCCGCACTGCGCCGCTCGCCATAGCCGTCCCTGAAACCCAAGCCGAGGTCATCGCGCTCGTCCGTCTTTGCCACGCCGAAAAAATTCCCTTCGTCGCCAGAGGCAGTGGCACAAGTCTTTCCGGCGGTTCCACGCCTGTCGCTGGCGGTCTTGTCATCACGCTAAACCGGCTCAACCGGATCCTACGCGTCGATCCCGCCCAACGCCTCGCCGTCGTCGAACCCGGCGTAATCAACACAGCCGTAACCCTCGCCGTCGCGTCCTACGGCCTCCACTACGCGCCAGATCCATCGAGCCAGTCCATCTGCACTATCGGCGGTAACGTCGCCTTCAATTCCGGCGGCGCGCATTGTCTAAAATACGGCATGACGTCTAACCACGTCCTGGGCCTCAAAGCCATCCTAGCCACCGGGGAGGTCGTAGAATTCGGTGGCGCCAGCCGCGACCAACTTGGACCCGATTGGTGCGGCTTATTCGTCGGCAACGAAGGTCTTTTCGGTATTGCGCTCGAGATCACATTACAACTTTTGCCCCGCGCCGAAGTGTTTCACACGGTACTCGCCGGCTACCGCACACTCGAACAAGCCGGCGACGCCGTCTCCGCCATCATCGCTAGCGGCCTGCTCCCGGGCGCCATCGAGATCATGGACGCACTCGCCCTCGAAGCCGCCAGCGCTGCCGTCCACGCCGAATATCCACCGGGCTGCGAAGCTGTCCTCATCGTCGAGCTCGAAGGCCCGCGCGAAGTCGTAGCCTCGCAACGTCCGCAACTAGATGCTCTCATCGCCGCCAGTAACCCTGTTGAAGCGCGCCCCGCCCGTGACGCTACCGAGCGCGCTGCTATTTGGAAGGGCCGCAAAAGCGCCTTCAGCGCCGTCGGCCGGCTCTCGCCCGATTTCATCGTGCAAGACGGCGTCGTGCCACGCCGCCGCCTCGGCGAAGCCCTGCGCCGCATCGCCGAGATGTCCCGCGCCGCCGGCATCCGCTGTGCCAACGTTTTCCACGCCGGCGACGGCAATCTCCATCCGCTCATTCTGTACAACGGCACCGAATCCGGCGCCCTCGAGCGCGCTGAAATCCTCGCCGGAAAAATTCTTCACATGTGCGTCGAGATGGGTGGCTCCATCACCGGCGAACACGGCGTCGGCCTCGAAAAACGTGATTACCTCGCCACGATGTTCAACGCCGACGAACTCGATTGCCTGCACCGCCTGCGCGACGCTTTCGATCCGCTCGGCCTCGCAAATCCTGGAAAAATGTTTCCCGACGGCACCGCTCCCGCACTCGCGCAACACGGTCTGCATCCGCTCGAAAAAGCCGGCCTCATCTCCCGCGAATGAACGCCACGCTCACGCCCAACACCCTCGCCGAGCTCGCAGCGGCTGTTCGCTCAGCCCCTCATGTCCTCGCCATTGGCGCGCGCACCAAGCCTCGCCTTTCCGCCGTCGCGCCCGATGTCACGTTGATTTCCACGCTGGGCCTGAGCGGGATCACCGAATACCAACCCGACGAATTTACCTTTACCGCCCTCGCCGGCACGCCGCTGCGTGAGATCACCGCAACTCTCGCCGCTCGTGGCCAATATCTGCCTTTTGATCCGTACTTACTCGACGCCGGCGCAACCCTCGGCGGCACGCTTGCCGCGGGTCTTAGCGGCCCAGGGCGCTTCCGTTTTGGCGGACTCCGTGATTTCATCCTCGGCGTGCGTTTTGTCGACGGCGCCGGTCGCCTCGTGCGCCTCGGCGGCAAGGTCGTAAAAAATGCCGCCGGTTTCGACGTCCCAAAATTTTTCGTCGGTAGCCTAGGTCGCTTCGGCGTCTTCGGCGAACTCACGTTTAAAGTTTTCCCGCGTCCCGCGACGACACTCACGCTGCGCTTGCCCGTCGCCGACGCCAACGCTGCGAGCCAAATTCTCACCACCGCCGCTGGCGCGCGTTGGGAAATCGATGCGCTTGATCTTCTACCCACCGCCGACGCCGTCGCGCTCCGTCTCGCTGGCCCCGCTGCCGCTCTGCCATTGCTCGCCAAGGAGATTTTAACGCGTTTCCCAGGCGAAACCCTTTCCGCCGCGACCGCTGATGCACTTTGGGCCGATCTACGCGAACTGCGTTGGACCTTCACCAAAGGCCCGTTGCTCAAGCTCGCGCTCACACCTGCGCAACTTCCCGCACTCGCCGCCACGGTGCGTGCCCACGCTGGCCGCATCCACGTCACTGCCGGCGGCAATGCCGCTCTCGTCTCGCTACCCGCGACCATAGCGAGCCTTGGTTTGCCCGCACTCACGCTCCGCGGCCCGGGCCCACTCTGGCTCGACGCCCCCGCCCCGCCCGCGATCGCTGCGGCCGTGAAAACCGCTCTCGATCCACAAAACCGTTTTCCGTCTCTCGCTGCCTGATGCTCCATACCATCGCCAAAGATAAGCACGGCCCACTCACAGGCACGATGGCCCACGCCGTCGAAGCCTGCGTTCATTGCGGTTTCTGCCTCGCCGCCTGCCCGACGTATTCCGAGCTCGGTCAAGAAATGGACAGCCCACGCGGTCGCATTGTGCTCATGAAACAGGTCCTAGAGGAAAAACTCCCGTGGACCGCTGCGCAACCGCACGTGGATCGTTGCCTCGGTTGCCTAGCCTGCGAGCCGGCCTGCCCGAGCGGTGTGCCTTACCGCGACCTCATCAGCCCGTTCCGCGCGGTCGCTCAGACGCAGTTCAAACGCACTTTTACCGAAAAGCTCCGCCGCTTTCTAGCCGCTCAAACGATCCCATTTCCACGCCGTTTCCGCCTCGCCGCCACCGCAGGCCGCCTGGGAAAACTTGTCCGTCCGCTCGTGCCCACGGCATTGCGCCCGATGATCGACCTCGTGCCCGCGCACCTGCCGCCAGCCGCATCTTGGGCGCACATCACTCCCGCGATAGGCGAACGCCGCGCGCGGGTCGCACTTCTTAGCGGGTGCGCTCAACAAGTCCTAGCGCCCGATATCAACACCGCGACCCTAGCTGTGCTCGCGCAACAAGGCGTCGAGGTGGTAATTCCCGCCGCCCAAGGCTGTTGCGGTGGCCTAGCGTGGCACACCGGCGACCTCCCGGCCGCCCAAGCTTTTGCCCGTAAAAACCTAGACGCTTTCCCAGCCGACGTCGACGCGATCCTCACCAACGCTGCCGGATGTGGCTCTGCGCTCCACGAGTATCATCTGGTGCTCCGCGGCACGCCTGATGAGGCCCGCGCCGAAGCATTCCGCCACCGCGTGATGGACGTGAGTGTTTTTCTCGCACGCCTGGGCCTGCGCACGCCACCGCCCACCGCTCAGGTGCCGTGTCGTATCGCTTACCACGACGCCTGTCACCTCGCCAATGCCCAAGGCGTACGCGTGGAACCTCGTTCGCTGCTCCGCGCCATCCCCGGCGTTGAAATAATCGAGCTAGCCGATGCCCACCTGTGTTGCGGCAGCGCCGGTACCTACAACCTAGATCAGCCCGAGATCGCTACCGCTCTAGGTGAGAAAAAAGCCCGTGCTGTGATCGCCAGTGGTGCCACCGTCGTCGCCAGCGGCAACATCGGTTGCCTCACGCAACTTGCCGCGCACCTTGAACGCCTCGGCTCGCCCATCAAGGTCCGTCACACCTTCCAGGTCCTCCGCGACGCCTACACACCCCAGGGCTAATGGCAGACCCAAGCGTGGTGCCCCCGTCCGGAATTGAACCGGAATCCAGCGTTTAGGAAACGCTTGCTCTATCCATTTGAGCTACGGGGACAGCTGCACCGGGGCAAATTCCCCGCAAATCGGCTCCTTTTCCACCTAAAAATGTGCCGTTGACAATATCCTGAGCCAGTCAACGTTCTTCTATCCAATTTAAAGCCATGAGCACCACTGAAACCACCACGCAGACCCTCTCCCCGGATCAGATCCCGTTCACCACTCCGGAAGTGATGAAGAATTTCGTGACCGATACCGGCAAGATCTTGCCACGCAAGTACACCCACCTCTCCGCGAAACACCAGCGTGCCATCACCCGCACGATTAAGCACTCGCGCAATATGTTGCTCGCCAAATAAGCGACAAAAGAGCCCCATTTACAGGCCGGAGTAAACCACTCCGGCCTTTTTCATGTCATGCCGCGAAAGCCCACCTCCCGCATTTTCCGCGGCACCCCGCGTAATCTGAGCTATCTCGCACGTTGCCTGCGAGCCGGTGACATCGTAGGCGTCCCAACCGAGACCGTCTACGGACTAGCTGCCGATGCGCTGAACCCCCGCGCCTGCCAAAAGATTTTTACCGCCAAAGGCCGACCCACCACCGATCCGCTGATCGTCCACATCGCCGCTTTGACCGAACTCGATGCTATCGCCGTACCCAACGCCGCCGCGCTCCGCCTCGCCAAGAAATTCTGGCCGGGCCCACTCACCCTCGTTTTACCCAAAAAAACCGTCGTACCCGCCATCGTCTCAGCCGGCTTGTCGAGCGTGGCTGTGCGGATGCCCTCACACAGGCTGTTCCGCCGCCTGATCCAGCTTAGCGGTCGCCCGCTCGCCGCGCCGAGCGCGAATCCCTTCGGCTATATCAGCCCCACCACAGCCGAACACGTCCGCGCCAGCCTAGGCTCCAAAATCGACTCTATACTCGACGGTGGTCCAGCTCACATAGGCCTCGAGTCGACGATTATCGATCTACGTGATCCAGCCCGCCCTAGGCTCTTGCGACCCGGCGCGATCTCTCGCGAAGCACTCGCCGCCGCCCTCGGTCGACCCGTCGCCTGGCGCCGCCCCAAAACCGCCGGGCCCACTCAGGCCCAAGTCGCTCCCGGCTTGCTCACGCGACATTATAGCCCGCGGACGTCGCTAGTCTTACACACCCGTATAACGCCTGCGCTCATCGCCAAGAGCAGACCAAACGAAGCTTTTTTGTATATCGCCAAGCCCACTGGTAAGACTGCCAAAAATATTTTCTGGCTCGATCTACACGGAAATCTGCACGGAGCCGCCCGCAGACTTTTTGCGCAATTGCGCGCGCTCGATAACGCAGGTTATAGCCGCCTTCACGCCGAATACGCCAGCGGCCTAGGACCGGCCGATGCCATTAATGATCGATTGCGTCGGGCTGCCGCCGTTTAAACCGCCGGCAAGATTTCATCAGGCCGCGAAGCGTTTAGGGTTTGCTAAGAGAATTATCGGTCTCGGCAGGGTCGAGGTCACAGCACCGTCGCCAGCTCGGCTAGCAGCCGCACGTTTTGCGCCGGGGTGCCGACCGTCACGCGCACCCACTCAGGCAAACCATAAACTTTAACCGGCCGCACTATAACACCGCGCTCCTGCAAAGCCGTAAACACCCGCGCGCCGTCCCCCACTTTTACTAACATGAAATTGGCCACGCTCGGCACCCATTCCAAACCGAGCGCACGCAAGCCCGCCTCAATCTGGACCACCCCCGCCCGATTCTCGCGTGCACAGGTTTCGGCAAACTCACGATCATCCAGTGCCCCCAAAGCCGCCGCTTGAGCAATGGCATTTACGTTAAACGGCTGCCGTACGCGGTTCAATAAACCCGCCAATTCGGCTCCCGCATAACCATAACCGATGCGCAGGGAGGCCAACCCGTATATTTTGGAAAACGTCCGCAGCCCAATCACCTTCCGACCCTCTGCAATCAAAGGCCGCAAGTCCATCGCCGTACCTGGCGCTAGATACTCCGCATAAGCCTCATCAAATACCGCGACCACGTGCTCTGGCAAAGCCCTCGCCCACGCCGTCAGCTCCGCCGCGTCGTTAGCCGTGCCCGTCGGATTATTCGGACTCGCCACAAATACCAATTTCGTGCGCGGCGTGATCGCCCGCATCATCGCGTCAAGATCATGACGCCATTGCTTCAATGGAACCTCCACTACCTTCGCTCCGAAAAGTAGCGTCACTAGTTTATAAACAACAAACGCCGGCCCACCAAAAACCACCTCGTCGCCCGCGCCCAAAAATACATGCCCGAGTAACTCGATAATCTCGTTCGATCCATTGCCGATTACGTACTGATCCGCGCCGAGCCCGTGCATGGACGCTAATTTTTGCCGCAGCGCGAAACATCCACCATCCGGATAAAGTTCACTGTGCTCCAGTGCCACCTTCGCCGCGGCGATCGCTTTTGGCGACGGGCCCCAAGGATTCTCGTTCGACGCCAGCTTGATGATCCCTGCTGGATCGAGTCCCAGCTCGCGCGCCACATCCTCGATCGGTTTACCCGGTTCATAAACCGGCTGCGTGAGCACCGACGACTTTACTAAGGCCTCAAGTTTCATCCCGCCACACGAACACAAACCCCCACCGCCACGAAAGCCTCAAATCACGCCGCATCTGACTTCCCTTCAGCAACGACGACTCTCCACCCGCACCCAAGCCATGCCAGCCGCTTCTGCCGCACGCATCCCTGGCTCCGCATCTTCAAACACAAGACATCGCTCCGGCGACACTCCCATGAGCTGCGCCGCCAACAAAAACATGTCCGGCGACGGCTTACCATGCACCACATCATCCGCCGACACCACCACCGGAAACAGCGGCTTCAACCCACTCACCTCTAAAGATCGCGTCACCACATCGCGCGGCCCGCCTGAAGCGATCGCCACCGGTCGCGTCAACGCCACCCGCCGCGCCACCGCCGCCACGGGTTCGATCACTTTTACCACCGCTAGTTTCTCCACAAAAAAAGCCTCCTTCGCGTGAAAAACCTGCTCCACGTCCACTTTTAGTCCGTAATGCTGCCCGATTAGTTCCGCCACGCGCCTCGTCGGCACGCCCCCGAGCGAGTAAAATAAATCCTCACTCAAGGGCTCTGCCAACCCTGCCTGCCGCATCGCTGCATCCCAGGCGACATAATGGATCGGCATAGAGTCGATCAACGTCCCGTCCAAATCAAAGATGTAGCCGGCGAAATCGCCCACAGGAATGTCTAGGTGCATGCGTAAAATCCGACGCTCGCACCCCCACCTCAACTTTCAACCCTCAACTTCCACCACCGCTCCCACTAGTACGGCAAACGCCATGCCGGAAGTCAGCCCAAAGCGCCACCACCAGAGTCCGTGTGATCGCCAATTTAAAATTATTCCCCACCGCCGTCCGCTGACGCGGCGGAGGCCGCGAATTTCCCAGGGTGTTGCGCCGCCTGCGGTAGCCACAATGCGATCACCCCCGCTGCCACCGCAAAAACAAACGTCCCCCACAGGCACACCGCGAGTCCGCCTAGCTGAAACAGCACCCCGGACAACAAGCAGCCCATGAGCCGTCCGCCCGCGTTGGCCATATAGTAAAATCCCACATTCAACGCCACCTTGTCTCCGTCTGTGTAATCCAAAATTAAATAGGAATGGACCGCTGAGTTGAGTGCAAATACCGCCCCAAAAACCGCCAGCCCGGCCACGATCACAGGTCCCGCCGCCACTCCCGAGCCAAGCAATAGCGGTATACACGCCGCCACCGCCGCGAGCACAAAGGCGAGTCCCGCCGCCACCCTGCCCGTCGGCTCACGCCCGCGCAACAACGCGGGCGCGAGCGACTGCACCACTCCATAGCCAATCACCCAACTCGCCATAAATGCCCCCACCCGCGACCCGCTCCAGCCAAGCGAAGCACTCAAAAAAACTGGCACACCCACCACAAACCAGATGTCGCGTGCACCAAATAAGAAAAAACGTGCGGCCGAGAGAACATTAACGGGTTGGCTTTTCGCAAACAAGTCCCGCCACCCCGACTTCTGCTTTGTCTTGCCCATCGCAGCTGGCAACACCACCCACGCCCCCGTCAAGGTGACGACGAGACCCGCCGCCATTATCCATAGCGCCCCTGTAAATCCCGCTAAGCTCAGAAGGATCCCGCCAAGAAAAAACCCAACGCCCTTCAGCGCGTTCTTCGAACCGGTCAAAATCGCCACCCATCGGAACAGCGACCCGCGCGCTGCTTCAGCGTCTGAAACCAACACCTTGATTGCACTCTTCGAGCTCATTTTTGTGAGATCTTTTGCGATACCGGAAAGCGCCTGCGCCGCCATCACGTAACCGAGCAAGAGCCCCGCTGTCCAAGACGGGTTAAGTTCGGCGAGCATCCCCAACGCCACCACTTGCAAGCCCAAGCCCGCGAGTAACGTCACCCTTAGCCCCAGTCTACTAGCCAGCCATCCGCCAAAAAGATTCGTGCCGATGCCAAAAAATTCATAGGATAAAAACAGGGTAGCCAGGCGCAGAGCACTGTAGCCTTGCTGCGCAAAGTGCAGTAGCACGAGCATACGCAGCGCCCCATCCGTGAGTGTGAACCCCCAGTAAGCCGCCGTGACGACGATGTAATTCCTCAGATTCATAATACGCGTTGGGGGCACCACTCGAGAACTCCCGTTATTTTAAAGCGCCCTCGCCACCTTTCGCATAAGTTCAGCCATCCGGTTCGAGTAACCCCACTCGTTGTCATACCAAGCGTAGATTTTCACCATTCGCTTGTTCACGACCATCGTCGAAAGCGCATCAACGGTCGCAGACAGTGGACAGCCCTTATAATCCACCGAGACCAAGGGTCGCTCTTCGTAACCTAGGATCCCTTTTAGCGGCCCACTCTCGCTCGCCACCTTCAGCAAACGGTTCACTTCTTCTACCGTCGTGTCGCGCTTCATTTCAAATACACAATCCGTCAGTGAACCCGTGAGCAACGGCACCCTCACCGCATGACCGTTCAACTTACCGAGCAACTCGGGATAGATCATCCCAATAGCGGTCGCGCTTCCGGTGGTCGTCGGTATGAGCGACATCCCTGCAGCGCGCGCGCGACGCAAGTCCTTGTGCGGCGCATCGACTAAAGTTTGGGTATTCGTGACATCATGCAGGGTCGTGATCGCCCCGTGCTCTATGCCGATTCCCTCATGCATCACTTTCACGATCGGCGCGAGGCAGTTGGTCGTGCAAGAAGCGTTGGTGATTAACCGATGCTTCGCTGGATCATACAGTCCGTCGTTCACCCCCATCACGATATTGAGCGCGTCGCCCTTTACCGGCGCCGCCACAATCACCTTTTTCACTCCACGCTCAAAATACACCGCAAGGTCCAAAGGGGTGCGAAACTTTCCGCTGCACTCCAGCACGATCTCCACGCCGTGCGCGGCCCAGTCCACTTCACCCGGCTTGCTCCTATCGGAAAAAACGATGCTGCGGCCGTCGACATGGATAGTATTTCCTGCACCCCTCGCTTCGTGCGCCCAGCGGCCCTGCACAGAATCGAACGTGAGCAAATGTGCCGCGCACTCCGCGCCGCCTTTCGGATCATTGATCAGTCCCCAATCAAACTCCGGCCAACCCCAAGCTGCCCGCAGCGTCAGCCGCCCGATTCGCCCGAAGCCGTTGATGCCGATTTTCGTTTGCTTCATATGGAAAAGTCTCAGCTCGGCGCCCGCTAGCAGCCGCAACGATATTGCCCCGGTGCCTTATCAAGCTCGCCGGCCCGCACCCAGGCACACGAGGCTTCTATTTTATTTAACCGCGCTAAATCACGTTTAAAAACAGAATGTGTCCGTGAACAGTCCTGCAAACACGCCAGATTAGCAGCCAACTCCCGCGAGGGCTTTGCCGTTAAGGCATAAATCACCCAATTACCCTGACGCTCCCCCTTCACCAGCCCGCGTTTTCGTAGATACGCCAAGTGTTTGGAAATCTTCACCTGCGGTTCGTCGAGCACCGTTTGAAAGTGGCACACGCACACCGGACCTTGTGTCAGCACATTGAGCAGCCGCAACCGAGTCCGGTCGCACAAGCATTCGTATATCTTAATCAGTTCCACTTTCGATTCGTATACTCACTTTGGAATATGAATCAATTGTAATTCTTGAGCGCTAGCTAGGCTGGACACAAAAAAGCCGGACTGTGCCGGCCTTGAGATTGCCTCGGTCTCAGCGACGCATTCCGCGATGCAGTCGGCTGACCGGCTTGGCCGCAGCCGCCGCGACTTCTGCCTGCGCCTTTTCATCAAACAAGGCTGAGTAAATGTAGGGGAAGCCTTCGATTTTCTTCCGCTCGATCGCCATGCCGGTGAAGCGCTCGATGCTACGCGCGTCGCGCACATCTTCTTCGGTGACGAGCGTGAACGCATCACCACTGGCCTGAGCACGGCCCGTGCGGCCAATCCGGTGCACGTAATCTTCAGCGTTTTCGGGGACATCGTAGTTGATCACGTGCGAGACGCCCGCAATATCCAAGCCGCGCGCAGCGATATCGGTCGCAACGAGGACTTCGTATTTACCCGATTTGAACCCCTCAAGCGCCTCGATTCGTTCGCGCTGGCTACGGTCCGAATGAAGTACCCCAACCGTGTGGCCCTTGCGCTGTAGGCGGTCCGCGATGCGATCGGAACCCATGCGCGTGCGAGCGAAAATGATGACGCTCTTAAAATCTGTCTGATCGAGCAAAAGCTGCAGGAGTTCGAATTTCTGCGAAGCCACCACAGGGTAAAATGCGTGAGCGATTGTCTCGGCAACGGAGCGCTGGCGCCCGATCTCGACACGCGCCGGATCTTTCAAAGCCCAGCTGGCGAGTGACGCGATTTCAGGCGGAACGGTGGCCGTAAAAAAAAGTGTCTGACGAGTGTTGGGAGTTTTTTGCACGATGCGTTTCACATCGGGTAAAAAGCCCATGTCTAACATACGATCGACTTCGTCGAGCACGAGGATGTCGACGTCCTTAAGCGAGACGTTACCCTGCTCCATGTGGTCGAGTAAACGCCCCGGCGTAGCCGCCAAGATGTCGATGCCAGCGCGGAGATCTTCCAATTGTTTACCGTAGCCGACACCACCGTAGACGATCGTCACGCGCAGGTCGGTAAATTTGGAAAATTTCTGAAACGCCTCTTCAACTTGTAACGCTAGTTCACGTGTCGGCTCGAGAATCAAACAACGCAGTTTACCATGCGTACCGAGTTTCTGTATAATGGGCAGAGCAAAGGCCGCGGTCTTGCCCGTACCCGTTTGCGCAGAGCCGATCAAATCACGACCAGCAAGCACAACGGGGATCGCCTGAGCCTGAATCGGCGTGGGCTCTATGTAGCCCATTTCCTGCACGCCAAAGGCAAGAGCATCCGACAAACCCAACTTACTGAAGGCCGTATCCATCTTAGGGACATTGATCGGCACCGTCGGTTTGGGTGCTGTAGCACGGGGATGGTCGTAATTTTTGTCGATCGTCGGGCGTTCACGCGGCTCGCGCGGTCCACGGCCATCACCACGAAATTCTTCACGCCGGCCTTCGTAGCGACCACCACCTCGACCGCTTCGTTCACCCCCGCGTGGCTGAAAATCCCGCCGAGAATCACCGCCGCCACGACTGGAACGTCCCTCGGTGGCACCGCGTCCTTGACCGCCGTAATTTTGGCCCTCACCGCGACGCGCACTCTCACCACCGCGCCGGCGGCCATCTTGCTCACGCGCACCCGATCGAACGGGCGCCGGCGCGGCGGAAGAAGGAGCAGGTTTGGCCGGGGCAATTTTTTCGCGCAATTTCGCGAGGAATTTTCTGAGCATAATAGGCGAATTAAAATGCCCAACCTCTCCTAAAAAGCCCGCTTTGCAACCACGGAGATGTAACCACATCTATCTGAACTGCCGTAAACGCCTACAAGCGGGCAAAATCGGTAACTTTAAAGGCACCACCCACACCTTTTGCGGCTGCCTCTAGCCATAGTCGGCGCCTGAATGCTCAGCGCGCTAAAACCACAGCCAATACCACGAAATCCAGCATGGCCTTCACACTTGGCACCCACGAGCTTCCCATCACATCTTTATGTACAGCACTGTTATGAACCTGGCACTTAGCTGGCTGTCCGTCTTACCCTCGATAAAAAATTGTTGCGGGTGTAGCAATGCCGCGGGATCAATGCCGCCTTCGGATCCGAATTCGACCTTATCAGAAAAGCTAAAATCGATGGTATGCGTAAGCCTAGGGAAACTGACCCCCTAAGCGGCATGCGCCTGATGAATAAAATCGTGTTTCAATTCCACAAGGAGCACGCCATCGACACCCCAGCCTCCCTCGCCAACATCAACAAAAACGTCCTCCGGGCGCAAATTTCTTGAAGCCCACCAACGCCACCCTTGCCACCGCACTCGAAGCCCATCGCCGCGCCCGACGAGTCGTTCTAGGCCACTTCTTTTTTTTCCTCGTGTGCTGCATCACCGCACTCCTCCTGCGACGCGCCTTCAAGTTCCCCCCTCAACTCACGTGGGTCCTGCTCGCCGTCTTCGGCCTCGTCTTCTCCGCTGACCTAGCCCGCCTCGCTTATCACAATTATAAACTCCAACGCCTACGAGCCGCTGGCTACGACGTGTGATTTACACCTAAGGCTTGTTGGTGGTCGCCCAATTCCTCGCCCTAGCGATCCCACCAGTCACAAAAGGTCATCTGCAATTTTTTTCGGTACAGCCCACGTAAACGGCGCCGTCAAACCCGCGTCTCACCCTTTGCCTCGTGCCTCACCACGCCAACGATGCGCCAAAAATCATCCTCCTTCACTAAAACGTAATCGTAAGGAGCGCTCGAACCATCTTGAGCGAACACCCGCGCCGTCGCAGTCGCTCGCCGACCATCATCACGCACCAGTCCAAACTCAACTCGCACATTTGACCAAATTTCCGGATAACCCTGCCTCACCAGCTGCACAAACCGGCGGAACGGCGTCTGCATCTGCAAAACCGTCGAGGCATAGGCATACGCCTTCTCCATTTGGCCCTCGCGAAACGCAGCCAACTGCCCCTCGACTGAAGCCACGATCTCCGCCTTCACCCCAGGCTTGCTAGCCGGCAACGTCCGATTCTCGGCCGCGACCGCAACGCCCATCGTTAGACCCAACATTAATAACGCCCAAACACGTACAATCCATTTCATAGCAAAAACCTAACAAAATCCCGTGCGCTTGCAACAGACCAAGCTAAGTCGGGTTTCCGACCCTTTCTCTTTTCAAATTTTTGATTTCACCTTAACTCGTAGCTTATGCCTGCCACGATCCGTACCGCCACCGCTGCAGATGTACCCATAATCTTGGAGTTCATCCACGGCCTCGCCGACTACGAAAAACTCTCTCATGAAGTCGTCGCTACCAACGAGACACTCTGTGCTACTCTTTTTCCCACTGACCCCACCACGCGCCCCGCTGCCGCTTGCATCCTCGCTTTCGCAGCCACCGGCGCGCCCGCCGGTTTCGCCCTTTATTTCTTCAACTACTCCACCTTCCTTGCAAAACCCGGCCTCTACCTCGAAGACCTATTCGTAAGTCCTGAATTTCGTGGCCAAGGCCTCGGCAAAGCTCTCCTCCTTCACCTCGCCCAACTCGCCAACCAACTCGGCTGCGGTCGCATGGAATGGTCAGTGCTCGACTGGAACCAACCCGCCATAGACTTCTACGAAGCCTTGGGTGCCGAACGAAAAACCGAGTGGACCATCTGCCGACTGACCGGCCCGGCTCTCGCACGCTACATCTGAGCCCCCAGCGAAACGCTTGCCCTTTACCCATTCTATTTGCCCCTTCTTAGTGACCGTGCTCCGCTACCCTATCCCACCTCACAACCGAGCATGAGCCTACCTGTAATCTGCTTCGGGCAACAACCCTGCGGCTTCTTTCCGCGGCGCTTTCTCTATGCTAAATTCGCCACTGCGCGAAAACTCCAAGCCGAAATCGGCGGAGAGATCGTCTTTTTTTATCACGACAGCGACCACGACCCTCGTGAGACACAGACAACCCTCCGACACCGCAGGACCGACGAGTGTCTCACTTTCAACTTCAGCTATATCAACAAAATCCAGCGCAAGTTCTCTCCTCTCTACGCGAAAAAAATTCCTGCTGGCTGGCGCGAACAGACCGCCCGACAACTTCCTGCCTACGTCGCGTCTCACCACGTCGATTCCTTCAAAACCATCAACGCCGACACCATCGCCGATTTCTGCCTCGAAATGTATCACGCTATGGACCTGCTCAAAGGCATACGCATAGTCCGCTCCAGCGACCCAGTTTTTCGACGAGGCGCCTGTCCGATCACAGATTTTTTTGTAGATGTCCCCCACCAAGGCGAAATCGTTCGCGCCCGCCACACCGCCGAAGGCACTCTGCAACTTCACGAAGGCGGCAACTCATTTATAACACTCCCCGGCGTGCCCTTTGACTCCGCGCACATCAGCCCCTCGCGCGATAGCCGACTTCGCTGGATGCAATCCGTGATCCACTGTACACACTACATCGCTGGCGCCGGCGAACAAGCTTATCTCAACCACGCCGACGCGCCCGAAATCACCTTCGTCACCCGCGACGTCATTGACCGATCCGACGAGGCTTACGCCGACTGAAACGCTCGCTCACGCTCAACTAATTACCCAACCAATTGTAAGCACAAAAAGCATTACCTGTTAGGAGCCTATTTAAATTGGCGAGCCGCATTTAGGCCGCGCATGCGTTGCATCGACTTCGACGGCTAATACTGCATAGTTTCTTCTCGTGCCCTCTGCTGAATCCCCGCTCTCTCCTCTCCTTGCTTTCGGTGCCCATCCAGACGACATCGAATTCGGCGCCGGTGGCATCATTGCCCTCGAAACAGTCGCCGGTCGTCCAGTACATTTTGTGGTCTGCTCCCGCGGGGAAGCCGGCACCCATGGAACACCCGCCCAACGTACCGCCGAAGCCGAAAAAGCTGCCGCTCTACTAGGGGCCACTCTCGAATTCATAGATCTCGGTGGCGACGCCCATTTTGTTCCTTCGCTTGCACACTCGCTCACCATCGCCGCGATCATTCGCCGCGTACGTCCGAGCTTAGTACTCGCCCCCACTGTTAACGAAAATCAACACCCGGATCACGCCGTCCTCGGGAAAATCGTCCGTAATGCAGCCCGACTCGCTCGCTACGGCGGCCTCGCTGAATTACGCGCTACGCCCGCACACGCGATCAACACCCTGCTCCACTACGCAATTACCTCCGATGCCGAAGCCCGCGACGCATCGCCTGTGCTTGTTGACGTATCCAGCGTCGTTTCCACTTGGACCGCCGCGATGGCCGCCCATGCCACGCAAGCGGCTACGCGTGACTACGTCGAACTCCAACTAACTCGTGCGCGCTTCCACGGCCTGCGTGCCGGCGTCACTCAAGCCATACCGCTTTGGCCAGCTGATCCACTCGTCGTTAACTCTCTGATGGCGCTTAGTCACACCGCTCGTCGCTTCTAAAAATGATGGCTGATTCCGCCACGCTCAAAATCGGCATCACCTGCTACCCCAGTGTTGGTGGCAGCGGCATTCTCGCCACGACATTAGGTGAAGAACTCGCCGCCCGCGGCCACGAGATTCACTTCATCAGCTATGAGCGACCCTTTCGCCTCCCCACCGAAAGCGCGCGCATCCACTTTCATCCCGTCGAAATCAACAGTTACGGACTCTTCAAATATCCCGATTACACGCTGCCACTCTCGGTGAAACTGGCCGAAGTTTCTCGCGATCACGGACTCGATCTCATCCACGCGCACTACGCCGTACCGCACGCGACCGCCGCGCTCCTCGCCCGCGACATGCTCCCGGAGCACCGGCGCCCCAAGGTCGTCACTACGCTCCACGGCACTGACACCACCTTGCTCGGCCGAGACGCAGGCTACGGCCCAGCCATCCGCCACGCCCTCGAAGCCGCAGACGGCGTCACGACCGTCTCGGCGTTTCTGCGCGCGGAAACGCAGCGCCTCATCGGCGTCAAACGTCCGATCGAGGTCATCCATAATTTCTTCACGCCCCGCTCGTCCTCGCGCACCCGCGCAGCCGTCCGCCTCGAACTCGGCGTGGCCGACGACGAGTTTCTCATCTTCCACTCGTCGAATCTCCGACCCGTAAAACGCGTCGATCTCGTGCTCGCCGCCTTCGCCCAGATCGAACCGCGCACTAGTAAATTGCTCATTCTAGCCGGCGGCGATTTCAAAGCCTTCAAGTCCGACGTCGCGCGCCTCGACCTAACTGATCGAGTAATCGTCCGCGAAAACATCACCGCCATAGAAGATTACCTCCAAGCCGTCGACCTCGGCCTATTCGCTTCCGAGAGCGAAAGTTTTTGCCTGAGCATCCTCGAAGCGATGGCCTTTGCGTGTCCGAGTGTTTCGACCTTCGTCGGCGGCATCCCCGAAGTAATCGCCGATGGCGAATCCGGCATGCTCACGCCCATGGGCGATGCCAGCACGCTGGCCGCCGCCGCAACCGCGCTCCTCGCCGACCCCGCACGCCGCGCCCGACTCGGCGCCGCCGCGCAACTCCGTGCCCGTGAAAAATTTTCCGCCCCGATCATCGTGGAGCGTTACCTCAGCTTCTATCGTGAGGTCTGCGGCGCCGGCACGTTGCGTGACGGCGCGGGCTTGTAAATTCACCAGCGCCGCCCGCAAGGAACAAAGATTTCGGCAAAGGCTAGCGAAGGGTCTTGATAAAAAGAATCAACGATTCGACCTGCGCCTCCGATAATACTCCGGCGTAACTAGGCATCGCGTATTCACCTTTCTCAAAACCCGCCGCGATTTTCGCGGTGGGCTGAAGTATCGATTCGCGCACATAGGCTTCGTCGACGGTTATATCAATGGCTTTGCCAGCGACGAACACTGGCCGGCGACGCCCAAAAAGACCGCGCCAAGTCGGCCCGGATTTTTCGACGACTTTATCCTCCTCCGCCGCATGACACGCGACGCAGCCGAAAAGTTGCGCGAGGCGTTTGCCTTCATCGGCGCTGATGAGTTCCTGTGCTGTCGCGACGGCAGCACGAGGCGTGAGATCGACCGAAATTCCACCAAAGCCTTCCTCCTTCGGAACAAAGTGCGCGAGCGCGTAGGGCGTTGTGTAGGCGTTTTCTGCAAAGGTCGCTCCGGCCGAGGTGGCGAGCGACCAGCCCACGCGTAGTTGCATTACTGGTTTCATGCCAGGAACGGCTACAAACACGCTGCGTCTGTCTTCCGAAAGATAAGCCGCGCTCGCCGACCACGCATCTTGCCCGGGAGTGCCATCGGCCTTGTATTGAGGCGAGCCATACTTGTAGGTGCGTTGGTAATCCCAAGTCTGGATAGAATAACTCGCGGGATCCCGTGCGCGTGATGGATCGAGTGCGACATCAAAGCGCAACAAGACGCCTTGATCCATTGCAACGACTTCACGCGGTAGCGTCACAGGGGCGCCCGTGAAGCGAATACGGCCAATTCCTGCGAGAGCATCATTTACATTACCCCAACCGATCACCTGAAAACCCGCGAGGTAAAGCTGGCCGTCAGCGGGATTCACCGCGCCATTCAAAGGCGTGAAATCAAAGGCTCGCGTCACGCTGATCACCGCGGCTTGGAGACGCGCCGCACGCTCGTTAAAGCGCACAACGAAAAGCTCAGGGCGATTAAAACCAATGTGAACCATCGCGTCATTAAGCGGTCCGAGTTTTGCATCAAAAAGCCAAACTTGCGAAAGCGCCGATGCATTCACTGGGTGGGGCAACCACGTCAGCGGCTCGGCAATCGGCGCAGGATATTTTTCCTTGGGCAGAAAATCAGCAAGGAAGCCGTAGAACTGGCCGTCACGCACGATGTGCAACGGCGTCGATGGGATGTATTGGCCTTGTTGGTCGCTAGCTGTGACAAGACCGGTGCGAAGATTGACTCCGATGTTGGGTTGGCGAAAACCATAGCCGAGCAGCGTCGAACTGCGTCCATCCGCGGAGATGCGCAGGACACTGCCGTTGTGTTTGCCGAGCGTAGTCGCCTGCTGGCCGCCCTTGGCTATAACGAACTCGCCCTGCGGCGCGAGCCGGAGCGTAGATGGAAATTCGCGCAGATCGGCCGTCTGCGCGAAAGCATTGGAAAATAATTCATGCACGTCGGCCTCTCCGTCGCCATCGGTGTCGCGCAATCGCCAAATGCCATTACGATCAAAAACGTAAATCTGGCCATCGCGTATCGCGACCGACATCGGTTCGTGCAAGCCCGATGCAAAGCGCCGCCAATGCACCGCGTGCGTCGCATCATGGAGCCCACGCGCGAGCCAGACATCACCATCAATCGTAACCACAACGCCGGTGCCATCCGGCAGAAACTGTATATCAGCGGGGCGCACTCGACGTTGCCACGGGTTATTGACGGGCAACGTCACGCTATCAACGACGTATGCTTCAGGCGCGGTGGAGAGTTTCACCTTGGTTACGACATCGTGCGGCCAACGCGTTATCGGTACCGCGGAAAATGACTCCGCGTCAGGCACTGCCCCACTTTCCCTCGCCGGGGCGTTGTCGTCGGACTTCAGATAAACCGTGAACCTTGCAGTTTCAGCATGCGCGCGCACGCGCACGTGCCACGTGCCATTGGCGTCGGCCAGAGCCGCGACATCGGCGGCATTCGCGTCATTTTTTAGAGAGAAAGAAACCTCAGCGGCTTTTTTTCCCAAGACCAGCCACTGCACGCTGCGTGAGGGTGCGACGGCAAACATCCTAGCGATAATCGGCCCACGCGGACCGGCCGTAGCTTTCCAGCGCTCGTGCACACCGACACCGCAGACCGTGTAGTCTAAGACGACACCTTTATCGACCAAACGTAGCGCCTCGAAACGTCCCTGCGTCTCCGCGATTGGCCCACGTCCGACTTCTTCGGGACTGGGCGCGGGCTCGCGCGGGTCACTCAGAGAGATACCGTCGCCCGTTTGCCAGCCGGGATAAATGCCGTTGGCGGACCACAATTTCCCAGCTGGCTCAGACAACGCTTTTTGACCGGCCGGTGGCTTGCGCGTAGGATCTTGGTAGGAGCCCATGGCGAGGGCCTTATCGGTGACGCCCGCGCCGCGCCAGACCGCAGCCACGCGAAGTAAATCGGGATCAAAACACGCCCAACAATCTTGCCCGAGATTAAGCACAATACCGCGTGGCGTGAGATTATCGGTCGGGAACGCGGCTCCGACTTTTCGGGCATCTAGCACCGAGGAAAAGAAAGGGAAATTGGTTTCCACCCAAGCGGCGACCTGCGCGGAGGGCGGAGCAGATTTCTTTTTTGTTTCCACCGCCATGCCCGAACCGCCGACCACGCCGAGCACGAGGGCGATCCGCGCTCCGAGGCGAGCGCGGCGCTGGCGAAAAAGAGATGAAAGGGGAAATGGGGTCATAGAGGCGAGGCGTTGCTTCCGGTCATGTAGGGGCAAACTGAAAACTACGCACACCACGATGGATATCCCGAGCGTGGGAGGGCGAGAAAGTAAGTGCTGTCTAATGAGGCAAAAGTCTGACCCGCGTTCCGTTTAATTTTTGGAGCCATCGAGCGCGTTGACCTCGAGGCCTTTAATCGACCACGTTAGGGGCGCGCGTCACCCCAAACCCGTATTACCCATGTCCCAAGTCTCTATGTCGGTTGAATCCTGGAACCACCCCGGTAAGAAACGTCTCTTCGCCGTCCTCGCTGCTGCATTTTTGGGCTGGATGTTCGATGGGATGGAAATGGGCCTCTTCCCACTCATCGCCCGGCCCGCGCTGCTTCAGATGCAACAGGCCCATGGGCTGACGTTGAATGACGCGTTTGTGGCGCAGTGGATGGGCTACGCCACGGCGGCGTTTCTCCTCGGCGCGGCCGGCGGCGGCGTGGTGTTTGGCTGGCTCGGCGATAAGATCGGGCGCGTGCGCGCAATGGCGGCAAGTATTTTGGTCTATTCCGTGTTCACTGGCCTGATCTACTTCGCGCAAGAGCCGTGGCACTTGTGTGCGTCGCGCTTCGTAGCCGCGCTTGGCATGGGCGGAGAATGGTCGCTCGGGATCGCGCTGGTGATGGAGGTGTGGCCGGAAAAGCACCGTCCTCTCATGGCGGGCATCATAGGCGCGGCGGCAAACGTCGGGTTCGCCCTCATCGCGATTTTTGCGATTTTCTTCAAGGTCACGATAGATTCGTGGCGCTGGGTCGCGCTGATCGGCGCGGCGCCGGCGATGCTGACGTTTGCCTTCCGCATCTTCGTACCAGAATCGGAAAAATGGCACGCCGCGGTAAAATTGAGTCCGGAAAAAATTCAGCCGTTGAAAGAAATTTTTGGGCCGAACCTTTGGCGTCACACTTTGATCGCCACCGCGTTGTCTTCGGTCGCGCTCATTGGCACGTGGGGCTCGGTACAATGGCTCCCGCTGTGGGCGGACAAAATGGCGGGCGCAGCTGATCCCTCGGCGAAGGGTTGGACGGGTATGGCCTCTGGGATTGGCGCAGTGATTGGTTGTTTGCTCGGCGCGTACGTTGGGCGTTACATAACTCGGCGGGCGGCGTATTTTTTCCTCTGCTTGGGCTCGTTGATTAGTTGCGCGGTGTTGTTCCGTGGGATCGACACGTATGGGCCGGTATTTCTGTCGATGGCGTTCATCGTGGGCGCATTGACCGCGGCATTTTATGGATGGTTGCCGCTGTATTTGCCGGAGTTATTTCCGACACGCGTGCGCGCGACAGGCCAAGGACTTTCGTACAACGCGGGCCGGATCTTGGCCGCGGTCGGTGCATTGCAAATGGGCGCGTTGATGCAGAGTTTCGACGGCAGCTACGCGAAGGCTGGTGCGATCATCACGCTAGTCTATGTCTTCGGCCTAGGCCTGATCTGGCTTGCGCCTGAGACCAAGGGCAAACCGCTGCCGGAATAAAAACGTGAATTTTTGGTACGTATCGCTGGGGTGATCAGCCGACGAGCTGCGTGAGCTCGGGGATGACGCCCAGCGGGAGTTCGCGCATCGTTTCGCCTGAATAGAGGAAAATCGGGCCAGCTTCGACTGTGACTTTACCAGCGTGGATGCGAGCGACGGCACCGTTGCCAACACCGAGCACCATTTCTTGTGGATTAATCCGGCGATAACCACGGATCTTCGAGGATCGCGCCGCATACTCAGGCTCGCCGACTTTTGGGTGGTGCGGATTGAAGATACAGGGGAAAAAACCGAGCGCCGCGCGCGTAGGGACATCGACGACGGGAAAATCATTTGTGCAGCCGATGTTGAGACCAGCGATGTTGCAGCCCGCGCTAGAGCCGTTGAACACGGCGCCGGCAAGGACGCGTTCGCGCAAAAGCGCGAGTTGGCCCGTTTCGTAGAGCTCACGCAGGAGCAGAAACGTATCGCCGCCACCAACCATGAACGCATCGGCTTCTTCGATTTTTTTCAACGCGGCTTTGCCCGAATAATGATGGAGTGACTCTGAAGCGTAGCCGTCTTCAGCGAGGAGAGGTTGAAGTTTTTTCTCGGCGTTATCGCGCTCGGCGGGAATCGAAGCGTGCAGGATTAGCAGCACGTTTTTTCGAGCTCCGTAATGCAGCCGGTGCGCGGCGCTGACGGCGGGGAGAAGTTTACCGTCTTTGGTGATCGTGCCGCCGCTCACGAGTGCGGAAACCCGCGGCGAGGTATGCAGATTTGGCGCGGCAGGATACGGCGGGCGATCGCCCGGCGCAGCGATCGCTCGGCGCGAGAAGAGCGCGGCCGCGCCAGCAGCGGTGGCGCAGGTTTTCAAAAAAGTGCGGCGATTGGGAATCATAGGGAACGAGTGATGTGCAAGAAGTTTAACGTTTAACTGCCGATCAGAAGAATCGCTTTGAAGAAGATCAGGATAAAGCCGACGAGCGCACAGCAGCTGATAAAGCCCAGCGTGTCGGCGCGGTCCCAACGAGTGAATTCCCAGTCGGAGCGGGGAAATAGTTTTTGATGATCGAGCCGTTTTGGGTCCGCGTAGCCGGCTTGCACATCGAGGGCGTCTTGCTCGAGCGTAGCAGCTACGGGCGTTTTCAGGCGCACATAAAAACGACCGACACGAACGGGATCAGTCGGCCGCGTGAGTAGGCTCACGACTAAGATGATCAAAATCGGCAACAACGCATCGACGACATAGCGGGTCGTCATGAGTTGCGCGGAGTTAAATGCCGCCACATCGACGCCCAACAACGACACGAGATAAACCTCAGTGCGAAAAAGGCCTTTGCCTGTCTTAGGCGAGTTCAGGTCTTTCGGATTCACCCGCGTGACACCTTCTTCAAAAAACACCGAAACAGGTTCGGTTCGCTGCGTGCGCTGAATTGCATCGCCCATTGATTGAGCGAGACCAGCTGCCACATCTGCGGCGTTGGCTCGGGCCGAAACCGTGACCACGCGTTCATGCGTCATGCGGGTGAGCGCCGCCGATTGCGCGAGCGGCGCGATTGCCGGCACCGTCCACGGCACGACGGCCACCAACACCAATGTCGCAACCACTTGCACGCGCACGGCGATCTCGGTCACCCGGCGCCAGAGAAAAATCATGGTGATCGGCACGCCCCAAACCACGAGTAGCACGATAGCAAATTTCAAGAGCACAACGACGCTGTTGAGATAAAGGCCCACCGCGACGCCGCACGCTAAAACAAACGGCACGCTGAGTCGCGCGATGACCATATAATGACGCGCCGATTTTCCGGGGAATAGCGGTTCGTAGAGGTTTTTGACCACGAGCCCGGAGACAACGACCGACTGCGCGCCGAGCCACGCGAGTTTGCCGCCGAGAATACCGGTAATCATGAGACCGACGAGACCGACCGGCAGCAACGCCCGCGTGAGCAATCCCCACGCTTGATCGGGATCCGCGAGATTGGGCCCGAAAATCGCGACCGCGATCAAACCGCAGTAGCACCACGCGATGGTTACGAAGCGCTTACTGAAACCGCCGGTGACAGCACCCAAACGGGCCGCCATCTCGTTTTTAGCGGAACCGGCGATGGTCATGTTTGCCTGGGAACCCACAATACCAACCACCTGAATGAGCAGCAACGCACCGATGGAATACCACGTGTATTCGCTGAGGCCACCACCGCCAAAAAGGTTAAACATCACCGCCGGCACTTTCTCGTGCAGGGCCGTGAATCCCCCGAGTTTGATGAGTCCAAACGGAATCAAAATAACCGAGATCACGATGACCAAAACCGCCTGCACGGCATCGACCACCGCCGAAGCCTTGAGCCCGCCGAGCATCACGAATATCGCGACGAGCAGAGATGAAATGAGATAAAATAAAATCGGCCGTAGGTAAGTTACATAAGGCTGAAGCTCGCCGCGGGTGTAGGAATCCTTGAGCAATTCATAGCGCGTCGCGGCGGCGGGCGCGAGCGGGGCAATCTGACGCTGGTCGCGTAATGAGACAAATTCGTGGTATTCGGCGACCGATTGACGCTCGGCGGGCGAATACATCGCGACTTCTTTGACCATCAACGGTTGCAGCGTTTTCAGCGCCACGACGTTGCCCCCGGCGATGCCGACGATCGACATCATGACCGTCGTGATGGCGTAAAACGTAGCGAGAAATTTCCGCCCAAAACGATCTTCAAACAAATCAGCCATCGTCGTCAGCCTGACGCGACGGAACCATACGTTGCTGAACCAAAAATACGGCGTGAGGAACAACGTGATGAGCGAGAGCCAACCGCCGCCCGCGCCTTGTCGATATACCGAGCTGGCGGTCGTCGTCGCCAAACTTGGGTCGGTCATATTACCAAAGCTGAGGAAAAACTGGAGCCACTTGCCCAGCGAACGGCCACCGAGGAAAAAGTCGCCCTGGCCTTTCAC
>CANGCX010000022.1 GCA_947452315.1 Opitutia bacterium | reverse complement strand
GCGAAAAGGTGGGCCCTGCGGCCCGCTTTTTTTTTCCATAAAAACAACACTATGAGCAGCGAAATTCTGTCCGTCCTCGAATACATGGAGAAGGAAAAGGGCATTCCGCGTGCCGACATGATCGCTACGATCGTGAACGCGCTGAAGACAGCCGCTTTGAAAGGCATCAACTCTGGTCAGGAGCTCAAGATCGACATCAATCCTAAGAACGGACAGCTCCATGCTTGGGCCGTGATGAAGGTAGTCGATTCCATCGGCAACCCCAAGACTGACATCCACGTGGAAAAAGCCCAGGCTCTCAAACCGGGTGCTGTGGTCGGCGACGTGATTGAGCGTGAAGTCGATCCTTCCAGTCTCGGTCGTATCGCGGCTCAGACGGCTCGCCAAGCGGTGATGCAGCGTTTGCGTCAGTTTGAGAAAGACCGTATTTTCGACGACTTTAAGGACCAGATCGGCAATATCGTCACTGGCACCGTGCGCCGCCGTGAGCGCAATGATATTTACATCGACCTCGGCAAAGCCGAGGCGGTCATGCCAGGTAAAGAGCAGGTCCCCGGCGAGGAATACCAAGCCGGCGATCGTATTCGTTGTATTTTGCTTGAGATCGAGAGCACGCCCCGCGGCCCCGAGATCATTCTTAGCCGTGCGAGTCCGCGCTTCGTGCGCCGGTTATTCGAACTCGAAGTCACCGAAATCGCCGACGGTACCGTCAAAATCGAGGCCTTCGCCCGTGAGCCCGGCTACCGTACCAAAATCGCGGTCACGAGCGCAGATTCTAAAGTGGATCCAGTGGGTGCCTGCGTGGGTGCTCGCGGTGCCCGCGTGAAAACGATCGTGCGCGAGCTCAACGGTGAGAAAATCGACATTGTAAAATATTACGCGGATCCCCGCGAGATGATCATCGAGGCTTTCAAACCTGCGGTTCCTCGCGAGATCATCATCGATGAAAAATCTCATCGCGTTCTCCTAAAGGTTGCCACGGAAGATCTCGCGATCGCCATCGGTCGTAAAGGCCAGAACGCACGTCTTACTTCGCGCTTAATTGGTTGGCGCCTCGACATTGAAGAATTCCGCGCCGCCGGCGACAATCCGCGCGAAACGGCGGTCAATCTTCTTGTTAAAACATTTGAGTTCGATCCTGCGATCGCGGGCCGTCTCGTTGATATGGGTATCAATTCTCCGGCCGCCTTTGAAGGCGTCGCCGCTGAAGACCTCGTCGGCGCCGGCTTTACCGAGGAAGAAGCCCAGGGTGTAATTGCCCGGGTCTCGAACTGAGTTGTTTAATTTTTTCAATCTATCTGACGCCGCACTGAATGAGCACCCGTATCCACGAAATCGCGAAGCAATACAACCAAGAGCCCAAGTCACTACTCGCTTGGCTCAAGGAGCGCGGCTACGTTTCGGCGGACACCAAGTCGGTATCGAGCACCGTCAGTAAAATCTACTTCGACGAAATCGAAAAAGAGTTTGGCGCCAAGGTTGCCCCCGTTGCCGCTCCCGAGCCCGTCGCTCCCGTCGTCGCGGCGGCCCCTGAAGCCTCCAAAGTAAAAATTCCAGCGGGTGTGTTCGTTAAGAGCACTCAAGACGTAGCCCGGGAAAAAGAAGTCGCGGCCCAAGCTAAAGCTGCCGCCTTGAAGCCTGCTGCAGCGGCCCCTGCCGCGCCTGTGCCCGCTCCTGCGGCTGCACCTGCGCCTGTGGCGAAAGCTCCTGCGCCTCTGCCGCCACGTCCAGCTTCCACCCCTCCGCCCGTTACAATGCCCTCGTCCTCGGCCAAAGCGCCGAGCGCCCCACCGGCATTGCCACCTCGCAGTGCTCCCTCGCCAGTCGCGGTCCCTGGTCTCCGCCCTGTAGCGCCTGTGGTTTCGGCTCCAGCCCCGAAGGTCTCGCCAGCGTTGGTTCGTCCCCCAGTATCGACTCCTGCTCCTGTGGTCGCCGCGCCTGCGCCAACTCCGGTTGCCTCACCCGCCCCAGTCGTCGCGAGCAAAGCTCCGGTGGCCTTGCCGACCCTGCCAGCTCGTCCTGGTGCTTCACCACTAAAATCTCCGCCAATTCCCGGCGCGGCTTCTGCCAATGTTAGCACGGCTGCTTCCTCCGCGTCTGTCACCGTCACGCAAGTGGGTGATGTGAAGTTGATCAGTATGAAGCCGCCTGTGATCGTGCGCGATTTCGCCACGGCTCTCGGGATGCGTCCGTTTCAGTTGATCTCCGAGTTGATGCAGATGGGCATTTTCGCCGCCATCACTCAGTCACTCGACGAAACTGTTGCGGCCAAGCTCGCCGAGAAACACGGTTTTCTCCTCGAGGTAAAACACCGCGGTGATCCAGCTGCTGCGCAGGCACAAAAAGAGAAGAAGGAAAAGAAGCTCGTCGTCGAAGATGACTCCAAGGACTTGGTCACTCGTCCTCCGGTGGTGTGTATCTTGGGCCACGTCGACCACGGTAAAACTTCGCTGCTCGATGCTATCCGCAAGGCCGATGTCGCTAAAGGCGAAGCCGGCGGCATTACGCAGCACATCGGCGCTTACCAGATCGATTTCAACGGCCGGAAAATCACCTTCCTTGATACGCCGGGCCATGCCGCTTTCACCAAAATGCGTTCACGCGGCGCTAGCGCTACCGACGTAGCCATCCTGGTCGTCGCCGCCGACGACGGTTTCATGCCCCAGACCGATGAGGCCCTCAAAATCGCACTCAACGAGAAACAACTTCATCCTGAGAAATTCGCTCTTTTGGTCGCAGTAAACAAGATGGACGTCAAAGGCGCCAACTTGGATCAGGTTAAAAATCAGATGCAGCAGCGCAACATCGCCCCGGAAGACTGGGGCGGTGACACCGTGACCGTGCCCGTCTCCGCGATGAAAGGCACCGGCATCAACGAGCTGCTTGAGATGATTATTTTGCAGGCCGATGTGCTCGAGCTTAAGGCCAATCCCAAGGCTGACGCCAGTGGTGTCATCATTGAATCTCAAGTCGACGTCGGTCGCGGACCGCTCGCCACTGTTATCGTCCAACGCGGAACCTTACGCGTCGGCGACTCAATCGTCTGCGGACCAAACTGGGCCAAAGTTCGCGCCATGTTCGATGACCAAGGCCGCCCGCTTAAAGAAGCCCCGCCCTCGACCCCCGCGCGAGTGATCGGTTGGAACGGGACGCCTGACAGCGGCGCTACATTCAAGGTCGTGAAAAACGCCCGCGAAGCCGAAAAACTCGCCGAAGAAGAACAGTACCGACTCAAGAAAATCACGACCACCGCGGACTCTGCCCCCAAGGAAGTTTCCGTCGATACACTCTTTGCCAATATCGCGGCCACGCAGCAGAAGACACTCAAGGTTATCATCAAGACCGATGTCTTCGGCTCGACCGAAGCCGTGCGCAACATCCTCGAAGGCATCAAGAGCGCCAAAGTCTCTCTCGAAATTGTTTCAACTGACGTCGGTATCATCACCAAAAACGATGTGCTGATGGCGGGTGCCGCCGGCTCTGTCATCCTCGGATTCAATACTAAGCTCGAGAACGGTGTGACCCCGCTCGCCAAGCACCACAGTGTGCGCATCGAGACCTACGCGATCATCTACGAACTCGGTGATAAAGTCCGCGAGATGATGGCCGACCTACTCGACCCCGATCTCAAGGAAACCAAAACAGGCGTCGCCGAAGTGCGTGCCACCTTCCCGCTCGCCAAAGGTTTTGTCGCCGGCTGTCTCGTCACCGAAGGCAAGATCAACCGCAATGCCTCCGCTCGTGTCCGCCGTGGCAAAGAAATTCTCCACGAGGGTAAGATCGGCACGCTCAAACGCTTCAAAGACGACGCCAATGAAGTGCGCGCCGGCCTCGAATGCGGTATCAAACTGGATGATTTTAATGGTTACCAAAAGGGCGACCTCATTGAATGCTTTGAAGTTCAAAAAGTCCGCGCCGCACTCTGAGTTTCATCGCCTGCCTCGTGCGGGCGATGTTTTTAGATTTTTTCCGCTGTTCTGCTCCCTCCTCGTCGACAAGGTCCTGTAAACGCCGTGAGTAACCGCACCGTCCGCATTAACGAGCTCATCCACCGTGAGCTGAACGATATTTTGCGGAAGCATTATCAGCACGAAGCCGTTGCGATCACTGTGACCGAAGTCAGGATATCGACCGACCTGCGCGACGGCAAAGTCTTTGTTGCGATCCTCGCCAATGACGACGACGAGCTCATCCGCCAGATGGCTTGGCTGCGCCGTAAAGCTCGCGACATCCGTGAAGAACTCGCCCGACGCATCACACTCAAGTTTCTGCCCAAACTTTCCTACGCCATCGACGAAACGACGCCGCGTAGCGCTCGAGTGCTCCAGATGCTCGATGATATGGTGCGTGCAAATCCCTCGTTGGCGGAACCGCCTGCTCCGGCCGTTTCGGTGCCCCCACCAACGCCACCTCCCGCCCCATAAACGTGGCGAAGTATTTTCCAGTCCTAGCGGAGGCTTTTGGCCGGCTGAGAACTGAGTTGGCCGGCCAACCCATCGCGATCGTTGGACACGCCCGGCCCGACGGTGATTGCATCGGATCCCAAGTCGCACTCGCTCGGGCGCTTGCTGCAGCCGGTCACGATGTCATCTGCGTCAACGCCGACCCTGTGCCGCGACGGCTCGCCTTTTTGACGCAAGGTCTAAGGTTTTACCGTACCGATGATGTGCTCGCGCGCAACGAGAGCCGGGCGGCGATTTATGTCGATTGCGCGGATCACGCGCGCGCCGGCGAACGATTAAAAGCGTATTACGCTGCCCCCGCGGCGTGCGTGGATCATCATCTATCCAACGGAGGTTTCGCGACACTCAATCTCATCGACGCGGGCTCGGCTGCGACCTGCGAGATCCTCGCCGGATTGTTTCTGGATGCCGGTCTTACGATCGACGCGTTGACGGCACAGGCCTTGTACACCGGCATCGTTACCGATACGGGCCAATTCCGGTTTCCTGCGACTTCTCACCGCTGCTTTCTGCTCGCCGGCGAATTGGTTGAACGTGGCGCCTCTCCGGCTGTCGTCGGCTACGAACTTTATGAGCGTGAAACGGCGGGAAAGTTGCAGCTACTACAGCGGTTTTTAGCTTCCTTGCGCGTAGAGTGCGATGGACGCGTCTGCGTCGGTCGTTTGCCGGCGGGAATTTTTGCTGAGACGGGCACATCGGCTGAAGATACTGAAGGGATGGTCGATTACGCGCGGAGTATCGAAGGAGTACAAATCGGAGTTTTGATCGAAGAACGGCCCGAGGGCGTAGTGAAAGCTAGCCTCCGCGCCAAAGACCCTGCTTATCGGATGGATCGTATCGCCGCTGCGTTCCAAGGCGGTGGCCACGCCTGTGCGGCAGGATTGAGTATCAAAATGGGAGTTAATGAATTTTATACGCGTCTGCTCGGTTTGCTCCGTGAACAAATTCGCGTCGTGGCCTCAGAAACCAAGGAAACTTAAATCATGCTCGTGCCCGCCAAAGAACTCGACGGCATCCTACTGGTGGACAAGCCAGCAGATCATACCTCGCACGATGTGATCGCGCGACTGCGGGGTAAACTCAGGATGAAACGCATCGGACACGCGGGCACACTCGATCCAATGGCGACAGGGCTACTCGTAGTACTCGTCGGTAAAGCAACCGCCGTTTCGCAATATCTCATCAGTCTTGATAAAGAATACACTGGCACGATTAAACTCGGCGTAACCACCAATTCCCAGGACGCTGATGGCGAGGTGCTTGCGACACGGCCCGTTCCAGCGTTGAGCGAGACAGACGTGGCGACAGCCATCAAGACCATGCTGGGCGATCAGTACCAAATGCCGCCGATGTTTTCAGCGATTAAGATCGATGGTGTACCTCTCTATAAATTAGCGCGTAAGGGTGAGGAAGTCGTTCGCGAACCGCGTTTCATCCGCGTAATGAGTTGGGAGATTACACGTTTTGCTCTACCGGAAATTGATTTCCGCGTGCGCTGCACGAAAGGCACCTACGTGCGCACTCTTGCGCACGATCTCGGAGAAAAACTCGGCTGCGGTGGACATCTTTCGGCGTTGCGACGCACCGCGACCGATAAGCTCACGCTCGATCGCGCTCTCACCCTCGATCAGATCAACGCTCTCACGTTGCCTGAGCTGGAAAAACATCTGCTGCATCCACGCGACGTGGTGCCGAGCATCGCCTTGTGAAGCTCTTGGTGCAGTCCGCTGGCCTTGCCCGTGCGTCGCTTCCATCGCGACCTGTGCACCTTGCGATTGGGATGTTTGACGGAGTGCACCTAGGTCATCGCAGCGTGATTGAGGCGGCCGTGCAATCGGCCAGGCGCAGCGGTGGCATCGCGGCGGTGCTCACGTTTGCTCCCCATCCAAGTGTGTTGTTTCGCCCAGATAATCCCACGCTCCTGATCATGGACATGGATACGAAGGCGGCGTGGTTACAGCAACTCGGAGTCGAGGTCTTGATCGTCGAGTCTTTTACTGCGGATTATGCGAAGCTCGCGGCTGAGGAATTTTTGCCGCATCTGCGGAGTCATTTGCCACTCTTAGCCGCGGTCTACGTGGGTGAAAATTGGCGTTTCGGCCAAGGTCGGCGTGGTGACGTGTCTTTGTTGATTGCTGAAGGACGCAGGCTCGAAATCGGTGTTTTTAGTGCGCCACGTGTGAATCTTGATGGGGAGCCCATCAGTAGTACTCGTATCCGCACGCTTTTAGGTGCGGGTGATGTCGTGACGGCCAACCGCTTGCTCGGCCATACCTATGCGGCGCACGGTCGGATCACGGCAGGAAAGCGTCTGGGCCGAACGATCGGGTTTCCTACCCTCAACCTAGCTTGGTCGCCGGGATTACAGCCACAGTTCGGCGTGTATGCGGTGCGGGTTTTGGGAAGCAAATCAGCAGCCGCCTTGAGCGGTGTCGCTAATTACGGTTTGCGGCCGACGGTGGAGCAGTCCAGAGAACCTCGTTTGGAGACTCATATTTTGGGGGATTGCCCTTTTGGTGAGGGCGATGAAATCACGGTCGAGTGGCTGCGTTTCCTGCGTGCCGAGATGAAATTTGACGGGTTGGAGCAATTGCAGGCTCAAATCGCTCGGGATGTAATCGCGGCCCGTGCAGAATTTTTCTTGCCCTAAGCCTCGTGACTCGCGTTATTCCCCTTTCTGCTTTTTGTGGACCTTTAGCTCAGTTGGTTAGAGCGTTTCGTTGACATCGAAAAGGTCACTGGTTCGAGTCCAGTAAGGTCCACCATTGCAGTGCGTTGCGCCAATTCGCGAACGCATTTTAAGCCGAGTTAATCAAACACCGGCCAAGCGGAGGGAGTCAGGGGTTTGAGGACCGCGGTGCCCGATCAATGGCCGTTTTTACCGTGCTTGGTGCGAAAGCGGGCCAGTTCGTTGTAGGCGCGGGACGGGTCACCATATACGTTACCAGCGTGATCTTTGCCTCGGGCTAGGTACATATGATGCCACGAGCCGATTTGCTCGTGATTTGCGCGGGTGCGCGTGCTCACGTAGCGCATGGTGTAGCCGCAGCGACGTTTCGTGCTAAGATTCGGTTCGCTGCCGTGGATGATGCGTCCGTCGTGGAGGCTGCATTGGTTGGCGTCGAGTTCGATGGGGACCACGTGAGACATATCCCGTTGGGAGGACTTGATCTCGTCGTTGAAGACGGCTTCGCCGGGTTTGAGATCGTCGTAATCGGAGAAACCCATTTTGCCGCTCGAGTGTGTGCGAGGAAGTACGCGCATGCACCCGTTTTCGGTGGTGGAAGGGTCGATCGCCAGCCACACGGTCACGACTTCCATGGGTTTGATCATCGTCTGCCAATAATGCGAATCCTCATGCCACGGGACGCGTTTGCCGTTGCCCTTGGGTTTGCAGATGAAATGGCTGGCAAACAAGGCGATGTCTGGACCGATGATGGGCTCGACGAGGTTCATAATCTCGTCGGCAAATAACCATTCGAAGAGTTCCGGGTGTTGAAAATGGGGTACGTCCATAGATTCGGGACGAACGTCGGCGCTCAGGTTGTTCAGAATATTTTCGAAGCAGTTTTTTAGACCCAAAAATTTAGCCTCGGGGAAAACTGGTTTGCGGAAGACATGATAGCCTTCGCGGTGGTAGTTTTCTACGTCTTGGGTGGAGATGCGGTGGTGTGGCAGGGACTGTGTGGGGGAGCTCATCGGGGGTTAGGCAGATAGGTTAAAAAGCAAAAAAATGGGACTCGAGAAGTCTAGAATCAAAACAGGCTCAAGGGGAGGGGAGTAACGCGGCTACGTTCGGCTCTTTGAGGTTTTCAGCCGTAGCGAGCACGACACCCGTATCGACGGTGGGTGAAATTTTTTTACCCTGCAACGATTCCACGATGGTTTTCACTCCGAGGTAGCCCATTTTAACAGGGTCTTGGAGAATGAGGCCTTGCAGGTCTTGGTGCTGGAGGGCTTCAACGAATTTTTGGCTGTTGGCGAAACCGATAAGCCGTACTTTTCCGCCACCGAGGCCGATATTATTGAGCGCAAGCAGCATGCCAGCGGTGGTAGATTCGTTAGGGGTGAAGATGCCGTCGACTTGGGTGCGGTAGCGGTTCAGCAGATTTTGTGAAGCGGCCAACGCTGTATCGCGCGTAGCGCCACCGTGTTGGTTAGAGGAGAGAACTTTTATGTCAGGAAAGCTGGCTGTGAGTTCGCTGAGAAAACCTTCCTCGCGTTGCTCGGCGCTAGCTGCGCCGACTTGGACGCGCAGCAAGATGACGTTACCCTTGCCATTTAACAGCGTGCCCAGTCTACGGGCAGCGAGTCGACCACCTGCGCGATTATCCGTCGAGATGACGCTGATTGGAGCGGTTGAGTTTAACCCGGAATCTACAATAGCCACTGGAATGCCCGCGCGTACTGCTTGCTCGACTGGAGCCACCAGTGCGTGTGCGTCAAGCGGAGCCAACACAATGCCGCTCACGCGGCGGCCAATAAAATTTTCCACGACTTGGACTTGTTGGTCGCGGTCATCTTCGCGTAGCGGGCCTTTCCAGATGATTTCTACGGCGATCCCGTTTTTCTGAAATTCCGCCTGCGCTTTAAGGGCGCCAGCGTGAATTAATTTCCAATATTCGTGCGTGGTACCCATCGGTATCACAGCTATGGTGTATCCTCGGTCTGCGGCCTTCAATGCGGTGGGCAAGGCGATGTGGACGGTGAACAACAACCAAAGCAGGGGTAGCTTCATGGGGTAGGGGATGTGTCTACCATGTAGATTCGGGAGCAGAAGGCGATAGCGCAAAAATAAGAAATTAATGAATATACGAGGGGATTCTGATTTTCTTTCTCAGAAACGCATCTCTAGCTTGGTCGCGTTGTCCATGTTTTTACCCCGTGTTCTGAGTTTTATCCTGTCGGCTGGAATTGCGGTTCCGTGTTTGTCGGCGACAGATTTAGAGAAAGAGTTGGGCCGATTTTCCAGCGATAGTTTCGAAACGCAGGTTCAGCCGATCATCAAAGAGTATTGTTGGTCCTGCCACTCGACTAAGAAACAAAAAGGGGAGCTCGATCTCGAACAATTTGCTACTTTGGCCGACGTAAAACGCCATCCGTTGGTTTGGAAAAAAGTTGCCGAGCAACTCGCTAATGAGGAGATGCCGCCGGCCGATAAACCCCAGCCCCAGAAAACTGAACTTGCCGGCCTCTCCGGTTGGATTGATCAAACCCTGAAGACCCTTGCGCGAGAGCGCGCGGGAGATCCGGGTCCAGTCGTCTTGCGCCGTCTTTCCAACGCAGAATACACCTATACCATACGAGATCTGACGGGAATCGATTCACTTGATCCAGCGAAGGAATTTCCAGTCGATGGCGCGGCGGGCGAAGGTTTCATGAATACAGGACAGGCGCTCGTGATGTCTCCTTCGCTTGTCACCAAGTACCTCGACGCCGCAAAAGAAATCGCCGAACACGCGTTACTATTGCCCGATGGGATTGAGTTCTCAGCCGCAACGACCAGACGCGATCAAACCGATGAATTGATGGCTAAAATTCGCGCGATTTACGCGAAGTACACTGACGCGCGCGGTAGTTCGAAAGTAAATTTGCAGGGAAATATGGTCGAAACCAATTCGGGTGGCAGACTCCCTCTGGCGCGTTACTTTGGCGCACTGCTTGATGAAAAGGCTGCACTTAAATCGGGCATTAAGACAGCTGAGACGGTCGCGCGTGAACGAGGCCTTAGTGCAAAATATCTTGCAGCCCTTTGGACCATGCTTGAGTCGCAGGAATCGTCGCTCGTGTTGGATGAAATTCGTGCGCATTGGCGCACGGCCAAAACTGTCGATGTCCCCGCGATCACAGGCATCATTGAATCATGGCAACAGGCGCTATGGCGTTTCAATAGCGTCGGACACATCGGCAAAGTCGATGGACCCAAATCGTGGCAAGAAGCGGTGGAGCCCTTGACCTCGCGACAGGAGCTACGACTCAAAGTCCCGCCGGCCGATGTCGACGGAAACGTCACGCTGTATCTTTTAACCTCAGACGCGGGCGACGGAAACGCTCAGGATGCTGCTATTTGGGAGCGACCACGTTTCGTTGCGCCGGGTCGTCCGGATTTGCTCCTGCGTGATGTTCGGGTTGTAACTCGAGATTTCGCTCAACGTCGGGCTGTGATATTCGCCCAGACCGCCGGCGCGCTCGCGGCTGCGGCTCAGGCTGAACGAACGGATCGACTCGATCGCGCCCAACTCGCCCGAGAGCATGGCGTGAGTACCGAGGCCTTGGCGGCTTGGTTTGATTATTTAGGGGTCGGTGAGTCCAAATCTGTATCCACCTTAGAGCTGCTCAAGCAACCGATCCACGGCCGAGGCAGTTTTCCGTTTATCCAAGGTTGGGGCGAGGGCGATTCGCCGGTCCTCCTGGCGAATTCATCAGATCAAACTGTGCGTATTCCAGGTACAATGGAACCGCACAGCATTGCTGTGCATCCTTCGGCTCAAAGCCAAGTCGTGATCGGCTGGCGCAGTCCCGTTGCGGAAACGTTCCGCATCGAGTCGACGGTTAACCATGCTCATATCGGCTGCGGCAACGGCATTCGCTGGGCATTGGAGTTGCGTCGAGGACAGACCCGGCAGACGCTCGCCCAAGGTACTTTAGCTGCAGGTAAAGTAGCTAAAATTGATCCGGTGGAATCGATCGGATTATTGCCCGGCGATTTGATTTCTCTGCTTATTGGCAGCCGCGGTGATGCGGGCTGCGACCTCACAGCGGTAAATCTCTCGCTCACCTCTGTCTCAGCCCAGCCACAAACCTGGAATCTCGCCGCCGATTTATCCAGCAACCTGCAATTGGGTAATCCTCGAGCTGATAGTTTTGGTCACGCCGGAGTCTGGCACTTTTACACGGAGCCAGAAAATCCGATCGGCACGCCACAGCGGATCATTCCTGCGCGCTCTCTGCTGGCGAGATGGCAGACCGCGGGGGATATCACTGAGAAAAGTCGCCTTGCGTTAGAAATCCAAAATTTACTCATCGCTGGACCGTCGATTCGGAGCAGCGAAGTTGGCGCTGCAGACATGACCATTTTAGCTGCGGTTAAGGAAGCTCAAGCTGCTCGTTTAAATTTGTACCAGGAATTAGCGGCGTTTGGTGGACCGTTATTCTCTGAACGTCTCATATCGGCTCAGTCGCAGGGGATAACCCATACTAAGCCAGTGGACGAATTCGGCTTAGACCGTTCAAGGTTCGGACAGGCTTTTCGTGATGGCGCGGCGGTCGATGCGACCAGCTTGGCCGTGCAGGCACCTGCTGTGATTGAGATTCGTCTCCCGGCTGAATTGGTCGCGGGCAGTGAGTTCGTAGCCAGCGGCACACTGGATGCGAAAGCGGGAGCGGAAGGTAGCGTACAACTTCAGATTCTCGCTACCAAACCTAACTACGCTGAGGGCCGCTTGGCTAGCGCCGTGCTAGAAACCAATGCTAGCGGATTGTGGACCGCGGGCACTCGCAAGCCGGTGTATTCGGCCCCAATTGTAGTTTCCGAAAATAGCGTGGCGCGGGCGCGCTACACAGACGGGTTCAATGCGTTTCGGAATATTTTCCCAGCTGCGTTATGTTATCAAAAAATTGTCCCGATTGATGAAGTGGTAACACTGACGCTTTTTCACCGCGAGGACGAACCGCTCAAGCGTTTGATGTTAAATGAAGCGCAAAGTGCGCAACTAGATCGGCTTTGGTCGCACCTGCGCTATGTAAGCCAAGAAGCATTGATGCTCGTGGATGTGTTTGAACAACTCTGGCAATACGCGACGCAGGATGCGGACCCCAAAGCCTTCGAACCGTTGCGGCAGCCTATCAATGACCGTGCGGCGGCGTTTCGACGTATGCTGACCGAAAGTGAAGCGCGTCACGTGGATGCGCTAGTGGGTTGGGCTGAGCGGGCTTATCGCCGTCCACTAACCTCCGCTGAAGCCGAGACATTGCGTGATCTCTATCGTGTCTTGCGCGCTAAAGAATTGCCGCATGCGGATGCAGTACGACTGGTCTTGGCGCGGATTTTGGTATCGCCGTATTTTCTCTACCGCGGAGAGACGCCGGGACCGGCAGTGGCGCAGGTGCCCTTGAACGATCGAGAACTGGCTACCCGATTAAGCTACTTCCTGACGTCCTCGCTGCCAGATGAGGCCTTACTCGAAGTGGCTGCGACGGGGCGACTGCATGAGCCCGACGTTTTAGCTGCGCAGGCCACACGATTGCTGAAAGACGATCGTGTACGGCGCATGGCGATTGAGTTTACCTGTCAGTGGCTGCATATCCGAGATTTCGATACGTTGGATGAAAAAAGCGATCGGCACTTCCCGAGCTTTGTCGGATTACGTGGCGCAATGTATGAAGAATCCATTCGTTTTTTCACAGATTTTTTTCAAGGCGATCGCTCGGTGCTTTCGATTTTGAACGCCGATCATACATTTCTCAACGAAGCGCTCGCGCAACATTACGGAATTCCAGAAGTTAAAGGCGATGCGTGGCGCCGCGTCGACGGAGTAAAAGTTTTTTCACGAGGGGGAATTTTGGGACACGCGACAACATTGGCGAAGATGTCGGGTGCTTCGCGTACGAGTCCAATCCTGCGGGGTAATTGGATTTCGGAGTTTATCTTAGGCGAAAAATTACCGCGGCCACCTAAGGATGTGCCACAGTTGCCTCAGGATGAAGCGACCGAGACGCTGACGGTACGTGAACTTACCGAAAAACATACATCGGATCCGCGCTGTGCTAGCTGCCACGCCAAGATCGATGCCTTTGGTTTTTCTCTGGAGCAGTTTGATGCGATCGGGCGCTGGCGTGAACGTGATCTCGGTGGCCGTTTGATTGACGCTAAAGCAAAAGTCGCCGACGGCACTCAAATTGATGGTTTGGCGGGCTTACGGGATTATCTCGTAACGAAACGCCGCGATGCGTTCCTCACTCAATTTAATCGTAAATTACTCGGCTATGCTTTGGGACGATCAGTAATGTTATCGGACGAGCCACTGCTCGAGGAGATGCGTGCGAATTTGCAGGCCAACGAGTATCGAGTGGGTGTTGCGATCGAGGCGATTGTACGTAGTCGCCAATTTCGCGAAATTCGCGGTCGCGACACTCAATACGAACAGTGAGTTTACTTTAACCCCATGAAAACCCATCAGCTATCACGTCGTACTTTTTTGCGCGGAGTCGGAGTCACGATGGCGTTGCCGTGGATGGAATCACTCAATGTCTGGGGCGATGAGCCGCGCGGTCGTGAAGCCGCGAGCGAAGCTCCGGTGCGTTTGGCGGTGCTCTTTTCCGGCAACGGATTTCACAGTAAAGAGTGGTGGGCCAAAGGCGAAGGTGAGAGCATGGAGCTTGGTCAAGTGCTCACCCCGCTCGCTGCTCACCGTAAAAAAATGCTATTCGTGCGTGGTCTCTACAACGAGCAGGCGCTAAAAGGGAATATCCATAGCTCGCAAACGGGTAACTTGCTCTCGGGCGCGCCGCTCGCCTCGGGCGGCGAGATACGTTCTGGCACCAGCATCGATCAATTGCTCGCGCAGCGTTATGGGAGTTCCACCAAGGTTCCCAGTCTAGTGCTCGGATGCGAGAAATCGAATCCATCGGTGCATAAAAATTACTCGATGCTCTACAGCTCGCACATCTCGTGGAGCTCGCCGACGACCCCGACGCCTTTGGAAATCTATCCGGCGCTGGCTTTCGATCGCTTGTTCAAAGATGAGGTTCGTCGCGGCGATCAAAGTGTGTTGGATGCAGTACTCGAGGATACGAGTGGATTACGTCGACGGCTGAGTAATTCTGATCAGCAAAAACTAGATGAATATCTCCATTCTGTGCGTGACGTGGAGTTGCGCATCGAAAATGCCGGTAAGAAAGGTGAGCTGCAAGGATGGCGGCCTACATTGACGAAACCAAACATGGCGAGGCCGGCTGATGGCATCCCGCAAGATATCGGTGAGCACATGCGGCTCATGGCAGACATTCTGGTGATGGGATTTCAGACGGATGCGACGCGTATTACTTCGCTCAAGCTTAACAACGATCACTCCTCATTGCGGTTTCCGAATCTCGGGGTGGATTACATGATTCATCATCTGCTTTCGCATTCCGATTCAGTGGACTGGCTCAAGGTGAATCAGTTTTTCACGCAGCAGGTGGCTTACATCGCAAGCAAGATGGACGCAATTCAAGAGGGCCCGCGCACGCTGCTTGATAACAGCATGCTGCTATTTTGTTCGTCGATGCTGACAGGTAATCACGAGGCGCGTCAGCTCCCTGTTGTTATGCTTGGTGGTGGTGGTGGACGTATTAAAGGCGGACGCATCCTCGACTACACCGGTAAGCCTGACCGACAGATGTGCCGCCTTTATCTCTCCATGATGGACAAAATGGACGTGCGATTAGCAAGTTTCGGTGACGCCACGCGTCCGTTGGACGAGGTCTAACCAGCTCGTTTGGAGGGCACGTAACGGGTGTGCCTCAAAAAAGCGGCCATCTTTCACGTCGTCGCACTTGAAACAGCGGGATTTTTTGTCCCCAGTGGCTACATGCTTCAATCGCTGCATGTTCGCAACCTAGCCCTCTTGGAGGAAGTGTCTCTCGATTTCGAAGCTGGTTTTACAGCAGTCACAGGCGAGACCGGCGCAGGTAAGAGCATTTTACTCGGGGCGCTCGGCTTGCTCGCGGGTGAACGAGCCGATAAGACCATCATTCGCCAGGGCGCCCCCTCTTGTGAAGTCGAAGCAGCGCTTTTTTTTACGAAACCCAAAGTCATTAACGGCGTGCTGGCGGAGCTTGAATTGCCCGAATGCGAGGACGGGTTGATGATCCTTAAACGTAGTGTCTCGCGCGAGAAAGCGCCGAAAATTACCGTCAATGGTAGTCTGGCCACTTTGGCTGTGCTGCAACGTTTAGGTGAACATTGGGTTGATTTCCATGGGCCCAGCGAGCCGCGACGCTTGCTCAAGGACAATTGCCAACTGGAACTGCTAGATCTCTACGGCCGTTCCGCGACGGCCTTGTTCGCCTATCAGCAGAAATATGGGATATGGCGGGAGCGTTGTCTCGATCGGGAAAAAATTCTCGGCGAAACGAAACTCTCTCCAAGCCAACTCGAGTTTTTACAGAATCAACTTACACGGCTAGAGGCACTTGAACTTACCTCCGATGCGATCGAGACGCTGGAACGTGATTTCAAGCGGATGAATCGAGCCCAAGAATTAATAGAACTCACCCAAGCGCTGGCCAATGGCCTTGTCGGTGAAGACGGTGTGCAAGGACGCGTTGCTGGGTTATTACGTGAAGCGCGAACGCTTGAGGAAATTGATCCTTCGACCAAAACGCTCGCTGAGCGACTCGCGGCTGCCTCAATCGAGGTTAACGATCTTGGGGCGGAATTCGCGGCTCTAGGCGCGGAACTTCAATTTGATCCTGAGCAAGCTGAGCAACTCACCGAACGCATGAACACCTGGCTTGAGGTGAAACGTAAACATGGTGCTGACCTCGTAGCGGTTCTCGCGGCACGCGATGAATTGAAACTGCGCCTTGAAGTGCAAGGCGACCTCGAGGGCGCGCTGGCGCGGTTGGAAAAACAAATCACGCATGCAGAACAGGCTTTGCGGAAAGAGGGGGCGGCTTTACGCCTAGTGCGCGAAAAGGCCGCTAAGGAACTCGCCAAGAGTGCCGCCAAAGGGATCGCACAACTCGGATTTAAGAAGGCGGATTTTCATGTGCGGATTGTGGATCTCGCGCAACCGGGGCCTACGGGCGATTGCGCGTGCGAGTTTTTGTTTTCGCCCAATGTCGGTGAGGCGCCCTTACCACTTAGTCGGATCGCATCCAGCGGCGAGCTAGCCCGTGTGATGTTGGCTTTGAAGACGGTGTTGGCCGATTTGGATGACGTGCCATTACTAGTTTTTGATGAGGTTGATGCGAATGTCGGCGGCGAGATTGGACGCGTGGTCGGAGAGAAAATGGCGGCAATCGCGAAGAGTCATCAGGTGTTATGCGTTACGCATTTGCCGCAAGTGGCAGCGCAAGCCGCGTCGCACTTTGTTGTGACAAAGGATCAATCCAAGGATCGGGCGGTCGTAGGCATCGCTCCGATTCAGGACAATCGTAAGGCTCGCGTCAGCGAGTTGGCGCGGATGTTGGGTGATCGTACGGCTAAGAGCGCATTGGCCCACGCCGAGGAATTACTAGGCGCCTGAGCGACGTTGCCAGTTAAGATTATTGAAAGCTGCGCCACTTCGCCAAAGGACGAACGGCGAGGGCGATTAAGGCGAGTTGGCTGACAACAAAAATGATGAGCGCCATGAAGGCGGAATCGGTGAATCCGTAGCTGTGAAGGCCCACCCCTAGCATGTTGGTCCCAAACCAGCTCCAGCTGGTAACGACGTTGCCAAAGACTGCGAGCGCCATGAGGCCACGTGCTTTGATGAGGCCACCCCAGCGAGCGTGCAAAATTAGGGCATTCCATAGGACTATGATGAGCGCTCCGTTTTCCTTCGGGTCCCAGCCCCAGAAGCGACCCCAGGATTGGTCAGCCCAGATGCCCCCTAGGACGGTGCCGACAAAACTGAAAAGTGTCGCGAAACAGATGATACCATAAACCATGCGCACGAGAGCCTCCGCACTGGCTTTATCGAGAGAGCGAGTAAATCCTCCACGTAGAATGTAAATGATCGCGAGAAAACCGGCGAGGAAGGTGGCCGAGTAACCGATGGTCACGATCACAACGTGGGTCGCCAACCAGAAGTTGGAGTCGAGCACGGCGCGCATCATCTCGAGGGTGTCGCCGGTCAGCGAGAGGTGATGGGCAATCAGCAAGGTGGCGAAACCGGTGAGACCGGCGGCGACACTGCCGATGGCGTTTTTGTAGATCGCCTCGAGGATGAGGCAAAGTCCGACTGAGCCCCAGCCGATGAAGAGCGCGGAAGAGTAGAGATTGGTGACAGGTGGGCGACCTTCTAGCCACATGCGCGTAGCGATGCCGGCGGTCGTCGCAAGCCAGGCGATGAGGATCAAATAAAATGCCGAGCGGCCGAGGATCTCGGGCCATTTAAGCCACGAGACGATTGCGAAAAGAAATGCGAAAACATAAAGTGTCATGCTCGCATAAAAAGGTTCGGCGGCATTGAAGCGCACTTCCGCGTGAGTCTTCCTTAGTTGAAGCTCAAAACGCTTTTGGATTTGTGACCGATAGAGCTCTATGAGCTTGTTGAACTGCTCGGGCTGGTTCTGACGCCAAGCATAGCCGAGTCCGGCATAGGCTAGGACCGAGGAATCGACCGAACCGCGTTGGAAGGCGCCCAAGAGCGATTGTCCAGTGGTGCTCCACGCATTATCATCAATGACACCGCTGACTGGCGGGATGGCTAAAATGGAGGTGACCTCCGACATGAAGAGGTAACGCTGCCCCAATTCAATCATGGCCTGCGCCGTCTCAGTATCGTGAGGTTGACCCGCCTGTTTGGCTCTTACCGCTGTGATTCCCGTCGGAAGTAGTTTTTGGAAACGGAGCAGCTCCGCCAGAAAGTCGTCGGTTGTTGGCGGAGCCAAAGTATGCTTGAGCTGCTGATACTGCACGAGTGAGCCGTAGAGCTGGACCACGGCATTTTGGAACGGCGTGCGCACGGCACTTTCTATCGGGTTAGCTAGTTTGGCTTGCCGCTCTAACTCGGATATCTTGGGGGCAATTTTCTCGTACGAAAAGCGTGAGCGCGTAGAAGGTAGAAAGCCCAGCACGGCCATGAATTGTTTGGGAGGACTCGCGTAACGGACTTTGGCGTCCTCTTCTGATATTCCCAAGAGGCTGAGTAGATCCGGTGAATCGATTCTGAAGACTGGATATGAATCTGCTTTGGACGAGATAAAGAAGACATTCACCAGCCATTCGGTAGGTGAATTTACTTGCGGCTCACTGTCGGCTGGATCGCTCACGCGCTGCCGGCCTTGAAACTGCATTAAGGAACTCCGGGCCACTGTGTCCAACGGTTTTAGACGGCCATTGAGCAGGACTGGAAGTTCGCCGAAAGCTGCTAAGTCGAATTGTGACGTGGAGCGTTCGGGCACTATTTTACTGCCGAGATAGAGCGCGCCGAGCAGCAGGACGAGGAGCGGAATGATTTTTTTCATGCGACGGCGGTAGGGGCGGGACGGCGGCGGGCAATGAACGCTACCAAGTGGATGCAGAATTGTATGATGAGACCTAGGGTCATCAGCGCGCAGGCAATGTAGGGAAGTTGCCAGCTAGGATTGCGGACGACTTGAAGGATGGTAGTCTTATCATCGTTTTCAAAACCGGCTTGATAGAATGTGAGGCCCGCGTAGCGCAGCGGGTTGTTCATGTAGATTAGGACCTCGCGGTCGTCGCGGCCATCGGGCGAGTTGAGGCGGATGCGGCTAGAGAAATTTTTCGGGATTTCGGTGCCGGCGTAGCGATCGTGGGAGAATTTGAGCAGAGTGAGCGAATAGGGTTTGTAGCTGCGTTCGAAGCGGAAGGCGATTTTCCACATGCGGCCCGCGTACTCAAAACTTTGCGGTGGGAAGCGCGGGTCGGCAGAGACGAGCCATGTACCGATAGAGCCCTCGGGGCCGGCGAGTTCAATGTAGGCTGCAGGTGCGTTGCGTTCGTTTTGTTTGTAGGTGAGCGGGAGTGGCGTCGCTGTGGCTTGTAGACCAATACCTGTCGTTGCGAGGGTTGTTGTGGCGCCTGATGTGTTGGCATCGCGCGCGGAGAGGGAGGCGTTGGGGTAATAAATCTTAGGTACAACGCGGAAAGGAAGTTTGGCTTGTTGGATTGGGTCCCCTCGCGCGATAAATTTTTCTGGTATGGCGACGACATCGTCGAATTTCGGGTCAGTGGTATCAGTGATCGCGAGTTCGTTGGAGCGGTAGCTTTCGGAGAAATTTTTGGTTTCGCCCTCGTCAAGTCGGAGTGCGAATTCTTCCTGCCAGAGGCCGGTTAGAAGTTCGCCGATCAGCAGAAGGATCAGGCCGATATGCGTAAGCCAGATGCCGGATTTTTTGGCGGTGAGTTTAAAGCGGGTGACTTGGGCGGCGATGAGGTTGATCAGTAGAAAGCCCCCGATGAGGTAGCCGCCTGGGAAGATAGGCACAGGGATGTCGCCGATGCGCCACATGACGAAGAGCGAGTGGAAATATTTCTGTTGGACAGCCCAGATGCCGAGATTCACCTGATCGAGGGTCGCGGCGAAGATGAGCAAGATAGAGAGCGCGATCAGTACGACCGTGAGCCTCAACGAAACAAAAAAATCACGAAATTGGCGGATGAGGTCGCTCATGGAGTGGCGCTTGGGGCGCGGATGGTTTGCAGAAACGCAGCGAAGGCGGCTTGTTCTCGGCCTACTAGAGCAGCAGGGCCGGAGAGTTTGAAGAACCACGTGGCGTTACCGACGGGGATGATGGCGCCGAGCACGCGCTGCGGCGTGGTGGAGGAGCCACCGGTGAAATCCACAGTGGTTAGGTGGAGGCCGTTGACGTCGATATGGTTGGTCGCGCTGGCGAGTTCAGCAGCGGCGAGCGGTGGAAGTTGGATTTGGCCGCGCCAGCGGTTCACATTGGCGAGATCCCCGCCGACATCACCAGGGAATGCAGTAATCGAAAGATCAGCGGTGGCGCCAGAGTCATCAGTGATTGCGTAGCTACCTTTGCGCATGGCGGAGGTGGGTTTGGCGGTCCATTGGGCCGGGGCCGTCCACGTGAGGCCAGGGCCATTTGCAGTGGTAACTGCAGTGTTGGCCATGGTGGCGCCGGGAGCGTTGGCGGCGGCCGCTGGGGCTGCGGCTATCGCAGGACTTTTTTCCTTCGGTACGCGATAGGTGGTAATCTTGGAATCGCGACAAGACGTCAGGCCGAGCAACGTAATGGCGGCTAGAGAGAGCAAGCAGTGGCGCATGGAAGCCTAATTAATCCTCCAGCGTGGCTAAAGTTCAACTCTAACCCTGCGAAATCCGTGCAGGGTTTCGGGATGAAGAAAATCTGCGCGGGTCGGCCTATTTACTTTTTCTCAATTGTGAACGTATCACGGATTACACCAGTTTCGTTGAGGAAGGTGAAATTTAGTTTTAGTCCTTCGATATCGATAACGGAGGAGCCTGCTTCATTTAGAGAGATCCACATGGCGGGGTGGTTTAGCGGTATGGCTGTCGAGCTAGCGTGACCAGCGCTACCAGTGACGACGGAGATTTCACCGGAGTGTGGGGTGCGGGCGCGGGGTTTGGTGTACGCGCCTTGGCCTTCGGGACGACCGTCGCGGGCTTGTCGGATGTAGCGTGGTTCCCAAGTTTGGCTCTTACCATAGTGTCCGTCGATGAAGTGAGAGCGTTCGTAATCGTGGGAGTGCCCACTAAGTATAAGATCCACTCCGCCGGCCTCAAGGATGGGGAGGAAATTGGCCCGCATGTCGTTCATGCGGCCGCCGGAGTCACTGTCTTTGTCGGAGTCGTGAGTGCCTTTGGTGTAGGTGGGATGATGAAAGAAGGCGATTATCCAGTCGCGGGTGGTGGCTGCTAGATCGGCGCGGAGCCATTGGGCCATGGCGCCGTCGGCATCGCGCGGACTGTCGTTGGAATCGAGGCAAATGAAATGGATGTTGGCATGATCGAAAGAGTAATAGGCCTCTGTACCTGAGGGCACGCCGCCCGCTTGGCCCATCGTGGGTAGACTGAAAATATCGTAATAAACGCCGGACTGAGTCAGGGAGTTGGCGCTTTTGCCGTCGTGGTTGCCGAGCGTGGGCCAAAGTGGGACAGTGCGCAGGAGGGTGGGGTACATCTCGAAAACGGCTTTTTGATAGTCCGCATCGGTGCCCTCGGAATAGGCGTTGTCGCCGAGCATGAGCCAGAGGTCGGTGGTGTGGTTGCCATTAAATTTATAGTACGCGTCGCGGACGGCGGCTTGCGTGGCGTTCTTCGTGCCGGGATCACCGAGGACCCAGACGCGAGTAGGTTGAGCAGGGCCGGGAAGAGGCGGGGTGATGAAGCTGCTTATGGGAGCCGAAGGAGATACATCTTCTGCGCCAGGTTTTGCGGGTTTGTCATTGCCGGTGAGCGGAGCGTAAAAATAGCGTGTGTTGGGTTGAAGCTTGGCGAGTTGAACAACGTGGTCGGTGCTGATGCCTTCGGACTTGGCTGTCAGAGTGAGTTGATTGGCCGCGAGACCATAGCGCACACTTGATGGCTCTGTGTTATCGGTGCGCCAGCGAACGACGATGCTGGTTGGTGTCGCGAGTTGAAGGTAGGGCCCACGTACAATAGTGGTTGCGGCCTGAGCAAAAGGGGCGGCGATAAGAGCTAGTAAAAGCAGGGACGAGGGGAGTTTCATGGTGAATTAAAGTCTGGATGTGGCTAAGGGAGTGAGTTGGACGATGAGTTGTTGGGTGGGTTCGCTTTGGCGAAGCCAGTCAGGTAGACGGTCAATGGCAGCGAGGGCCTCGGCGTAAGCGCGACGAGCTTCGGGGAGTCTGTTGGCTTGAACTAAAATATCGCCGCGGCGGCGGTGGTAGGTTTCAGGTCGCTCGGCTTGCGTGGCGAGGCGAGTGAGTCGTTGCAGGGCGGATTCGGTACGACCGAGTTGAAGTTCGAGTCTAAGGGCGCGTTCCTCGAGCGCGGGCACGGGGCCGAGACGGGTGAGGCCAGTTTCTAGATCAGCGAGGGCTGAGACCGACTCGGTGATGAGGGCATTGGCCTCTAGCCAGAGTTCGGGCTTCGGTTCCGGGAGGTGGCGCAGCGCGAGTTGAAAATCGCTTTGGGCGCCGACGAGGTCGCCGCTACGTGCGCGCGCTCGGGCGCGGAGGATGTGGGCGGCGGGATCAGTGGGATGGGAAACAAGATGCGAGGTGAGCGCTTTAATGGACTCTAGGGGTTCATTGCTCGCGAGAAAATACTCCGCTCGGGCTAGAGCGAGGTCGGGGTGATCGGGAGAGAGCCTGGCCGCGTGATCGATATCGGCTGCCGCTTCGGACCATCGCTGATGTTCAATGTAACAAGTCGCTCGGCGCAGCCGAAGTTCTGCGCTATCCGGGGAGGAGCTAATCAGTGTGCTAAGATCGATGATGGCTACATCGGTTCCAGGATGTGCCATCAATGCATGACCTAGCACAAGCCAAGCTGACGCGGTCACTAGCCAGCGATGAAGGGCACGCACGTGATACATGATTAGAGAAAATTAACGTGGTTCATCTCGTGCGCGGCGCAAGTCTGGTAATGTGACGTAGAGGTGCCGTAAGCGTTGCATTTTTTTATTTTGTGTCGGTCGAATACTAGAGTGAGATCAACGTATGACCATCGAGCCGCTGGGTGATGCCGCCCTCGTCGTAACCTTTGAGGGAGACTTGCAGGCGGACGTGCTCTCAATCGTGTCATCGTGGAAGAGGGCGCTCGTCGAGGCCCAATTGCCAGGAGTGGTAGATGTGGTGCCGGCATATGTGAGTATCACGGTGTTTTATGATCCGTTGAGGGTCGTCGGTTTGAAAGCGGGGGTTTCACCTTATGTAATATTAAAACAAAAAATCGCTGCTGTGCCGGTGCCATTTCCGTCCGCTCAAGGCGCGACTGAGCGCGATGGAGAAAAAAGGTGCGGTCGTTGCGTGGACATACCCGTGTCTTACGGGGCTGATGCGGGGATGGATTTACCGGAGGTGGCGGCGCATACGGGCTTAACGGAAGTTGAGGTCATTGCGCGACACAGCGGTGCGGAGTATCGCGTACAGGCAATCGGTTTTGCGCCGGGATTCCCGTATTTGAGCGGATTGCCGTCAGAGTTGGCGATACCACGTCGAGCGACGCCCCGGGCCAAAGTGCCTGCTGGATCGGTTGGGATCGGCGGGGTGCAGACGGGAGTTTACCCTATTGGAACCCCCGGAGGCTGGCAGATTATCGGACGTACTGATTTGAAATTATTTGATGCCACGCGCTCGGAACCGTCGTGGTTGCGCGTCGGTGATCGCGTGCGCTTTCGGGCGGTTGCGCCGCAGCCCGGCGCGCTTGAAATGACCTCTAACGAAGTGGTAGACGAAGTAGCGATCGAGCGAAGAGTTGGAAAAAAGAATGTGGATGCGGCCGCTAGGGCTTTCCGCGTAGTGCAGGCGGGGATGTGGACTACGGTGCAGGATTTGGGACGCGTGGGACAACGGGCGGCCGGAGTGCCCTTGAGCGGAGCGATGGATGCGTTTGCCGCGCGCGTGGCGAATTTGCTCGTGGGTAATGCAGAAAATGCCGCCGTGCTCGAGCTGACGTTGTTGGGACCTGAGATCGAATTTTTATCCGACGGATGGATCGCGCTCACCGGCGCTGAGTTTGCCGGCTGTGAGGCGTGGCGACCGGTTGCCGTGCGAACGGGTCAACGCCTCAAATTCGGTCCTGCCACCAAAGGGTGTCGCGGTTTTCTTGCGTTCGCAGGCGGAATCGGAGTCATGCCCGTATTGGGGAGTCGCAGCACGTATAGCCGCGCCGGCTTGGGGGGATGGCAGGGGCGAGCGTTGCAAGTCGGTGATATTTTGCCGATTGGGGTGGCTTTCCGCGAGGTTGCGGATCGGTGGTCGATCGATTCGAGAATTATGCCGAATTACGGCGCGGCTCCCACCGTCAGGGTCGTTTTGGGTGCGCAGGCGGCTGAGTTTGGCGATGCGTGGTTAAAGTCAGTGTTTAATGTAACACCGCTGTCGGATCGCATGGGGATGCGTTTGGCGGGTGCGGCTCTCGCGCGGACGCTAGACAGTGATTTGCTTTCCTCCGCAGTGGCTCCGGGGACCGTGCAGGTGCCGCCCGATGGACAACCGATCGTGCTGTTGGCAGATGCTCAAACTATCGGCGGTTATCCGCAACTCGCGCATGTAATCGGTGTAGATTTGCCGTTATTGGCGCAGTTGCGGCCGGGAGATTCGGTGCGCTTTCGGGTGGTTTCGATTGAGGAAGCGCAAGAGCGGTGGCTTGCACGGGAACAAACGCTCGCGATGCTGCGTGAAGGCCTATCTCAAAAAATCCGCTAAAAGTGTACGTTTCCATTGATCTTAATTGTGATCTCGGCGAGGGCGTAGGGTGTGATGCCGCGCTGATGCCGCTCATTACATCGGCGAACATCGCCTGTGGTGCCCATGCTGGAGATGAAGCGACGATGCGCGCCACAGTGGCCTTGGCGCGGGCGCACGGCGTGGCTGTGGGGGCGCATCCGGGTTTCGCGGATCGAGCGAATTTTGGTCGCGTGGAACACGCACTCTCGGCTTGTGCGTTGCATGATTTGGTCACGGAGCAGATCGAGGCATTGCTCGAACTGGGGTCGGTGCGGCACGTGAAACCCCATGGCGCGCTTTACAACCTCGCTGCGCGGGATCGCGCCGTGGCAGAGGTGATCGCCGAGGCGGTTTATGCCTGCGATTCTAGCCTGATACTTTTTGGATTGGCGGGAAGCGAGTTGGTCCGGGCGGGTCTGGCGCGGGGATTGCGTGTCGCGAACGAGGTATTTGCGGATCGCACGTATCAACCCGATGGCTCGCTCACCCCGCGTTCACGTTCGGACTCTTTGATCACAGATGAGGCGACGGCCGTCGCGCAGGTGATACGAATGGTACGAGAAGGGGTGGTGCTTGCGACCGACGGTACGTCGATCGCAGTTGTGGCGGACACAATATGTCTGCATGGAGACGGGGCGCACGCGGTGGCGTTTGCGCGTCGGCTAGGAGGGGAGTTGCGCGCATCAGGAATTGCACTCAGGGAGTGGGGCGCATGATCAAACTTATCGGCGTCGCACTCATTGCGGCTGGATTTGCGCTTCGGGTAAATACGCTGCTCGTTGTTTTGGCGGCGGGCCTGGCAACAGGATTCGCTGCGGGGTTTTCGTTGAACGATATTATGGCGATGATCGGAAAATATTTTTCGGATAATCGGGCGATGACCTTACCGATCGTGTTGATGTTGCCGGTCGTGGGTTTACTTGAGCGCTATGGCTTGAAAGAACGCGCAGAGGTGTTGATTCGTCGCTCCAAGGCGGCGACAGCCGGACGCGTCATTTTATTATATACGGCTGTTCGTCAGATCTCGATTAGTCTGGGTGTGAGTATTGGCGGGCATGCCGGTGCGGTGCGACCGTTGGTTGCGCCGATGGCCGAGGCCGCCGCGCGGAGACGAGGGGGCGAGTTGTCGCCTGCAAGCGTGGTCAGCATCCGCGCCCATGCGGCTGCAGGTGAAAATATAGGTAATTTTTTTGGAGAGGACATTTTCATCGCGGTGGGAGCGATTCTTTTGATGAAAGGATTTTTCGAGGCGCAGGGAATGAACGTGAGTGTATGGGCGATGGCGTTGTGGGGTATTCCGACAGCGTTCATCGCTTTTGCGGCGATGTGGTGGAGGTGTCGTCTGCTGGATCGTCGCATCGATCGGGCTGCCTCTATCGATCAGAAGGCTGGAGGTGCCCAATGAAAATTATTACCGTTGAAACCTGCTATGCGCTCGTGGGTTTGTATTTGTTTGTGCTGGCGGGCCGGATCGTAGCTGAGTCAGAGCATCCGCGACGCTGGGGTTCTTCATTGTTTTGGGCATTGCTGGGCGTGACTTTTATCGGCGCTAAAGTGCTGCCGCCTACATTCGTTGGCTATCTCGTCGTGGGGATGGTAGGGCTTGCGGCTACTGGTCAAGTCACGCGTGGTGCGACTAACGAGGCTTCTCGAGATGAACGGCTGGGTCATGCGGAGCGTTTGGAGAATCGGATTTTTTGGCCGGCTTTGCTGATCCCGGCGACAGCGGTTCTTGGAACGATGGTTTTGGGTCAGTTGCATATCGGCGAGGTGTGGCTGGTGGAGACAAAGCAGGTCACCTTAATAGCTCTTAGTCTCGGTGCGATGCTCGCGCTGATAGTCGCTATGCGCACGACGGGCGCGAGCGTTGGTGCAGCCTCGCGGGAAGGCAGTCGATTGCTTCAGACGTTAGGTTGGTCACTGATATTGCCGCAAATGTTGGCCGCACTTGGTGGCATATTTGCGAAGGCCGGTGTAGGCGAGGTCGTGGCTGGATTGGTAACGCAGGCGGTGCCGACGGACGTGCCATGGGTAGCGGTCTTGGCGTATTGCGGCGGGATGGCACTGTTCACGATGGTGATGGGGAATGCTTTCGCGGCGTTTGCGGTGATCACGGGTGGAATCGGCTTGCCGTTTATCGTGATATTACACGGAGGAAATCCGGCGATTATGGCGGCGATTGGGATGCTTTCGGGATATTGCGGGACATTGCTTACGCCGATGGCGGCGAATTTTAATTTGGTGCCTGCGATGTTGCTGGAGCTCGACGACAAACACGCCGTGATCAAAGCGCAGGCGCCTTTGGCTTTGGTGATTTTCGCGGCCAATGTAATTTTAATGATGGTGCTCGTGTATCGATTTTAAAAATGAAACACGACCAGGGCCGATTTTTTAAATGAAAACTAATCTAAAAACGCGGACGGTTTTGGTCACAGGCTTCGAGCCGTTTGACGGCGCAGAGATCAATCCCTCACAGGAAATCGCCCGAAATTTAAACGGCACAGTAATCGCGGGGCATAGGGTGGTGGGGGCGCTGTTGCCCTGTGTGTTTGGCGCGGCAATACCGGAATTGAAGCGGTTGATAGGTGTGCATCGGCCCGCGTTGGTCATTTGTGTGGGACAAGCGGGTGGGCGTGCGGCAATCACCCCGGAGCGTGTGGCGATTAATATCGATGACGCGCGCATTGCCGACAATGCCGGCGCACAACCAGTGGATCGGCCGATAGTGAGGGGCGCGCCGGCGGGGTATTTTTCAACGTTGCCCGTGAAGGCGATCGTAGCGGCGCTGCGCGAGGTGGGGGTGCCGAGTGAGGTGTCGCAGACAGCAGGGACGTTTGTCTGTAACCACGTTTTCTATGGTTTAATGCATACGTTACGCACGAGCAAGGGTGTGCGAGGCGGTTTTATCCACGTGCCCTATTTGCCCGAGCAGGCACAGAAGGGGCAGGCGAGTTTGCCGCTAGAAGACATGGTCTTCGGCGTGGCTTTGGCCGTGGAGACGGCGCTCCGCTGTAAAAAAGATCTGCGTCTGGCCGGCGGACAGACGCAGTAAATTTGAACTTACTAAAACGGCCTCGAATCTCGGCCTGCAGCGTGGTGCTGCCGTTTAATTATTAAACCGGAAAAGAGCGACGTCGCCATCGGCGAAGACGTATTCTTTGCCTTCGAGGCGATACTTGCCGGCTTCACGAGCGGCTGCGACGCTGCCGAGTGTGGTGAGATCGTGGTAGGAAACGATTTCGGCTTTGATGAAGCCTTTTTCGAAGTCGGTGTGAATGACCCCGGCGGCCTGCGGTGCTTTCCATCCTTTGACGATTGTCCAACAGCGTACTTCTTTTTCGCCGGCGGTGAAGTAGGTCATCAGGCCTAACAAGTTGTAGGTGCCTTTGATCAGTGCGGATACGCCAGAGTCATCCACGCCGAGATCTTTGAGGAACGCTTTGGCTTCGTCAGCGGGCAAGTCGATGAGCTCTGACTCGATTTTGGCGCTGATCGGCACGTAAGCCGCGTCGTGATGCGTGCGCACGAATTCGGCGACTTGTTTCACAAAGGGGTTGGCTTCGGCCGTGGCGAGGTCGCTCTCGGCTACGTTACAGGCGAAGAGCACGGGCTTAGCGGTAAGTAGTTGAAACAACTTCATCATCGCCACTTCCTCTGGAGTGGCCGCGAAGGTGTTGGCGGTCTTACCGGAGTTCAGGTGCGGGGAAAGCTTTTCGAGTAACGCCATTTCGGCGATGGCTTCTTTATCTCCCGACTTGGCTTTTTTCTGAGTCTTGTCGATGCGCTTGGTGACGGCATCCAAATCGGCGAGGACCAGTTCGGTGGTGATCACCTCAATGTCACGGACCGGATCGACGCCACCCATCGTGTGGATGATGTCGTTATCTTCGAAGCAACGCACGACTTGGACGATGGCATCTACTTCGCGAATGTTGGCTAGAAATTGGTTGCCGAGGCCTTCGCCTTTGCTGGCTCCGGCTACCAAGCCTGCGATGTCAACAAACTCGATCGCGGCGGGTACGACTACATTGGTTTTGGCGATTTTTTGCAGCACGTAGGCGCGTTCATCAGGCACCACTACGACGCCGACATTGGGGTCGATCGTGCAAAAAGGATAGTTGGCAGCCTCGGCCTTGCGGGAACGAGTGAGCGCGTTAAAGAGAGTGGACTTGCCAACGTTGGGCAGACCGACGATGCCAGCTTTGAGCATAAGAACGGGAACACAGTGGTGGGAGTAGGGGCTTGACAAGCTGATTGTGGCCGCGTCTTTTCTTCCGCTTTTCAACTAAGAACTGATCCGCAAACCTATCGTCATGGCTCTCAAAATCCGTCTCACCCGCATCGGCGCTATTCACCAACCGCATTACCGTGTTGTTGTTGCCGAAGCCCGTTCCCGCCGCGATGGCGACCCGGTCGAAACGATCGGTACTTACGATCCCCGCGCCAAGGCTAACGGTTTCAAGGTGAAGCTTGATCGCGTCGACTACTGGGTTGGCAAGGGCGCTAAGCCCACGGAAACTCTTCACGCCATGATCAAGCGCGCCCGCCGTGCGGCTCCTGCTGAAGTTGCCGCCTCATAATCGGCGACCAACGTCATCACTCTAAGTCGCCCGGCCGCAAGGTTTGGGCGATTTTTCTTTTCAGCCCCTCCTAACGGCATGCTACGGATCGACATCATCACGCTTTTCCCTCGGATGCTCGATGGTTTTTTGACCGAGAGCATCTTGGGCCGCGGGATCGAAGCCGGTCATTTGGCGGTTGATGTTCACGATTTGCGTAAGTGGACGACGGACAAACATCGCACAGCCGATGATCGCCCCTTTGGCGGCGGCGCCGGAATGGTGCTCAAGCCCGAGCCGGTTTTTGCAGCAATCGAGCAGTTGCAAACTCCCGGCTGCCGCCGGATCTATCTGACGCCGGACGGGATTCCTTTGTCTCCAGCTCTCGCGTTGGATCTATCTCGTCAAAAACACCTCGTTTTTTTGAGCGGCCACTATGAGGGTATCGATCAACGTATCCGTGATGGCGTGATCGACCAGGAGATTAGTATTGGTGATTATGTGCTGACCAATGGCACTTTAGCCGCGGCCGTGGTCCTCGATGCACTGGCCAGATTTATCCCGGGGGTGCTAGGTGAGGAAAAGTCGTTGACGCACGAATCCTTCACTAACAAGTTGCTCGACTTTCCTCAATACACGCGTCCCGCCGAATTCCGGGGTATGTCCATACCAGAAGTTTTACTCTCTGGTAATCATGCCGAAATCGAAAAATGGCGGCACGCGCGACAGGTGGAAAAAACATCTTCCGTCCGACCCGATTTACTCAACTAAACTCAAAGCATGAACCCGATCATCAGCCAGATCACCGCCTCTCAGGTGAAAAAAGACATCACGCCGTTTAAAGTCGGTGACGGTGTCCGCGTCCACACGAAGGTCCGTGAAGGCGACAAAGAGCGCATCCAGATTTATTCCGGTATTGTCATCGCCCG
>CANGCX010000021.1 GCA_947452315.1 Opitutia bacterium | reverse complement strand
GGGTAGCGATTGACGATGAGAACGTCGCCCTCGGTGACAGTGAACTGCTGGCCTTGGGTCTTGATAGTGGCTTTCATAAATAAAACCGCTGAAAAAGCGGTTTTTGAAGCGTGAAAGCAAGGCTTTATTTGGTGAAATTATGGGAAGTGATCGGAGTAGGTTCGGGAAATTCGGCAATTCCAGGGTGCGCCGCGTTGGCGACGGCGTACGGCAGGGCGAATTTTACGGCTGCGGAAAGCTCGTATCCTCGGTTGCACCAGGCGTGTAGCACACATGCAAGAAAGACATCCCCTGAGCCGGTGGCGGAAATTTCTTCGATCTTAGGCGGAGTAATTTCTGGAAGAGTTCCAGACTGATCGCGGAGCTGAATGGGGCGGTGGCCGTCGGTGACGATCCAGCGTTGCGCGTCGGCGTGGGAGGGTAGATGGGTGAGATCGGGGGCAAGGGCGCGGAGTTCGTCGGCGTTAATTTTAACGAGAGCTACAGGGCGCGCGATCAGCCACGCGAGCGGCGGGCCATAAGTATCGGCGACGAGGGTCCCGCGGGCGATCCAGCGGGTGAGGGTGGCGCGGAGCACATCGAAGTCGGGGAGAGTCCAGCCGGGGAAACTACCGCAAAGGGCTAGGGTGAGGCCGGCGGGTTGAGCATCGAGAAAATCCGCGCAGGCGCGGAGCGCGGCGGCGTCCGGCGCGGCGTCGAGGCCGAGATAGGTCGTCTCGGGTTGGCCGGAGGCGCGGATGACGGTGCCCGTGCGGGTGGGTGTGGTCGATGGAAAGGTGCGGAAGGCGAGGCCGGAGCGACCGAGCCAAGCGAGGCATTCGTCGCCGGTGGCGCCGCCGGTGAAGACGAGGGCGGTGTTGGGCGCGCCGAGGAGCGTGAGCATTTTGGCGACGTTGATGCCCTTGCCGCCGACTTGGAAGGTTTCGGCGGTGGCGCGTTGAGTGCGGCCGGCGCTCCAAGTGGGGAACGTGAGGGTTCGCTCGGCGAGGAGGTTGCCCGTGAGGGTAAATAGCGGCAGGGGCGATTCGGTCATGCGGGCGGCGGGCGTGATAGCAGCCTTGGTGCTGCGCGCTTAAGGGAAACAAAAAACTGCAACGGTAAGTTGCGGTATTGGTGGCAGAGCAACGGTAGTTCGCCGGCAGATTTTACCTAGGGGATATTGGGCGAGGATCTTGCTGACTAATTCTTTCGTCTATCTCGCTGATGTTTTCCTTGAGTTAGCCTTCACCTTGCCAGAACAGCTCTTTGGTTTTCGCGTTGGCTAAATCAATGTAGAGCGTGCCGACGAGATTTTTGTTGATCGAGTCAATGCCGCCGCCGCCCAGTCCCATACCGCTAGGGCCGATGAATCCGACGCTTAGAAAACGTAATCCACGAGAAAAGAGTAGCAGTCCGTGAACTTTCCGCTTAATCCAACGCTTCATTATAAGGCGCATTTTCCTGTCCATTTAACAGTCTTAGGCGCGCGCCAGCCGTTCTTCCGCTACCTCGGATAGAGTTTGATGTTGGGGTTCGGGCTCCCTGCTCACTGCAGCGATTAGCTTGGGACAGCGCTGTATAAAAGCGACTAGCGGCGTTTGTTGGGGGCGCGGTAAAAGACGTAGTTGATCAAGAAATCCAAGCCGAGGACGCCACCAAGGGTGCGGATGTTGCGCATGGCGCCGAAGACCATCGTGAGCGAGCCTGCCGCAGGCTCGTGGACGCGTAGCAATATACCCGCCGCGACCAGAGAGAGGAGCGGTTGGAGTAAAAAGCAAACGTGGTAAACTGCGAGGTCGTCGCTCCAGCGGGCGAGCGCCCATTGTAAAAGGCCACCGCCGATGATTGGTGCGACGGCGGCGACGAGTGAGGTGATCGCGAGATTGAAACCGATCGCGAGGTTCTTCGCTTCTACGGGAAGTAGGCGCAGAAGGAGCGTAAATTGCCCTAAAATGAAACATGCGCTCGTGAGCCCACCGAAGACCCACATGCCGTATAGTAATTCACGGTTGGCGGGCGTGATGAAACACCAGAGGAAATTTTGGAGCTGCCAGGTGATGAGGGCAAACGTCATGACGGGCTTGTTGCCAAAACGATCAAGCAGGCGCCCCCACGCGGGAAGCGCGAGCGCGCCACCCAGGGCGGTGAGCGTGGACAAAATGCCGACGTCGAACGCCGAAAAGTTGAGCTGCTCAAACATGAACACGTGATAAAATGGACCGAAACAGTTTGCCGCGAACGACCAGACAGAACCGAACACAATGAACAGTAGAAACGAGCGGCTGCGTTGGAGCACATGGAATTGCTCCCGCAAGGAAAGCACGGGCGCGATCGCCCGTGGCAGGCTGCGCGTCGGTGCGATCCATTGCCAATAAATCGAGTAGATTCGTACGAAACACGAAACTGCGATTACTACCTGAAAAGCGGCAATCGCGTAGTTCCAGTGCGCGAGCGTCCAGCCTGCTAAAAATAAAAATGCCAGCGTGGAGAACTGCAGGTAAGCGTTGCGACGGGAAAAATATTTGCCGCGCAGCCGGGCGGGAACCCATTCTTGGACCCAAGAATTCCATGAGACACCGGCGACGGCAGCGAAGCAGCTGGAGATGAAAAACCAGAGGATGAGCCAACGCGCGGCTACGGTAGCGTCGGTATGCGGTATCCACGGCAAACCGACCCCGAGCATAATCCAGAGGACAAGATGGATGCACGCGGCGGTTACGGTTACTGTCTTGGGTGGGCGCCAACGCGCAATAAATGGGGCAGCAAAAATCTGAAAGAAATTAGCGATGAACGGCATCGCCGTAAGCAGCCCGATTGCCGGTTTAGGTAGGACGAAGGCTTTAGTGACCAGCGCGGTGATGAAGACATTGACCGGCAGCGACATCGTGACGATCGGCATGGCGACAATGCCGTCGGCCGTGCACAGGCGGAAGCTGCGGGCTAGATCATCCTTTTTTTTAGTAACGGAGGTGGTCGCGGTGGTAGCGTTCAACGTGGAAAGGCGCGCAATCAAAGGCCGCGCCGCAGATAATCAAAGACAAACGGTGCTCTTGCGGCGAAGTATTGTAGGTTGCTCGAGCTGCAGTCGACCTTGGCTATGGGGCCACCAGAAGGGAGTTGATGGCGGTTTGCGCGCTTGCCAAGGGGATGCTCGAGACGGCCGAGCTGGATTTTAACCAGTGAACGTGAGGCGCGGGCGGAGCCCAAATAATAGGATCGGTGGGGCCAAAAAAAAGCAGGCTCAGCACGGAGCAGGCGGCGGCAAGATGGCTGATTCCGGAGTCGTGGCCGATGAAGAGACGGCAGCTGGATAATTCGCGGATCAGGGTTTCGAGCGGGAGTTGGTGAGCGGCGGTGCCGAGTGGAGCTAGGGCAAGGCGTGTGGCAGAGCTTTCCGCTTCGCCGGTGATGATAAGCAGTTCGGCGTGATGGGTCGAGCGGAGCCAAGCAGCGAGTTCGAGCCAGCGCTCGAGCGGCCAATTTTTTTGCGGTGAACCGCTGCCGGGATGGATCGCTATGCGCCGGGTTGTGGTTTGCGCGGTTCGCTCTGCCAGAGGGTAAAAAACGCTGGGAGCAAGGATGCCTAGCGCTCGCAACTGGGCGCTGTAGTGAGCAGCGGCGGGCGCGTAGGTGGGATGTGCGGGCGCATTAAGAAATATCTGCGCTGGATGAAGCGGGAAGTGGTTGGCTAGTTCGGCGTCGGCGTCGGGCCAGAAATTAAGGATAACATCGAAGCTCGCTAGCCAGGTGGCGAAATCAGCGGGAAGCGGGGCGCGTTCGTAGAGCGCAGCCCAGCGGGCTTCGTGTTGAGAATGGACGGCATCGAGGAGTCCTCGGGTGAAGGCTAGAGCTGCGGCAGAAGCGTTGCCGGCAAGTTCAATGCGCGCGGTAGGCGCTTGTTGGCGGAGTGCTGCGAGCGCGGGTAGGGTAACGATAAAATCACCCAGTGCGCCCCCTCTAAGGACTAATACGCGGCGCATCGGAGGTTGGAGCGCTCGGCGCTTGATAGGAATTGAGCGTGGCAACACCGGAACCGAATTTGAATTCTACTTCAAAGCGGACCGGTAAGCGGCGCGGATCGTTTTGCGCGATCCAGACGCGGACCGCCGTGCCACGTTTAAACATGCCTTTGGGCGGAGTCTTTTCCATGCGAGGCTCGAGCACTAGGGTGTTAAAAGTACCTAGTGGAGTGGTGATGGACTCGTAGCGCACGGCGTGGATCGTGAGCTCGTAGGCTTCCTCTTGAAAAAAGACCAAGGCGTCGCGGTGTTGGCCGGGTTTGAGGTCCCAAGTACGGGTATTGATCAGGCACAGGATGAGGTCGAGGGGTTCGCCTGCGGGTAGAGCAAAATCGAGATTTTTAGCGGGGTTGAATTCATCGCGATAGAATGCCGTGCGCGTGGCATAGTCGAACGTGGTAACGTTACGGGTGTTTTTTTTGGAAGTAGTGCTGGTTTCGAGGTGAGAGCGGAGTTGGCCGCTGCGTGCGTCTACGAGAGCTTCAGCGCGGGCATCGAAAGCGAAGAGGGCGCGCGCGAGTCCTCGGGTGGCGGTCGTAGTTACGGTGAGAAGGTGCGAAGGCGCAGATTCTAGTATTGAATTTTCGGTGAAGATCTTGATCTCACCGGCGTTGCTAAACAGGCCCCAGCCAACGCTGTAATTCAGCGCTTCGCCGGGTTGGAGGACGGGTTGCGCGGCAAGTGGCGTAAACGCGAGTGCAAGCAGTACAAAATATGGGAGCCGGATGGGGGGCATGCTGGCGAGGACGATTATGATTTTGGCCTAGCAGGTGTAATCAGGCGAGCGGGAGTTCGGTTTGAAAATCCGTGCCTATGGGCTGGGCCGCGATACCAAGGGCGCGCAGGGTGGCCGCGAAGGGTTTGGCGAAGCCGTGCAGGGTGTAGACGCGTTTGGGTTGGACGAGTTCGACGTAGCGCAGCAGCGATGGGTAATCGGCGTGGTCGGAGAGTGGGAAGGCCGCGGCGTGTTGCTGCCCATGGAAAGGGCGAGAGTCGAGGGCCCAGCCGGTAATCGAGGCAGTGCGCGGAGCGGCAATACGTTTGAGAAGGCCGGGGGCGTGGGGTGGGCAGATGACGACGTGTCCGGCGTGAGTGGCTGCGTCGAATTCGGTATACACTGGGAAATCGAGCCCTAGTTGCGCGCAGATGCGTGTAAGTCGGTGGGTCTCCGATTGAAGCATGATGGACAGTCCCGATCCGGCGAGGGCGCGCAGGACCTCTTGGCTCTTACCGAGACTATAACATAGCAACACGGGCGTGGCCCCAGCAGAGAGGGTCTCACGGCAAAAGGCGACAAGGTTGGCGATGATTTCAGCGCTGGGGGGGAAAACGTAACGTGGTAGCCCAAAGGTGGTCTCCATTATTAGCGTATCCGCGCGCGGGGTGACGCAGGGTTCGGCCGCGTGGCTCGGCAGAAGTTTGAAGTCGCCGGTGTAAAGCAGCGATCCGTGCGTAGTGTGATCGAGGAGAATCTGAGCGGATCCGTAAATATGGCCTGCAGGATGGAGTGTGACCGTACACTCGGGGGTGAGTTGCTCTGTTTGGCTGAAAGGCAAAATATGCTCCAGGCGTTTTTTGCTCGGCAGGCGAGCGCGCATCAGCCGAGCGGTCGCGCGTGTGCAAATGACCTCGGCGTGACGAGCCATGTGATCGGAGTGCGCGTGAGAAACGAAGGCACGCTCGGCGCGACGGGTCGCGTCGAGTGACCAGCCAATCTGGGGTAAATGAATACCGTGTTGAAACTGAATCTCCCAAGCCATGTCCCACGCAAAGGGCCAGAACCACGAAACGAAAGACGAAAGGCGGTTAAGAGATAATTATTCTCTCCAGTTTCAACGTCCTGCTGCAATATCAACGCAGGCCTAGGGCTGAAAGCAGGATGATCAATAACATCGCCACTAACGTGACGATCCAATACCAGGCCAGCCGGTTAGAACTGCGGTGCTTGGGAGGCGTGAGCTCGGTGTCGGTTTCGGGTAAGTCGAGTCCGTCGTAGATTGAGGTTTCGCGCCAGCCCGTACGCTCGTCGGCCCCGCACTCGGGGCACGCGTGCGCTCGCGGTGGAACTTCGGCGCCACATTGGGCGCATTCGGGAGGAGTTAAAGATGCGCGAGCCACGAGGCGATCAAGGGGCGAAATATTTATGTTTGGCCAGTCGCCATGCCGTGACGAAGAACGCCGTTAGAGGAATCGCTAGTAGCATCCCTAAGACGCCATCGAAGGCTGTACCCCAGAAAAAAATCGCTACGATAATTGTCACCGGATGCAGCCCGGTGCGGGCGCCCATTATTTTGGGGGTGAGTATCCAACCCTCAATGAGCTGTACGATGATTTTTACCGCTAGCACAAGCCCGACGAGTTTCCAGCCCCCTTCGGGTTGAAGGAAGGCTAGCGGTAGAGTGAGCGTGATGCCGATGATGCTACCGAGATAAGGCACGATGTTGAGCACGCCGACGCATAGCCCAATGAAGAGACCAAATTTTAATCCGATGACACTAAATCCAATCGCGAGCATGGCGCCCATGATAAGCCCGATGAGCATTTGGCCGCGAAAAAAGGAAGCTACGATGCCGATGAATTCACGAACCAGAAAAACGAGATCTTCGCGTAGCGCGGGCTTTAAAAACGGAAGATGGTCCGGGAGGTTTTTCGTCGGATCGCTACCCTCGGATAGCAGAAAGAAAAAAAGGTAAACGGGAATGATTGCGAGGTGGGCCGCGAAGGCCCCAACCCCAAGGATTCCTCCTCCCGCGGAGCGCAACGAAGGCAGGGAATACTTGAGTAGATTTTGGACCTCGCTGCCGAGATTTTCGGCAACTTGTCGAACGAATGGATTGGCGAGTTGCCGTTGGGCAAAGGTTACCCAGTCCGGATAATGCGTATCGATGTAAAGCCCCGCTTGTTCACTCAAAGTAGGAGCATAGCCTATGAAATCGAGGACCTGATCGACTAAGGGCGGCAGTAGTAGTAAAAGCGTGCCGGCACACAGTAATAAAGCGGTGCTGTAAATCACCACGACCGCCGTTATACGGCGTAACTGTAGCCAAGCAATAATGAGATCGACGATAGGGCCTAGCATCAAGGCGAGCACTCCGGCGACGGCCAAAGGCCAGAGCACGCTAGAAAAAAAACTCACCATGCGCCCGAGTGCGATGAAGCCTATGATCACAAGCGCTAGAGCACTAAATACGGCGGCAAGGGTCAGTGCGAAACCCACCGTGCGACGCTGGCTAGCGGTGAGTAGCGAGGAGTTGGACAAGGATTCAGGTGCGCCGGACATAGCGCCGAGGATTGGCTTAAGGGCAGCGTCTTGACGAGCGCGGAAAAATCTACAGCTCAGGTCACGTCTACGACTTGGTCGGAACGGACTCGGATCCTGGGTGATGGCGCCAAAACCAACGGGCCATCGCTGGTAATAGGATGATCGCGCCCAGCATATTTACTAAAAACATGAACGTGAGTAGTATGCCCATATCGGCTTGAAATTTGAGATCGGAGAAAATCCACAGGCTGACTCCAATCGCGAGCGTGAGGCCGGTAAAGACGATCGCCGCGCCGGTGTCTTTATAGGCAACGATCATGGCGTCTTCAAAGTAGGCGCCAGATCTCAGAGCTGTTTCCAATCGCGCGAAAAGGTAGATGCCGTAATCCACCCCAATGCCAACCCCGAGAGCTACGACTGGAAGCGTGGAGGTTTTTAGGCCGATCTCTAGGTAAACCATGACCACGTAGGCTAGAAAACTCACGATCCCCAGCGGCACGACGATACACAAAGTCGCAGCGAACGAGCGAAAAGTGATCAAACATAACGCGATTACGGCGCCGAATACCCACAGCAAAATGGGCGTTTGCGCAGAGGCGACAACTTCGTTGGTCGCTGCCATTACACCGGCGTTGCCGCTGGCTAGTAGAAATTTGGCCTTGGGCGAAGGATGGGCCGCGGCGAAGGCCTCGGTTGCGGCCGTGACGGCGCGAAGTGTCTCGGCTTTGTGGTCGGCCAGAAAAATCAAAATCGGCATCACGCTGGCGTCCGCGTTGAGCAGTCCGGTCGCTGTCTCGATGGGGGAAACGGACTGAGCGAGGGCCTGAGGTTGGCGCGGGAGTACGCGCCACTTCAGGGAGCCTTCGTTAAAGCCGGCGTTAATAGTCTTGGCGGCTGTCGTGAGGCTGACGACGGATTGGACGCCGGAAATGGCGCGGATATGGCCCTCAAATTGATCCATAAGCGTAACCACGTCGTGGTCGACGCAACCGTTGGGTATCGTTTCGACAATCACCGAGAGCACATCGACGCCGATACTAAATTTTTCGGTGATGAGACGGCTGTCGGTGTTGTAACGCGAATTTTGGCGAAGCTCAGGGACGCCGGCGTTAGTGTCGCCGATGCGGACATGCTCAGCTTTGAAATAGGCCCAGACGCCGAGGGCGAGAGAGACCAATACGATTGCGAGTGACGGGCCGGGTTTAAGGGCGCGGCCGAGGCGGGCCCAGCGCGCATCGGTGCGTTGGCGGCGGGCCTTGACCCAGTGCCCGTAACTTTCGGGTAGATGCAGGTAGGAAAGCAGAATCGGCAGCAGAAAGAAATTGGTGATGATGATAACTCCCACACCGAGACTGGCAGTGATCGCGAGCTCGTGGATGGTAGTGATTTTGATGACCATCATCGTAATGAAGCCGATGATATCGCAGATGAGGGCGACCATGCCCGGGGCGATTAATTGGATGAAGGCGTTGCGTGCGGCCGTCTTACCGTCATGACCGGCGAAGATTTCGTTACGGAATGTACAGATTTTTTGGACCCCGTGGCTAACGCCGATGGCAAAGACAAGGAAGGGAACTAGGATCGAAAACGGATCGACCCCGTAGCCCAGAACGGTCAGCCCTCCGAGTTGCCAGACGACAGCCACAAGTGAGCACAGCACGGGCGCAAACGCGAGTTTCCAGCGCCCAGCGTAGTCCCAGACCAGAAGCCCCGTGACGATGATGGAAATGCCGAAAAGTAAAATCACGCCGCGCGCTCCCTCAGAGATATCGCCGATAACTTTGGCGAAGCCGATAATGTGGACGTTGACCGTGCCTTTGGAATCAGTGGTTACTCGGGATCGGATCGCTTCGAGGGCGGCGGCGACTTTGGCGTAGTCGAGTTTTTGGCCGGTGGTGGGGTCAATTTCCAGTAGCTGGGCGCTGACGATAGCGCCCGTAAAATCATTGGCAACGAGCTGGCCCAGCTTTCCCGATTTGATGATGTTGTCGCGGACTTTGGCAAAGCCGGCGCCAGTCGGCGCGAAATCAGCAGGGATGACATTGCCTCCGGCGAAGCCATCCTCAACGACCTCGATGAAGCGGACATTGGGTGTGTACAGCGACTGGACTTGAGCACGGTCGACGCCGGGCAGGTAGTACGCTTCGTCCGTGACGGTTTTGAGCGTTGAGAAATAGGTGGCGTTGAAAATGTCGCCCTGGGCTGGGACGAGCGCGATGAGAACGCGGTTGGCGCCGCCGAAGTCGTTTTGGTATTTGGTGAACGTGCGGATGTAAGGGTGATCGAGCGGGAGCGATTTATTGAAGCTGGCGTCCACGCGCAGATGGGCGGCGGACCAAGCCATATAGCCGGTGAGAAGTGTAAACCCGATGATCAGCGGTGTACGCCAGCGGAAGAGCCAGTGAGCGAAGCGTTCGATCATGGTTGGACGGATCGGGTGGGGATCGTGAAGACCGTGACGCCGGCTTCACCGAGGGCGAGGATGCGACCGTCGGCGAGCTCGATCAGGGTTGCTACCGCACTGGTGAAGGAAACCGGTTGGGCGGCTACCGTGCGGGCTTGGTCGTGGCTGGCGAAAAAGGCGCGGGCTTGGCCGGCGAATAGTACGGTGTCGTTTTTAAGTTTGAGCGCGCTGGCAAGTAGGACGCGCTCGCTGACCGGGATCAGGTGCCAGGTTCGGCCGTCGTCATCTGTCCGGTACAGACGACCGCGTAGGCCGTGCGCTACAAGGGTGGTTTGAGCGAGCGGGAGGATGCCGTAGAAGGAACCGTCGTAGGGTGATTCGATGGGTTGCCAGCTGGTTCCGTCGTCTTTGGAGCGTAGTAAGGTGCCGCGCTCCCCAGCCAGGTAGAGGGTCCCGGTGGGGCCGCGTGTGATGTGATTGAGGTGAAGGTCCTCGGCTAAAATTTTACGCCGGTGCCAGGTGGCGCCCGCATCGGTTGTTTCTACGTACAGACCATAGGCGCCGATGGCGATAATGTGCCGAGCATTGACCGCAAGGACGTCTAGAAAGGATTCGGTGAGGTTATCACTTTGCCAGGATTTTTGCCAGCTGTGTCCGGCGTCGCTGGTGGCTATGATAATAGCGTCGTGTCCTACCGCCCAAGCGTGGGTGGCGTCGGGCCCGAAACTAATCCCGGTAAGGGTGGCTGTGAAGCCGATGGGGAGTGACGCGGATTGCCAGGTGTGGGCGCAATCAGCAGAGTATAAAATTGTGGCCCGTTCCCCAACGACGATGAGGTTGGTCGGACTGGGTTGTGCGCCGTCGAGTAAAAGCATCCGCGCCGATACGTCGGCGGCCCGAGTACTCAAGACCAACGCGGCTATAACTAGGCTTCTAAAAAAGCTCGACGGGCAAAGCGGGCTCCACCCGGTGAGTGAACGAGGTGGCATGAATCGCGGGCAAAAACGAGTGGCACGCATGGGCAGGTCAGATACCTGCCCGCGCATTAGCGGATACCGTCGCGACGGAGGGCGTCGGCGGTGTAATCGGCGGGGGTGCGCTTGATGCTGAAGTCGTACATGGCGTTTTCGTTGTCGAGGCCAACAACAAGGTAGCGTCCGGCAATCAGATCGGTGTGCGCCTCTAGGGTGCTCCAGAAAACCTGAGCGTCGTAGTAATTGACGCAGTGTGCTTCGGAGACACGCCACATTTGGTCGCGGGAGTCGTATTGATCAGCTGCTAGAATTTGCCAGGAGTCTTCGTCGACGTAGAAAGTGCGGCGTTTATAGATGTGCGAGGCGCCGGGCTTGAGAGTGGCTTCGACGATCCAGACGCGGTGCAGCTCGTAGCGGGCGAGATCTTGGTTGAGGTGAAGGGGCTTCAGGATGTCCACATACTTAACCGTGTCGCTATGGAGTTTGTAAGAGTTGTAAGGAACGATCATCTCTTGTTTGCCGACCAGCTTCCAGTCGTAGCGGTCGGGGGCGCCGTTATACATGTCGAATTGGTCGCTGGTGCGCATGCCATCAGAGGCGGTGCCGGGGTTATCATAGGCGACGTCTGGAGCGCGGCGCACGCGGCGCTGCCCAGTGTTGTAGACCCAGGCACTGCGTTTTTCTTTCACTTGGTCTAGGGTCTCATGGGCGAGAAGTATGGTGCCAGCTTGGCGGGCGGGTGCAGTCACAGCCTGTTTGTAATAGACTAGAATGTTTTCGAGCTGGGCGGCGGTGACGTCGGGTCGGGCGTAGTTGAAAAGAAATTCGTCTTCAAACTGCACGAGCGTGTAACTGCCGTTGCGGGTGGGGGCGGCCTGGGCGATATGGCGAGAGGCCGACACGCCGCGGTAGCGGGCGAGGTGATTCCACATTACCTCTAGACCGCTGGCGGGTAGAGGGAAGGGAATGCCGGTGAGAGCATTTTCGAACGAATTGCCGTTATTGGCGAGGGTGCCGGTAGTGGCGTTGGCTTTGGTGGCGTCGTAGATGCGCTGTGGGGCGTTGGCGCTGCGGCGGGTGGGGTAGACCACGAGTTTGTAGTCAGCGTAAGCTTTAAGCAGTGATACCGAGCCGGCGGTAAGCTTACTTTCGTATTGGCTGAGGTTGGACGGCGTTACCGTGTAGAGGGGCTTATCCGCAGCGAATGGGTCTTGGTGATGGTCACCGACCTTATAGCCCGCAGGCGGGGTGAGGATTCCGCCGTTCCAAGCAGGGATGGTGCCTTCGGCATTGCCCGCGGTCTCGGCGCCGAGGGGGGTGAGATCGGCACCGAGACGGGCAGCTTCGGATGGTTTAACCGCAGCGTGGACGGATAGGGCGATGAGGGCGAACAGGGGCGAGAGGAGTAGGTTTTTTTTCATCGGTGTAGGGGGATTCGTCGTGGCTGCAGCTCACCTTTTTTTAGAAGGAGTATTTGATCGTGGTGGAGACGTAATCGCGGTCGGAGAGCAGGTTGTAGCGACCAGCGTCGAAGAAGTTTACATAGCGAATTTCGAAGGCCCAAGCGTTTTGGTAGGTAAACTCGATGGCGATGTTGGTGCTCTTGCGTTGGGACAGATAGTTGCCAAGCGGCAGGGGGGTATTGCCTTTTACGTCGTGGGTTAAGGCGAAGGAGGGTGACACGTTTACATTGGCAAAAACGTTGGTGTAATCCAAGCGGCCGGCGATCTGGTAGCCCCAAGAAAATTTATCCGCGAACGCTTCGCTTGGGGTGGCGAGATAGGCGCCGTTACCGGTGTTTAGCATGCTCGCGTAATTGGCGCTCGTGAAGGTGGCGGGAGCGTCGTAGCGCAGTATGTCTTTAGATGGGAGGTTAGCCCACACGCCGCCGATTTCGCCGACGAGGGTGAATTGTTGTGAGCCGAGGACGGGGCCGAAGACTTTAGTGAGCGTAGTCTGGGCCGTGGTCACGGAGTGGCGGCGGAAACCAGAAATTTCGCGTCCGTATTGGCCGAGATAATTGCCGACTTGGTTGTTGGCTCCGAAGGCCGGATTAAGCGTAGAGAGGGCGGCGAACAGGATTTCGACATCGTCAACTTGGAGGGGTTGATCTTTTTTGTAAGAGACTTCGCCCTGCCAAGAAATACCGGTTTTACCGAGGGAGGTGTTGAAGCTGAGGCCGTACATGTCCACCCCTTCAGGATACTCGGTGAAGTAGCGGCCCGTGGCGGCAGCGGTGAGTAGGGCGATAGATTTGGCTCCATTAATAGCAGCCTGGGTGCTGGCAGCTTGTAGGGTGGCGATTTGGGTGGCGTTGAGGGCTGCTGGATTGGTCTGGGAAACCACAATGAGCTGATAAATGCCGGCGGCTTGGGCGGCGGCGGTGGCCGCGGGTAGTCCGGCGCGCATGAATACAGCCGTCAGCGGTCCGGTGAGGTCGGTGTTGATGGCGCTGGTTGGGGTGCGTGCGCTGATCAAGGGCGAGCGGTTGTGGTATTTGGCGTAGTAGAGACCGATGTCGGTGTCGTTCAGCGCGTGGGCCTGGTAGTGAGCGGCGACGCCGTACTGGGTGAAGTTGTTACCTTCGCGATCATAGTCGCGTGGGATAACGCCAAGGGTGCCGGTGTCGGAGAGCGAACCGAAGCCTAGAAAAACGTTTTGGCCGCCGCGGCTGGCAAAATCGTTAGTCGAAAAATAAGTGCCGGCGGGTTCGAGCTCGTTGCGACGGAATTCGAGCAGCCAGAACGGCTCGACCGTGAGATCTTTAGTAAGGCCGATGGAGGCCTTGAGCATGTTAACAGGAAGGAAAGCCTCTTTCAGCTCAGCGCCCGGGACGCGGAGTTTAGAGAGTTCGACGGGGTTAACTACGTTAATACCATTCGGAATGAAGGTGCTTTCGCCTAGGCTTAGCACTTGGCGGCCGAAGCGCAGGTCCACGGGGATACCGTTGGCTGCATCAAATTTGGTGAGGACGTAGGCATCGAGTAACTCAGCACCGCTGACCACGCGGTCTTTGGCTTGGTAACCCAGATTGGTGCGAAGGGTATCCTCGGCCTTGAGATCACGGAAATAATAACCGCGGGCGAAGCCGGCAAAATTGCGATAGCGCAGCTCGAGGTCATGCGAACCTTTGAGCAGCTCGGAGACCCAGCCTTTCTTGTAATTGAGGTTACCATCGTCGGTGTTCACGGAGGTTTGCAGGCCGGGAATGCCATCGTAGGTGTTCGACGTGGCGTAGTAGACGGCACTGGGTTCTTGCAGACGGTACATAGCGCCGACTGATACGGTGGAGTCGAAGCTGCCCTTGAGCTCGCCATAAGCGAATTGGAAGGCGTGTCCCGTCGTGATGGAGGCAATAATCGCGAGTGCGGCTGCGGCCTTCATGCCTAGACGGCTGGTGTATACGATACGGTTCAGGGAGACGTGGTTCATAAAAAGGGTTTTATCGGTATTAGGTTTTCAGCGTCATGTAGACGGCCTTGTCATTAGGTCAGCCGAGGTGTCGGGCATAAGGGGAAATGCCCACTTCATAAAATGAATCTGCCTATGCCGCATCAAGGTCGAATTTGAGGCTGATTAGGGTGAATAATTGCTTAGGGCGTTGACCCGTGCTGCGGATGCATAAGCTGCGCTTCACTTTATGCAGGCCGCCACTCACATCCACGTCAAAGGCGCCCGCGAGCACAACCTGAAGAATCTCGATCTTCGGCTGCCGCGCGGGAAACTGGTGGTCATCACTGGACCTAGCGGATCGGGTAAATCCTCGCTGGCCTTCGATACGATTTACGCGGAGGGCTACCGCAAATACATGGAGAGCCTATCAACGCAGGCTCGCCAAGTACTCGACCAACTTAAGCGACCAGACGTTGATTTTATCCACGGACTTTCGCCCGTCCTCGCCATCGAGCAACGCACCGGCGGAGGGTCCCCGCGCAGCACCATCGCCACCGTCACTGAAATCGCTGACTATGCCCAACTTCTCTGGGCGCTCGCTGGTCTCCAGACCTGCCCCAAAGACGGCGGCCGCGTCGTCCAGCGCTCGCTCGATGATAACGTCCAACGCGTTCTCGCTGAATGCCCTGGCGAACGTATTGTCCTGCTCGCGCCTTTCATGCACGCGAAGCCAGCGGTACTTCGCGATGAATTACCTCGGGTGCGTCAGCGTGGTTTCCAGCGAGTCCGGCTCAATGGGGAAATTAAAAACCTCGACGATCCGAAACTCATTCCTGCGGGCGTTGGCACGAAGGAGATGAACGTCGAACTCGTGATCGATCGCCTCGTCGCTAGCGCTGATCAACGCAGTCGCCTCGCTGATTCTCTTGAGCTCGCATTTCGTGAGGGTAAGGACCGCGCCATCGTGCTCGCTCAAAAAACCGCGGACGCTCCGTGGCGGGAAGTGGCACTCAGTCAATCGCTCGCATGCGAACTCTGCGGCGAAATTTTCGATAAACTCACCCCAAGACATTTTTCATTTAACCACAGCGACGGCGCCTGCGGCACCTGCGGCGGACTCGGACGGAAATTACGTTTCGTGCCGGAATTAATCGTTGCTGATCCGGAAAAATCGGTACGCGGCGGCGCTCTCAAACCCTGGCGTATCGGCGGAAAAAATCTCATCATTAAACACAACGCGCTGCTTAAACAGCTCGCGGAGCAGTTGCCCTTCGACGCCGATACACCTTGGAAGGATTTGCCCTCGAAAACGCGCGACGCGATTCTCCACGGCGCCGGCTCGCGTGAGTTTGCCTTCAAGCTCCGGCGCATGCGCGAGGCCAAGGCGATGCCGTTTGCCGGAGTGATTGCCGATCTCGAGGACAGTTTTCGTCACACCGACAGCGAGGGATTCCGCGCGCGGCTCACGACGTTTATGGTCAGCGGCGAGTGCCCGGAATGCCATGGTGCACGGCTCAACCCCCGTAGCGGTGCGGTGCGCGTAGCTGGTCGCACGTTTCCTGAATTTATGCGACTCGACATCGGCGAGGCTCACGCCTTTGCGCGCGAGTTGTTAGCGGCGTATCGTGAAAATCCGGCCCTTGGTGATGTCGTTGTGGGTATTGAGCAGCGGCTGCATTTTCTTTTGGAAACAGGCCTGGGTTACCTAACGCTTGAGCGTGATTATGCGACGCTCTCGGGCGGCGAATCGCAGCGCGTGCGCCTCGCTACGCAGCTTGGCATGGGACTAATCGGCGTGATCTATGTGCTCGATGAACCGAGCATCGGCCTGCACGCGCACGATAATCAGAAGTTGATCGAAACACTCGTGGCGTTGCGCGATCGCGGCAACACGGTGCTCGTTGTTGAACACGACGAAGACACGATGCGTGCGGCCGACGAGATTTTGGAACTCGGCCCAGAGGCTGGCCTCGAAGGCGGGCGGATATTGTTCCAAGGTCCGCCGGCCTTGTGTGCTGCGCAACCTCCGAGCGTATCCCGCACGGGTCCGTTTCTGGCTCGTAAACAAACGGTCACGAAAGAGGCGAAGAATAAAAACCCCGACGGAGCATGGTTAACTGTACGCGAGGCGCGTGAGCACAATTTAAAAGGCGTTGATGCGCAATTCCCTGTGGGCTTGCTTACATGCGTCACGGGCGTATCTGGATCAGGCAAGAGCACGCTCGTTAACGATGTCCTCGCCGTCGCGGCGGCAAAAAAACTCAACGGCGCCCGCGGCTTGCCCGGTAAGCATCGTCACATCGAAAATTTAGATTTTTTTGAAAAACTCGTCCAGGTCGATCAGGAGCCCATCGGTCGGAGTCCGCGCTCAAATCCCGCGACCTACATCGATCTGCTCGGGTTGTTGCGCGATTTGTTCGCTATGGTGCCGCTCGCCAAAGTGCGCGGTTATAAGGCAAGTCGGTTTTCCTTTAATGTACGTGGCGGTCGTTGTGAGCGCTGTCAGGGCGACGGCGCGATTAAACTCGATATGCAATTTATGGCCGACGCCTACGCGCCGTGCCCGAGTTGTGCCGGCAAACGTTTTAACCGCGAGACGCTAGAGATTTTGTTTCATGGCAAATCTATCGCCGATGTGCTCGCGATGACGGTGCGGGAGGCGATCACGTTGTTTCGCAATGTCCCGCGTGTGATCGACAAGCTCGCTACGCTCGACGCTGTAGGGCTCGGTTACCTCACGCTGGGGCAATCGTCCACGACGCTCTCAGGCGGTGAGGCGCAACGCATCAAATTATCGCTTGAATTGAGTAAACGCCAGCAGGGCTCGACACTATACATTCTCGATGAGCCGACGACGGGGCTGCACTGGGTGGATATTCAAAAATTGATGGATCTGCTCTTTAAGCTCCGGGATGCGGGCAACACCATTATCGTAATAGAACACAATCTGGATGTGATTCATCTTGCCGACTGGCTCATTGATCTCGGCCCGGGTGGTGGTCGCGAAGGAGGAGAACTTGTTTACGCGGGCCCGCGCGCTGACATCGAAAGCTGCGCACGTTCACTCACAGGGCAGGCGCTGAAGCGTTGGCGGGGCCAGAAATAATCGGGCCACGCCGGAATCGAGGTGAGTGTTACTTTACGGCGGCCCAGACGCGTTGGACGTCGTCGTGGTCGTCGAGTTCGTGGAGAAATTCGCCGACTTCGATGCGCGCGGCCTCATCGAGTTGCGGATAATTTTTAGCGAGGTAACCGAGTTCCGCGGTGACGACGGTCCAACCGTTTTTACCGAGCCAGGTGGAGACGGCATGCACGTCTTTGATGCCCGTAATGAAGCGGGCTCCGGCGTGGCCTTCAGGGATGTCGTCGTTGGTCTCGGAGGAGACCGCTTCGAAATCATTGGCTCCAGCCTCAATGGCGGCGGCTTCTAGGTCGGTCGTCGCTAAGGGATGATGCGCTTCGACTAGGCCGACGTGATCGAATAAAAATTTATTACTACCGGCGCCGCCGAGGATGCCTTTTTTAAACATCACGCGCATTTCAGGTGCAGTGCGTTGGTGGTTGTCGGTGTAAACCTCGACAATGACGGGCACTTTGTGCGGCGCGTAGCCCTCGAAAACAACGTGTTCGAGGACCATTTTATCGTCGCCGATGCCGGCACCTTTTTTGATGGCTCGCTCGATGACGTCGCGGGTGACGCTGGCTTTTTTAGCTTTTTCAACTGCGGCGAAAAGCCGGGCGTTGCCCGCCGGATCGGGTCCGCCGAGCTTGGCGGCGACGCTGATTTCTTTGGTCAGCTTGCCGGAAACTTTGCTTTTGCGCTCATTAACGATGGCGCGTTTCGCGTGGAGCCATTGACGTCCCATAAGATAAGGTAGGTTGCGAGGTCTTGAGTTGCGGGCAATCCCTGAAATGTGGGGAAGACCCTAGAATATTAAAATTCGGCCGTGCCTGGCGTGCGGGCGAAGGGTATGACATCGCGAATGTTCGCGACCCCCGTCACGAACATCAACATGCGCTCGAAGCCGAGTCCAAAACCAGCGTGCGGAACTGTGCCGTAGCGACGGAGGTCGAGGTACCACCAATACGATTTTTCGTCGAGGTGGTGTAGCGCCATACCTTCGCGGAGCACGTCCAAGCGTTCCTCGCGTTGGCTGCCGCCTATGATTTCGCCGATTCCGGGTACAAGGAGGTCCATGGCGGCTACGGTCTGGCGGTCGGGCGCGTCACCGTCGTTTTTGCGCATGTAAAAGGCTTTAATTGCGCGCGGGTAATTGTAGACCGTAACTGGGCATTTGAAGTGTTCCTCGCTTAGGAAGCGTTCGTGTTCCGATTGTAGGTTGTCGCCCCAAGCGACGGGGTGTTCCCAAGTGCGGCCGGACGCAGAGAGGATCGCGATAGCTTCGGTGTAACTGCAGCGTTGGAACGGTCGTTCGAGCACGAAGTCCAGGCGAGCGAGTAGATCTTTGTCGACGAACTTGGAAAAAAATTCGAGGTCAGCAGCGCAGTACTCTTTGGCGTCGCGGATGAGGTATTTGACGAATTCTTCGGCGAGGGCCATGTCACCCTGAAGATCGCAAAATGCCATCTCGGGCTCGATCATCCAGAACTCAGAGGCGTGACGCGAGGTGTGAGAATTTTCGGCACGGAACGTCGGACCAAAAGTGTAAACATTGGAAAGTGCGGTGGCGAAGATCTCCGCTTCAAGTTGGCCGGATACAGTTAGAAACGTTTTCTTGCCGAAGAAATCTTGGGTGGAGTCGATTGCGCCGTCCTCGGTCTTGGGTGGTTGTGCCAGATCGAGCGTGGTGACACGGAACATATCGCCTGCGCCTTCAGCATCGCTGGCGGTGATGATGGGCGTGTGAACGTAGCAGAAAGATTTTTCCTGAAAAAATTGGTGAACAGCGTAAGCGAGTCGGCTGCGTACGCGGAAAACAGCACCGAAGAGGTTAGACCGCGGCCGAAGGTGTGCGATCTCGCGTAAAAATTCGAGTGTATGGCCTTTTTTCTGGAGGGGGTAGGTTGCATCAGCTTCACCGAGGACTTCGAATTTCTCGGCGACGACTTCCCATTTTTGGCCCTGACCTTGCGAAGGCACTAGCTTGCCGCGGACAGCAATCGAGGCGCCGGTGCTGGCGCGGGTCACGGCGGCGTAGTCGGGCAGGGTGGCGTCCACGATAACTTGGATCCCCTTGAGGCAGGAACCGTCGTTCAGCTCGACGAAGGAAAATGCTTTGGCGTCGCGGCGGGTACGGACCCAGCCTTGAAGAAAGATGGCGTCGAGGGCTTGTGCGCTAGCGAGGGCGTCTTTGACGAGCGTGCGATTCATGGGCGTTATAGTAGGTAAAAGGGTTTCGGGCTCGGCTCACTCGAGGCGAGTTTAATTATGTTGGGCCTGATCATAGTGCCCGTTGCCCCTTTGGCGAGTTTGGTTCACGCCGGCGTAAGCCCTAGGTTTGAACGGGATCCTCGAGCTTTCGGTGGTAAAATTGGCGCTTTTTACCCGTTTAGTTCCAAGGTCGTAACAAAAAAGCCATCATTTCGTAACATTCATAGGGCAATGTGAAGCTGTCAGATCAACACCGTACACACCACCAACTATGAAATTCAGTCTTCTGAAAAAATCCCTCGGCGTCACCGCCAGCTTGTTCATTTCCTCCGCTGCATTGCTCGCTCAAGATAGCGGTCCGCTGATTGACCTGTTGGTCAAAAAAGGCGTCGTTAGCGACCAAGAAGCCGAAGTGCTTCGCGTCGAACTTCAAAAGGATTTCGCCGTTAATTCTTCTGCTGGTAAACTCAACCTCAGCTCCTCGCTGAGCGAATTCAAGCTCTCGGGCGACATCCGCATGCGCCACCAGATCGAGACGCAAGCTCCTTCGACTGCCACGGGCAGCTCCCTAGTCACCAACGAGCGTGTACGTGAGCGCTTCCGCTTCCGCTTCAACGGTGATGTCCTCCTCCAAAAAGGTTGGGGCGCTGGTTTCGCTTTGGAAACCGGCCAAGCGGCTGACTCAGGCAATCAAACTTTCGGCGGCGCCGCCGGCAGCGGCTCGGGTAACGACGATTACAGCATCTTCCTCGCCCGTGCTTACGTTTCCTACAACCCAAACCTCAACTGGTCTTTCTCGGCCGGTAAGTTCAAGCAACCCCTCTACACCACCGATCTGGTTTGGGATGCTGATATCAATCCCCAGGGTTTGACCGAGACCTACAAGTATTTCATCGGCTCTAAAGACACCTTTGAAATCCGCGCCCTCCAGAACATCATGGAAGACCGCAACGAATCCACCGTCGGCTTGCTCGGTCGTGATGCTTGGCTCTTCACTCAACAGGCGGTCTATACGCACTACTTCGGCAAGGACCTGTTGAATAGCGTGATCCTCGCTCCTGGCTTCTCGAAATACAATCAGGCCAATATCGGCTTCTCGGCTAATGAGAATACCTTCAACGGACCCACGCGCGGCCTCAGCATCATGACTTTCGCCGGCGAAGTTAATGTCGCCAATGTGAATGGTGCCGGTACCGCTTTCAAACTTTACTGGGACTCCGCCATCAACAACGACGCCGACGTGCGTGTTAACGAAGTCTATGGTCTCTCCAGTACACGCTGGAAATCGGACCGCTCCGCTTGGCTCGCTGGTGTCGGTTACAGCTATGGCACGGGCAAGGTTCAAGGCGATTACAGCGCCAAGCTCGATTACCGCAGCATCGGTCTCGGTTCCCTTGATGTGAATACCTCCGACTCCGACTTCGCCTTTGGTTTCCTCAATCAAGCCGGCTACAAGCTCGCTCTCAGCTACAACGTGACCGACTTTACCAACTTCAACGTCACTTATTTCCACACCTCCGACATCCAGAAGAATCTGACTTACTCTCTCGCTGCTCGTGATCACACCCAGCTTCTTCAGTTGGATCTCGTAGTGAAATTCTAAGCTCTGATTCCAATTAAAAATTCCAAAACATGAAAAAATTCTCCCTCCTCCTCGCCGTCCTCGCGCTCGTCTCGACGGCTTCTGCGCAGAAGCTTGTGATCAAAGGTTCCGACACCCTTGGTGCGAAACTCGTCCCAACTCTCGCCGAAGAATATAAGGCCAAGAATCCTGCTGTTTCTTTCGAGATCGCTGCTGAAGGTTCTACCACCGGTATCGCCGCTATTATCGATGGCACGGCCCAAATCGGCATGTCTTCGCGTCGCGCTAAGACCACTGAGGTTTCCGCCGCTCAAGCTAAGGGCGTAACCATGAACCCGATCATCGTCGCTTACGACGGTATCGCTATCATCGTGAACGCTAATTGCCCTGTCAAAAATCTGACCAAGCGCCAAGTGGAGCAAATCTTCGCCGGCGACATCACTGATTGGTCTGCTGTTGGCGGTCCCGCGGGCAAGATCTCGATCTACACCCGCAACACCTCCTCCGGAACTTACTCGGACTTCAAGGATCTCGCCATGAAGAAACGCGATTACGCCTCTTCCTCCCAGAAGATGGCCGGTAACGAGCAGATCACCTCTGAAGTTGGTAAGAATCCCAACGGCATTGGCTACGTGGGCCTCGCTTACATCCATGATGCCGGCATCAAGGTGGTCTCGATCGAAGGTCTCGTTCCTGACAAGGCCAGCGTGCTCTCGAAGAAATATCCCTACGCTCGTCCTACCTTCTATTACACCAATGGTGATGCTACGGGCGAAGCCGCTAAGTTCATTGAGTTCACGCTCAGTGACGAGGGTCAGAAGATCTGCGAAAAAATCGGTTTTGTTTCTATTCGCTAATACGGTTTGCACATGTTGACCATCGGCCCGCTTGACGCTCAGTCGGCGGGCCTTTGTGTCTAATTAGTCTTACACTCAACGCCCCTATCCCTGTTCAGAATGGAAACTCCGCGCCCGACCTCTCAATCGGATTTCTTGGTAAACAAGAAGCGCATCCGCGTGCTCGGCCTTTCCCTCGATGACGCCACCAAATTTTTCTTTGGCGGCAATGCGGTGGTGTCCATCATAGTTTTGGCGCTAATCACTTATTTTCTATTTCAAGAAGGGATTGGTTTTTTTGGTCAAAATCACCGCAATCTTCTGACGTATCGTCAGGCTGGTTTGGAGTACGTTGATTTCATCCGTACCCAAGAAAGTGGCCACATCGCGCTCACCCGCTATCTTTCGGATCTTCGATTGCGCCAGTATAATTACTATGTCGCCGAGCAAAAAATGTCCCCGGCCGCTGCTAATCAAGCACTCGTGAAGTTTGATGATTTTGCTGCGCAATACGGAGATGCCGTTGAACCCATTCGCGGCATGGTTTCTGACCTCACGGAACAAGCGACAGCTATTAAGACTAAGTTTCTCATCGCCGAAGATAAGAAAACGGAACGACAACAATTATTGGTAGCTGGAAAAATCAACGAGGCTGCCGCTGTTAAAATTGAAAGCGTCGATTTCGCGGCCGAACTTCATATACTCACTGGGGTTTTACCTGTTTATAAACAGACTAGTGCCGAATTCGCTAAGAAACTGGACGCTTCGCTAGCGGTCGCCCCGCGGTTGACCACGCCCGAATTGATGGCGCGGCTAGATCGTTTTAATCAGCTCACGCACGATTATCTCGCAACCTTTCCCGCTACGACTCGCAGCTTGGAGACGTGGGACTACACCCGCCCAGTGCCTTGGTATCAGGCGATCAGCGCGTTTCTATTCGGCCGCGAATGGCTCACCGCTAGTTTCTGGCAAGATTGGTACGGCATTGTACCCCTGTTGATGGGCTCCGTCATGGTGTCATTTGTAGCGCTCGTGATCGCTGTCCCACTTGGTGTGGGCGCAGCGATTTACATTAACCAAATCGCCTCAAGTCGGGAACAACGTATCATTAAGCCCAGTATTGAATTTATCTCCGCATTTCCATCAGTGGTGCTGGGTTTCTTTGGAATCGCAGTTTTGGGTCAAAGTCTGCGTTGGCTCTCACAGCAGACCTGGCTTGCCTGGGTTCCCGGTTTTCCTTTCAGCGAGCGCCTTAATATTCTTACGGCAGGTTGCCTACTTGCATTGATCGCTGTCCCAACAATTTTTACCCTCGCTGAAGACGCTCTCCAAAACGTGCCTAAGGCTTTCAAGGAAGCCTCATTTGCGCTCGGAGCCACTCGCCTGCAGACGATTATCAAAATTGTGGTGCCCGCATCGTTATCCGGTATTATTTCAGCGGTACTGCTTGGCCTTGGTCGTGTTATTGGCGAGACGATGGTTGTACTGCTCTGCGCGGGTAATCGTATCGCTATTCCCGATTTCACGGCGGGACTCGCGGTCGTTACTCAGCCTGTGCATACCATGACGGGAATAATCGCGCAAGAGATGGGCGAGGTTGTGCGCGGCAGCATTCATTATCGGGCCCTGTTTGTCGTGGGTATCGTACTCTTCTTTCTTTCGTTAGGGATTAACTTTATCGCTCAGAAAATTGTGCGTAAATATCGCATTTCTATCGGTTGACCATGAGCCCATCAACCCGACACGAATTTCAATCTCGTCCCAGTGCCGCCCGGCGCTGGGAGTCTGCCGCTCTTTGGCTATTCCGTACAGCCACCTATGTGATCCTGATCTGTGGCGCTTTGGTTTTCGGTAATATCGTATTTAAGGGTTCAAAGACGGTGTTCACGACGACGGCTCCGTTTATTAATGTACCCTTTTTTACCGAGGCTCCCGAATCACTCTACGTATTTGATTATCAGGGCCAAAAAAGAGAGATGGGTGATCGTGAGTTTCGCGCTTTCAAGGCCACACATCCAGAAGCCAAGGATATCAAAGCCGAGAGCTATGTTTATTCTGCGGGCGGAATTTTCCCCTGTATTGTCGGAACAGTGCTCTTGGTTCTAGGTTCGATGATAATCGCTCTAACGCTTGGAGTGAGCGCAGCAGTTTATCTTAGCGAATACGCCAAACAAGGCCGTGCTGTTACCCTGATTCGCTTAGCTATTCTCAATCTGGCTGGAGTCCCTTCCATCGTCTTTGGTCTTTTTGGTCTGGGTCTTTTTGTGATCTATCTTGATTGGAATGTCTCGCTCCTAGCCGGTTGGTTCACGCTCGCCTTCATGGTTCTTCCTGTGGTGATCACCGCCTCTGAGGAATCGCTCAAGGCTGTGCCCAAAGGCTTTCGGGAGGGCTCACTCGCCCTAGGGGCGACCAAATGGCAGACGATCCGCAAGAACGTTCTACCCTACGCACTTCCCGGAATTCTAACCTCCTCGATTCTAGGAATCGCACGCGTCGCAGGAGAGACGGCTCCAATCATGTTTACTGCAGCCTACGTTGTGCGCGACAAATTGCCATGGGAAGGACTCACGTCTGTTAGTGATTTTTTCTTTCAGGGCGTGATGGCGCTGCCTTACCACATTTATGTCGTTAGCTCTAAGATCCCCCAAAATGAATACACGGAGCGCGTCCAGTACGGCACCGCTTTTGTCTTTCTGGTGATCGTAGCTCTGATCGCGACGTGCTCGATCGTGCTGCGCAATAAATTGCGTAATCGCTACAAATGGTGATCCCAACTTAGCCCAAGTCTCCGTCATGGATATCAAACCTTCTTTCACCTCTCCTACATCAGGCCGCTCAATTCCGGTTACGCCATCGCCCGTAGGCTCGACATTGATCGACATCGATCACGTAGATTTTTTCTACGGAGCTTCTCAGGCCCTCCACGATATTAACCTAAAGATTGAGGAGAAGAAAGTCACCGCTTTCATTGGTCCCTCCGGGTGCGGAAAATCGACGCTTTTGCGCTGCCTGAACCGCATGAACGATTTGATCGATGGCACTCGAGTGGCCAATGGTCAGATCAAAATACGCGGCATAGATATTTACGACCCCAGTGTCGATGTCATCGAACTGCGAAAACGTGTGGGTATGGTTTTTCAGAAATCCAACCCTTTCCCGAAATCTATCTACGAAAACATTACCTACGGACTTCGCCTCCAAGGTCGCTCGAATAAGTCCGATCTCGATGCTGTTGTTGAAAAATCTCTGCGTGGAGCTGCGCTTTGGGACGAGGTCAAGGATCGCCTCCACTCTTCAGGGCTCGGGCTTTCTGGCGGTCAACAACAGCGTCTCTGTATAGCCCGCGCCATTGCGGTCGAGCCGGAGGTGATCCTTATGGACGAGCCTTGCTCAGCCCTCGATCCTATCGCGACGGTCAAAGTCGAAGAGCTAATCCAAGAGCTGCGGACCAAGTTTACTATCGTGATCGTGACCCACAATATGCAGCAAGCCGCACGTTGCTCGGATAAAACGGCCTTTTTCTATATGGGTAAACTCATCGAATTCGCCGACACCCGTGCGATTTTCATGAACCCCGCCAACGCCCAGACCGAAGCCTACGTCTCCGGTCGCTTCGGTTAATAGCCCCTTTACTGACATGACGCACTACTCCGAAGAAATGAACCGGCTCAAAGAGAGCCTCCTCGCGATGGCTAGCCACGCCGAGTCCGCCGTCGCCCGCTCGATGCGTGCGCTCGTCGAACGCGATGATGCGCTCGCGCGCCAAGTGCAGGAAGATGACAACATCCTCGACCAGCTCGAGGTTGAGATTGATGACATCGCTATCCATCTCCTCACCAAGGCACCTCTTGCGACCGAGCTTCGTCTCATCACCGTGGCGATGAAAATCTCGCAAAATCTTGAGCGCGTTGGAGATGAAGCCGTTACTATTTGCCGCCGTTGCATCGACCTCAACACTGAGCCGCAACTCAAACCCTACGTTGATCTGCCTCGTATGTCCACGATGGGGCTCGAAATGCTCCGCGAAGCTATCACCGCTTTCATCAATCGTGATCCGGAGAAGGCCCGTATGGTAGTCCCACGCGACGGCGACGTTGATAACTTAAACCGCCAGCTGCACCGCGAACTTTCCAGCTACATGGTGGAACGCCCGTCCAATATTTCACGCTGTCTGAACTTGATGGTTATCTCTAAAAGCCTGGAACGTATCGCCGACCACGCCACCAACATCGCCGAAGAAGTCGTCTATTTATACGAGGCCAAGGACATTCGCCACACGTCCGGTAAAGCTAATGAAACCTAAAATTTTGCTCGTCGACGACGAGCCCGACGCACTCGAAGTTCTCGGTTTTAAGCTGCGTCAGGCTGGCTACAATGCACTCCTCGCTAAAGACGGCGCTCGTGCCATTGCTCTCGCTCGTGATGAACGCCCCGCGCTCATCGTCCTCGACCTCATGTTGCCCGAGGTAGACGGCTTAGAGGTCTGCAAAATTCTTCGGCGTGATCCCAACACCGCGTCCATACCCATTATCATGCTCACGGCGCGAGCCGCGGAGATGGATCGCGTCCTCGGACTCGAGTTGGGCGCCGATGATTACGTCACGAAACCCTTCAGCCCCCGCGAACTTTTATTGCGCATTAAAAAACTCCTCGTTCGCAACCAAAGTAGCGAGGACAACAGCTCCGAACTGCGCATGGGTGAACTCACCCTCGACGTGGGGCGGCATGAAGTGACGGTTGCAGGCGAACCTTTGGTGCTGACCGCGACTGAGTTTAAATTACTCGAAATTCTTATCCGCCGTCGTGGTCGCGTTCAAACTCGCGATCGGCTGCTGCAAGACGTCTGGGGCTACGACAATCCGATTGATAGCCGCACCGTGGATACGCACATGCGCCGTTTGCGCGAAAAACTCGGCGATATTGCTAGATATCTCGAAACCGTTCGAGGCGTCGGCTATCGTTGCCTAGCCGAAGAGTAATCCTCTATCTGTGGATTGGGCCTTCTTTCTGGCTCGTTCTCACATATGATGTTTATCTCGGTGCTTTTCCTGCTGTTGGCAGCGATTTTTGCGGTCGCTTGGTGGTTGGAGCGCGGGCGCAATCAGCGCCTGGAAACGGAGCGCTTGGGTCAGCTCGCCGAGCAACGCTTGCAACGTGAGAATGAGCTCCGCGAGCAAGCCCAGCGCACCGCTGCTCTTTTTGAGCGTATGATCGAAGGCCTTATCGTCGTCGATGCGGGGGGGCGCATACGCCTCGCCAACCGTGCCGCCGGCGAATTGTTTAATTTCACTCCTCCGGCTATTGGCCGGACTATTTTGGAAACCACGCGTCATCACGAAGTCGCCGCCCTGGTTACCAGACTAGAAAATGAGCCCGAAATTCTCGGTCATGAACTGCGTCTGGAGACGCTCGAGTCTCCCAAATTTCTGCAAGTCAATGCGCTCGCTTTGCGTGACGGCGATGGCGCACGAGATGGAGCTATTTTGGTGATTCACGATCTCACCAGACTCCGTCAATTGGAGGCCGTTCGTCAGGAATTTGTGGCTAACGTCAGTCACGAGCTGCGCACCCCGCTATCATTGATCAAAAGCGCTGCAGAAACTTTGATCGACGGCGGAAAAGATGAGCCGGATTCCTTAATCCGATTTTTACAAATTATCGATAAGCATGCCAATCGTCTGACGTTACTTATTGATGATCTCTTGATGCTCTCGACGTTGGATTCCGGCAATATCCGGCTTGCCCTCCAATCGGTTTCCTTGGGTGTGGCGGTACAAGAAGTAGCTGACGATTTACGCGGCCGCGCTCGTTTGCGCAGGGTGATGATTAAAAACAAAGTTGAGTCTGCGTTGATCGTGCAGGCTGATCCCGACCGTTTGCGTCAGGTGATTTCAAATTTGATCGATAACGCCATCAAGTATGGCCGTATGGAAGGAGAGGTCGTCATTAACGCACGGGCCTTGGATTCACGTCGCATCGAAATATCGGTGCAAGATGACGGTCCGGGCATTCCCGCCGAAGCGTGTGCGCGGATTTTTGAGCGTTTTTTTCGCGGCGATAAAGCTCGTTCACGCGAACAAGGAGGCACCGGCCTCGGGCTCGCGATTGTAAAGCACGTCGTTCAGGCACACGGCGGAGAAGTCCGAGTGGAAAGTGCGCCGGGTGCGGGTGCGCGGTTTAGTTTTACGCTCCCTACCACTTAGCTTAAAGGGTGAAGCTATCGCGCCAAGCTAGCTGGGTCCATTCCGGCGGCGCGGTGAAGGGCTGTGGTGCGCCGGGTGTGCTGCGGCCACGCTCGATATCTACGCGAAGTTGGCGGCCAAGCCGCTGGACGATTTCAGGGTGCGCTGAGGCGAGGTTTTGCGTCTCGGCCGGGTCGGCCTCGAGATTGTAAAGTTGGTACACCGGAAGAGTGGCCAGATCTGTGCGCGGAACTTTTAGCCATTGGCTGGGCGCGGGGGTGGGTGAGCTCCAGCCCCCTGAACCGGGCCAGACGAGCAGCTTCCAGTGGCCCTCGCGGATTGCAAATCGGCCTTCTGCGGAATGGTTGATTAGCGTGCTGCGCGGAGCGGAAGCTGAGTTGGGTTGGCGCAGAACAGAGAGGAAACTCACGCTGTCTTCTGCGACGTTGGCTGAAAATGGTTGATCGAGAATTTCTGCGCAGGTGGCGAATAAATCGAGTTGTTCAATCATCGCGCTACTTGTGGTTCCGGCAGGAATTGTACCGGGCCAACGGGCGATAAATGGCACGCGGTGCCCGCCTTCGAATAAATCGGATTTGTACCCGCGGTAACCGCCGCTGGGGTCGTGGTGCACTCGGGTGTGGGCTGGGACGTCGGCGGCCGGCGCAAATCCGTTGTCGGAGGTGACAATCACCAATGTGTTCTTGTCGAAACCGTTGTGCGCGAGCGCCTCGAGAATCGCTCCGATGTCGGCATCAACTTGAGTTACAAAATCGCCGTAAGAGGTCGTGTGAGTTTTGCCTTCAAATGTTTTGGTGGGCAAAATCGGCGTGTGCGGTGCAGCGAGCGGTAGATAAAGAAAGAACGGTTTTTTATCCTTCGTGGCGGCGCGCTCTGCGATGTAGGTGACTGCGCTGGCCGTCAGTCGAGGTTGGACGTCCTCGAGTTTGAAGTCCGGTGCGAGTGGACCGGAGCGCCAGAGTTTCGGGGCGGGACTGTCAGGTAGGGTGAGCGTGGGTAAGGTCGGGACGCGATTCTGAATGAGCCAAACATAGGGTGGCATGTCCAGCGAGGCACTGATACCGAGGAAACGCTCGAAACCGTGATCGGTTGGACCTCCGCGGAAGGATTGAGTGTAATCGATATTTTCAGGCTGGGGGCCGCTTCGGGCCCACTCGAGTCCAAGGTGCCATTTACCGAACATAGCCGTGGCGTAGCCTTGGGTTTGGAGAAACGAGGCGACGGTCGGCCGGTTGGCTTCGATGAGCGGTGGACTGAAGCCTTGGAGGACGCCCTGTTTGAGGCGCCCGCGCCAAGCGTATCGACCCGTTAACAGAGCGTATCGGCTCGGCGTGCAAAGAGAGGACGCGGCGTGGGCGTCGGTGAAGCGGACGCCTTCGTGAGCGAGGCGGTCAAGGTGCGGGGTTTTCCAAGCGCTGGCGGGGTTATAGGCAGAGACGTCGCCGATGCCGAGGTCGTCGGCAAGGATGTAGACGATGTTGGGCGGGGTACCGGCGTGGAGGCTGGCACCTAATAGCAGAGCGATGAACAGGCGCGGTGTCATTTGGTGGTCAGGTTATGTTTTTCGGCGTAGGCGAACACGCGTTCGGCGGCCGACAGGCAGGCGGGGTCTTGGTGGACTTGCCCGTAGAGCGTGAGTGCCAGGATGATTTCTTTGTAATTCACGGTTTTCGGTGTTCCGAAATAAGACTTTTCTTTGCCGACGCCGGTGCGGGAGTTCCCAGAGACGTCGATCTCGCCGCTCGGCAAGATGCGCGTGAGTTGCCAAGTGACGGCAGCAGGGAGGGCGGCCTCGAATTCGGGTAGTGGCACGTGAAGTGCGAGGACTTGGCCAAACAGAATTGATACGACGTTGTAGCTGGAATCGCGACCGCCGTTTTCGATAAAGACGCCTTCTTGGTCGCGCAGCGTGAGGGCGTGCGCGATGAGTTTGCGTGAGAGAGCGATGAGGTTTTCGTCGTGGAGCACGACGCCGCAGGTGCCAAAAGCTTTTGCTGCAATGATGATTCGGTTCACTGCTTTGCTGCTGCTGGCGATGATCGTATCGTAACCAGCGGTGATGGAGTCGGTGGCGCGGCGGAGTTTGGGCTCGAGAGCTGCGATGCGGACGTGGAAGTGGGCTTCGTGCGGGGATTGGCGAATCACCAGTATCGCGCGGCCAAGCTCTTGCAGAAAAAAGAAAGCGGTTTCGACGGCCGCGTTGGTCGGGTTGGCGCTGGCGCCGTTGGGCCGGATGGCAGCCTCGAAACCGCCGTCGGCGCGTTGGTGAGCGAAGGCAACTTCAATGCCGCGCCAGGCATCGTCGGCCGCTGCAAGGTCATCGGCGATGACTCCGGCGATCACGGCGCGGCAACTCCCGCGTTGGGGCCCGGCTTCCAGCCAGCTACCGTTGAGGTGGTTGGAGCCAGTTAGGCCTTGGGCATCAGGTTTATCGCCAGCAGTGATGGCTGCGAAGCGCCCGACGGGCAAAGCTCGCAGGACGTCATATTCGCGTGGCGCTCCGAAGGCGGCACTAGCTTGCAGAGCGGAGAGAACACAGGTCAGAAGCAGAAAACGGCTCATCGATCGAAGTTTTATTTATTAGGTTTACGCATGTAGGCGAAAACGCGGTCGGCGGCCTCTAGGCACGCAGCATCGTGGTGGATGAGCCCATAGTAAGTAAGAGCATAAACGACCTCGTTGTAATTGACTGTTTTAGCTTGGCCGAAGGCGTTGGCTTCTTTGCCGACGCCGGTGCGGGTGTTGCTCTTGACGTCGATCTCACCGCTCGGGAGCACGCGCGTGAGTTGCCAGGCCACGGCGGCGGGCAAAATGGCCTCAAATTCGGGCATGGGAACGTGGAGCGCCAGATGGGAGCCAAAGAGAATGGAGACGACGTTGTAGCTGGAGTCGCGGCCGCCGTTTTCGATAAAAACACCCTCTTTGTCGCGTAGCGTAATGGCGTGCGCGATGAGGTGACGGGAATGTGCGATCAATTTTTCCTCACCTAGCAGGACGCCGAGTGTGCCAAAGGCTTTGGCGGCGATGATGACTCGGTTCACGGAGTGGCCTACTTTAGGGATGATCGTGTCGATGCCGCTGCTGATGTAATCAGCGGCGCGGCGAAGCTTAGGTTCGAGCGCGTCGATGCGGACTTTAAAGTGATCGGCGTGTGGGGATTGACGGATAATTAGGATGGCGCGGCCTAGTTCTTGGAGAAAGAAATAGGCCGTCTCGACGTTGGCGTTGAACGCAGTGGAAGCTTTGCCGTTGGCTTGGGGTTTGGACTCAAAGCCGCCGTTGGCGGTTTGGTGGGCGAAGGCGACGTCGATGCCGCGCCAGGCGTTGTCGGCGGCGGCGAGATCGTCTC
>CANGCX010000020.1 GCA_947452315.1 Opitutia bacterium | reverse complement strand
AATCCTTACTCCGAAGAGCAGCGATTCGATTGGATGCGCGGCTACCACGTGGGGGGACGCTCGTTGCTCTGGGGGCGTCAATCTTACCGTTTGAGCGACTTAGATTTCGAGGCCAACGCTAAGGAAGGCATCGCGGTGGATTGGCCGATTCGCTACGCGGACATTGCCCCTTGGTATGACTACGCGGAAAAATTCGCCGGCATCAGCGGCAGTCTCGAAGGCTTACCGCATTTGCCCGACGGTCAGTTCCTGCCGCCGATGGAAATGAATTGCCTCGAAAAAGACGTAAAACGTCGCGTGGCCTCCGCTTTTGGCGGTCGTCCGATCATTATTGGCCGTGTTGCCAATCTTACCCAACCTCACAATGGCCGCGCGACCTGCCAGTACCGCAACCGCTGCATCCGGGGTTGTCCCTACGGCGCCTATTTCAGCAGCAATGCCGCAACGCTCCCCGCCGCCTACGCCACGGGCAATCTCACGCTCCGGCCGTTCTCGATCGTGAGCGAAATCATCTACGATAAAAACCGTAGCCGCGCAACCGGTGTGCGCATCATCGACACGCAAACCAACGAAGTAATCGAATTTTACGCTAAGATCATTTTCTCCTGCGCCTCTGCGGTCGCCTCGACCTCTATCTTGCTACAATCGACTTCGGATCGGTTCCCTAATGGTCTTGGTAATGATAGTGGTGAACTCGGTCACAACCTCATGGATCATCATTTCAAGGTCGGGGCTGCGGGCGTTTCGGATGATTTCAAGGACTCCTACTTTCGTGGTCAGCGCGCTAACGGTATCTACATTCCGCGCTTCCGTAATCTAAACAAAGAAACCGCGCGAAAAGATTACCTCCGCGGTTTCGGTTACCAAGGTAGCGCGAGCCGCACGGATTGGGCGCGCGGCATCAAGGAACTGAATATGTTCGGTTCCAAATTCAAGGCCGATATGATCGCCCCCGGTCCCTGGCGTTTCGGCATCGGTGCCTGGGGCGAGTGTCTACCGTATCACGCCAATCGTCTCACGCTGAACTCGAAGCTCCGCGACAAATGGGGCCAGCCCACGGTCACGTTCGATTGCGGCTGGAAGGAAAACGAATACGCGATGCGAAAGGACATGAAAGCCTCTGCCGTCGAGATGCTCGAAGCCGCCGGACTCAAAGACGTCACACCCTACGACGACGTTATAAACAGTGCGCCGGGTAATTGCATCCACGAAATGGGCACTGCGCGCATGGGCCGTGACCCGAAAACTTCGGTTTTAAACAAATGGAATCAAGTCCACACCGTGCCTAATGTCTTCGTGACTGATGGTGCCTGCATGACATCTGGGGCCTGCGTGAATCCGTCTCTTACCTACATGGCGCTCACCGCCCGGGCCTGCGATCATGCGGTCAACGAGCTGAAACAACACAACCTCTGAACTGCGGAAATCACGACCATGTCCCAGCCGACGCTCTCCTCTGCTCCTGTGCAACCGCATCTCGCTGACACGATGACACGCCGCGCCGCGTTGAAACGCGCGGCTTTGTTTCTTGGCGTTGCTTTCACGCCTTCGTTGATCGCCAATGTCCTCCAAGCTGCGGTTCCGGGGGCCAAGGCTTTGTTTCTATCGAAGGCGCAACTCGATCTTGTGACCGCTATCGCCGATCGAATTTTACCGCGCACAGATACACCCGGCGCTTCTGATGTCGGCGTGCCCGCATTTGTGGATCTCATGCTGGGAAAATATAGCACCGAGAGCGAACGACAGGTTTTTACTGCTGGTCTCGATGAAGTTAATGCCGCGAGCCTAACCGCCCATGCGCAGTCTTTCGTGAAAGTAAGCGCCGCTCAGCAAGATGCGATTCTGATGAGAATCGCCGTGGCCTCGCAAAAAAAAGATAAAACCTTTTTTCATCAAATTAAGGAGCTTACTGTGGTCGGATATTTTACCTCCGAGATCGTCGGCCGCACGGTGTTGCACTACGATCCTGTGCCTGGACGCTTCCAAGGTTGCGTGCCGATTTCAGAAGTCGGCAACGTCTTGTGGACGAAGTAATTTTTCGCAATACCTCACCCTAATTTTTCGCGCAGCTGTGGAGCGACTTCTTGGCCAAGCCATTTAATCGCGCGTAAGGCCTTCGCGTGGGGCAAAGCAGCCACGCTCATTTGAAATGTCACGCGGCTGATTCCGCCCAAGGATTCGTCGATGCCGCGAAGTTTTTTTACAACCGTCGATGGGTCGCCGATCACCAGTGCCCCTGTCGGACCGCACAGGGCATCAAATTGCGCCCGCGTCGTGGCCGGCCAGCCTCGCTCAAGACCGATCTGCGTAAATGTATGAGCGTAACCGGGGAAAAATTCATCGGCCGCTTGCTCGTTGTTTTCAGCGAGATAACCGATGAGGTGCAGCCCAACTTTGAGACGCTCTGGGGCGTGACCGGAGCGGCGACCGGCTTCGCGGTAGAGTTCGATCAACGGTTTAAAGCGGTGAGGTTGCCCGCCGATGATCGCGACCATGAGCGGTAAACCCAAGACGCCCGCTCGCACAAACGATTGTGGTGTTCCGCCCACGCCGAGCCAGATCGGCAAGTTAGCTTGTACGGGACGCGGATAAATTCCCTGACCTGTGAGTGCTGGGCGATGTTGGCCCGACCAATGAACCTGCGTCTCCGCGCGGATTTTAAGTAGCAAATCTAGTTTCTCAGCGAACAGGGAATCGTAGTCCTGCAGATCGAGTCCGAAAAGAGGATAGGCCTCTGTGAAAGATCCGCGGCCGGCGACGATCTCGGCGCGGCCCTGCGAGATCAGATCGAGCGTGGCGAAATCCTGAAATACGCGAACCGGATCGTGAGCGCTGAGCACAGTCACCGCGCTGGATAGGCGAATGCGTTGTGTGCGAGCCGCTGCTGCGGCCAGGATGATGGCTGGCGCCGAATCCAGAAAATCTTCGCGGTGGTGTTCGCCGATGCCAAAGACGTCGAGCCCGACTTGATCGGCCAGGGCTATTTCTTCGAGTAGATCGCGCAGGCGTTCCGCGGGTGTGAGGGTTTCTCCTGTAATTGGGTCAGATTGGATCGCGACGAAACTATCTAGACCGATTTCCATGACTCAAATTTTAAGCGTGGTCTAAAGCCGGCTCTCTATTCAGGCCTTTTTGACGAAGCAGGCTTTTAGGGCCATCGAGCTGCCCTCGATTTTGCAGGCGATCTCGTGGTCGCCATCTTGTAAGCGAATATTTTTGGCTTTGGTGCCTGCTTTGAGAACTTGGGAGCCGCTGCCGAGCTTAAGGTCTTTAATTAATGCGATCGTGTCGCCATCAACGAGGACGTTGCCATGGGCGTCTTTGACAACGCGGGCAGCTTCAGGAGCGGTTTCCTTAGGCCACTCATGTCCGCAGGTGGCACATTCCCAGTGGTTGGGGTGGCTGAGAATATCATCGACGGTGCAGGCGGGGCAGGGCTGGTGGCTCATGTTGACGATGATTTAAGGGTTTAAAACAAGACCTTGCGATCGAGTAATTCGACCCTGCAAGCGAGTAATCTGAGCGGGCATGAGCCCAAGGCTTGATCCTATTGATGCACCGTGTGTGCTCGTCGTGTGCTGACCACTCTTCGCCGCGCGGAGTACGCTGAACTCATAGGGCTGTTTTTCCTGCTAGGCGCAGCGCTGGCCATGTGGTTTGTGCCGCTTAGTGCTGTGCTCCAAGCTCATGGGCTTTCGCAGATTCGGCCTTATGCTTTTGCTGCTTCCGGAGTGGCTGCGTTCGTCTCGCCTTTATTATTTGGGGCGATGGCAGATCGGCACGCTTCACCAGTGAAGGTGTTGCGTTGGCTCGGCTTTGCGACGGCATTAGCGATGGTAGCGGCAAGTACGGCGATTCGTTACGGGGCAGGGCCATGGGTCGTGTTGGGGTTAATTCAAATCCACGCTTTTTGCTCGGCACCGATTTGGAGTATCGCCTCGAGTATTATTTTTTCGCGGCTTGAAGATGCCAAAAAGCAATTTGGTCCGGTGCGCGCGGTGGCCACGGTTGGGTGGATGTCGGGTTGCGTGTTTGTGAGTCTGATCGGAGCGGATCGTTCGACGCTCGCAGGTTATGCGGGAGCAGTGACTTGGATCGCAGTGAGCCTGTTCACCTTTAAGTTGCCGGAGTTAATGATTACTAAATCTCCACAGTCGTTGTCGTGGACGCAACGGCTAGGGCTCGATGCGCTGACGCTCTTGAAACATCCGGATCACCGGGTTGTATTTTTGACCGGAGCTTTGTTCACGATTCCGTTGGCTGCGCTTTATGTTTATACGCCTTTGCACATGCAGGAACTTGGTCTGGTCCACACGACGGCTTGGATGAGTGTGGGGCAGATCTCGGAGGTGGTGGTGATGTTTTCACTCGGCGCGCTGATCGGGCGATGGCGTTTGAAGTGGATTTTGGGGTGTGGATTAGCGTTGGGTGTGGTGCGCTACGTCTTAAGTTCGTGGGCAACCCCAACGGCGTTGATTGCCGGGGTGACGTTGCATGGCGCCTCGTTCGCGCTAGTGACGATTACTGAGCAAATTTACCTCGATCAACGCGTCGATCACGCGTGGCGGGCGCGGGCGCAGGCTTTGATGGCACTGCTCAACAGCGGTGTTGGAAACATGGTGGGTTATTTGGGCTCGGGTTTGTGGTTCGCGCACTGCTCCAGTGAGGGGCGTACGCAGTGGCCAATTTTTTGGGGCGGACTTGGCTTGGCGATGGTGGCGGTGTTGATCTTTTTCCTTGCGATGTACCGCGGCCGGAATCGAACGGGTGCGTCGATGCATTAAGGTTTACGGTTCTTGTCAGCGCGTGCACGGGCGCGCGTACTGTTCGTAACCATGGCTTTTACCGATGAGGAAGAAATCTTGTTCAACTCGACTGGTGAAACCGTGCTCAAACGTCTGCGTAAAACGCGTAACCCATCAGATCTCCTGGCAGTTTTGCGGAGCGAGCAAAAACAATTTGAGCGGGCTTACATGACGGCCCCGGCGGCAGCGCGTTCTAGTGTCGCATGTCGAGCGGGCTGCGATGCGTGTTGTCACGTGCCCGTGGGAGTGCAGGCGCATGAAGTACTCATCGTGGCGGAGCATATGCAGAAGACATTTTCACCCGAGGAGCTTGAGAATGTGATCGCGCGGACGGTGGCCCACCGGGCGGCTTTTGCCGGTAAAACGAACCGGGCGCAGGCGGCGCTGAAGTCCCCGTGTGTGTTACTGCGCGCCGGAAATTGCACCGTCTACGAAGCGCGGCCCGAAGCGTGTCGTTCCCACCACAGTCACAACGCGGCGGCTTGCGGGCAGAATCTCGATTTCAGTCACGAGGAGATTGACGTGTATGTGCCCGGCGTACGCGGGCGTATGTTTGCGGTAATGCTTGGAATCGATCAAGCGGTGGCTGAGGCAGGCTACGATGGGCAAGCGTACGATTTCGGATCGGCACTTTATGAAGCACTTACGGACAGTTTCTGCGCGGTGCGATGGACGCAGCGGCAGCGCGCATTTTCCGATGCTAGTCGTGAAGAAGGATCCGAAAACTCAGACGGAGAATCTGGCGTGATTCACGCTGAAGGTTTTTTCCAATAAAGCGCCTTCGCCTCTGACTCCTAAAAGCGGCTGTGCCTCAGGACATGATTTTCAAAGGGGCGGGCCTGATGCGGTCCGCCCCTAATTTAGGCTGCAAACAAGCCCAGAGGCTTTGCTTACACTGAAGCTAGGATAGTGTTGAGCGTCTGACTCGGGCGCAGCGCAGCGGAGGCTTTGGCGTCGTCTGGTTTGTAGTAGCCGCCGATGTCGGCGGGTTTGCCTTGGACGGCGATCATTTCGGCTACGATCTGCTTTTCGCTCGCGGTCAATTTTTCGGCGATGGGCGTGAAACGGGCTTTGAGGTCGGCATCTTTGGTTTGAGCGGCGAGGGCTTGGGCCCAATAGAGGCAGAGATAAAAATGACTGCCGCGGTTGTCGATGCCGGCGCCGACTTTGCGCGCGGGAGATTTGTCGTATTCGAGGAACTTGCCGTTGGCCTCGTCTAGGGTTTCAGAGAGAACTTTGGCTTTGGCGTGGTTTTGCGTGATGCCGAGGTGTTCGAAGCTGGCTGCTAGGGCAAAAAATTCGCCAAGGCTGTCCCAGCGAAGAAAGTTTTCCTCTGTGAATTGTTGGACGTGTTTCGGCGCTGAGCCGCCGGCGCCGGTTTCAAAGAGGCCGCCTCCATTCATCAAGGGCACGATGGAAAGCATCTTGGCGCTCGTGCCGACTTCGAGAATCGGGAAGAGATCGGTGAGGTAATCGCGGAGTACATTGCCGGTGACGCTGATAGTATCGAGGCCGGCTTTGAGGCGCTCGAGAGTGGCGAGACAGGCGGCGGCGGGCGCGAGGATTTTGATGTCGAGGCCGGCGGTGTCGTGTTGCGCGAGATAAGTTTTAACTTTGGCGATGATCTGCGCGTCGTGGGCGCGTGCTGCGTCGAGCCAGAAGATGGCGGGCGTCGCCGAGAGGCGGGCGCGGTTGACGGCGAGTTTGACCCAGTCTTGCACGGGGGCGTCTTTGGTCTGGCAGGCGCGCCAGATGTCACCTTCGTCGACGAGGTGTTCGAGGAGAACTTTGCCCTCGGAATCGACGACGCGGATGATGCCTTTGCCGGGGGCTTGGAACGTTTTGTTGTGCGAGCCGTATTCTTCGGCGGCTTGGGCCATGAGGCCGACGTTGGGGACGGTGCCCATGGTCTTGGGATCGAAGGCGCCGTGTTTTTTGCAGAAGTCGATCGTGGTGGCGTAGACGCCGGCGTAGCAGCTGTCGGGGATGACGCAGAGGGTGTCTTGGCCTTTACCGGCGGCGTTCCACATTTGGCCGGACGTGCGGATCATCGCAGGCATGGAGGCGTCGATGATGACGTCAGACGGGACATGAAGGTTCGTGATACCCTTGTCGGAGTTGACCATCGCGACGGCGGGGCGCGCAGCGAAGACGGACGCGATGTCGGCTTCGATGGCGGCTTTTTGGTCGGCGGGCAGCGTGGCGATTTTGCTGAGGAGGTCGCCGAAACCGTTGTTGAGATCAACGCCGAGAGCGGTGAGGGCGGGGCCGTGTTTGGTGAAGAGGTCTTTGAAGAAGACGCGCACGGCGAGACCGAACATGATGGGATCCGAGACCTTCATCATGGTGGCTTTGAGGTGAAGCGAGAACAGGGTGCCGTCTTTCTGCGCCTTGATGATTTGTTGCGCGTAAAAAGCCCCCAGCGCCTTCCGGTTCATGAACGTCGCGTCGATAATCTCCCCAGCCTTAAGCGGAGTTTTCTCTTTGAGGACGATGGTTTGAGCAGCCTTGGCGATGACTTCGGGGGAGGCGCCGGCTGGTGCGGGTGCAGGCAAAAATTCGATGCGTACGGTGGTAGCGGCGGGTACCGTGACGGACTTCTCGTTTGAGAAGAAATCATCTTTGCCCATCGTGCCGACAGAGGTCTTGGATGCAGGCGACCACGCACCCATGGAGTGCGGATGCGCGCGGGCGTAGGCTTTAACCGCCTTGGGGGCGCGGCGGTCTGAGTTGCCTTCGCGCAGGACGGGATTCACTGCGGAGCCCATGACTTTGCCGTAGCGAGCTTTAGCGTCTTTCTCTGCGTCGGTGGTGGGGACTTCGGGAAAATCAGGGAGCGCGTAGCCTTTGGCTTGGAGTTCGGCGATGGCGGCCTTTAGCTGCGGTACTGAGGCTGAGATATTGGGCAGCTTAATGATATTGGCCTCGGGCTTGAGGGTAAGGGCGCCGAGTTCGGCGAGGGCGTCGGGCACGCGCTGCGCGGGCGGGAGCAAATCGGAGAAGGCTGCTAGGATACGGGCGGCGACGGAGATGTCGCGGGTTTCAACGGCGATGCCTGCATGTTTTGTGAAAGTCTGCACGATCGGCAGGAACGAGTACGTGGCGAGCGCGGGGGCCTCGTCGGTGATGGTGTAGATGATGGTGGGATTCGCGGACATGATTATAAATTAAGGGGGTGAAATTAGCAGTCGGCCAGCTAAGTTTCACGATAGGCAGCGGTCAAAAGCAATTGCTGCGCAGATTATACATAAAGCTGCTACAGCGCGGACGGTCGGAGGGCTGGCTTTTTAAGCCGTGATCGTCTCGAGTGAGCAACCGTCGGCATTGGGCGTCTCGCAGTTGGGGCGGGCGATGACGCCGGGGTACGGCTCGGGGGCGAAGGCGCGGGCGGCATCGGTGAGCAGGTGTTGGTCGCAGACATGGAAGAGATCGCGCTCGGTTTCCGTTCTCCGCATGGCGTGGAGAAACGAGCCGTCAGCATCGACGCTCTGGCCGACGAAGTTGAGGTACTTCTTCATCTTGTTGACGTGGTAGCGCTCTTCGAGATCAGGGCGCTGTGTGGCTCGATAGAGGCGTTCGACGTAGTCGCGGACATCGGCGAGTGTAAGCGGCGTCACCGTTTGGCCAGCAAAACTCTCGCGGCATTGGCGGAAGATCCAGGGATTTCGGATGGCATGTCGGCCTATCATGACGCCAGCGGCGTGAGTCTCGCCGATAATGCGGGCGGCGGCGGCGGCGGAGGTGACATTGCCGTTAGCGAGCACGGGGCAGCGCACGCGCGAGACGGCGTGTGCGATGTAATCATAGTGCACCTCGCTGCGATACATTTCTTTGACCGTGCGGCCGTGAACGCTGAGCAGATCGACGCGGTGTTCGTTCACCAAATCGAGTACGCGATCGAAGTGACGGGTATCCTCGAAACCGATGCGCATTTTGACGGTGAATAAGCCGGGCGAAGCCGCGCGCAGCGTGGCAAGAATTTCGGCAATTTTTTCAGGATCGCGCAAAAGACCACCACCGACGTTTTTTTTGTAAACTTTCGGGGCGGGGCAACCGAGGTTGAGGTCGATACCTGCGATCGGATGGCGAAGAAGTTCGTCGACGGTGCGCGCGAGGTGGGTGAGGTCTTCGCCGATGAGCTGCGCGAAGACGGGACGACCGGTGGCGTTTTCGTCAATAGAGCGAAGGATGTGTTTTTCCGGGCGCGACATCGAGTGGACGCGAAGAAATTCCGTGAAGAAATAGTCTGGCGCGCCGTAGTGAGCGACTACACCCATGAAGGCCAGGTCGGTGACGTCCTGCATCGGGGCAAGCGCGGTGAGCGGCTGGCCCGGAATGATGCCGGTGGGGAGGGCGTTTGGAGTCTGGCCGGCCACGATCACTTGTCTTCGTCAGAGGCTTCGTCCGTTTCTTCGGCCTGTTGCTTTAGAACTCGCTCAAGTACTTCGGACATGTCTTCCACGCCATCGAAGACAGTGCGAGCCACGTATAGAGGGCGTTTTTGCTGCAGGGCTAAGACGATGGAATCGCTGGGGCGCGCGTCGATCTCGATGATCTTGCGTCCAAGTTCGTTTTCCATGCGGAGCAAGATACGCGCGAAAAAAGTACCTTCGCGGGCGTCGTTAATGAGAATATGTTCTAATTGCGCACCGAGACCTAGGAGAATGCTGCCGATCAGATCGTGGGTGAGTGGGCGTTCCTTTTTCTCGCCCTTGAGCGACATCTGGATGGCATTACCTACAGAGTGGTCGACGTAAATGACGAAGGTCTTGTGGTCATCGCCTAGGAACACAGCGCAGCCGTTGGCAGTGGGCATTACGCCCTTGATGGCGACGGTGACAACGTCTGGATTCATGGGTAAAAGGTGTTGTGCGCAGTTGCAAAGCGCAAGCTAGTGGACGCGGTCGCGAAGGCGTTCATTCGAAACCGAAAAGGCTGATGCCGGCAGCTTTTGCGGCGGCGAGGACCGCCGGTTTGTCGAGCATGATGACGCGACCCGTCTCCAGTGCGGCGGCGGTGATTCCGGCTGCTTGCATGGTCTCCAGGGTACGAAGACCGAAACACGGTACGTCGAAGCGAAAATCTTGGCGGGTTTTGACGGTTTTGACGAAGAGCGTATGATCGGTTTTTAGCGAACCGGCGCGGGTGAGCATCGCATCTGTGCCTTCGTAAGCTTCGACTGCCAGAACAGTGCCTTTGCGTACGACGCAACCTTGACCTATGTCGAGTCGGGCGCACTCGCGGGCGATTTGAATACCGTGGTCCAAGTAGTCGCGTTCAATGGGAAACGAGCGGCCGGTCATCGATCCGCTATTGGCGAGTTGGTCGTCCAAAAAAGAACGCGCGTCCAACAATGTGATTCCAATAGCGGAGATCTCGGAGGCAATGGCGCCAAAAATGGTCTCAGCGTTGCGCCGTTTTAGCGTGGCGAGTATGCGAATCGCTTTGAGGTCTGGGTGCAGTCCTTTGAACAATTTGCGCGGTGAAATTTGGCCGGCCATGAATGCGCTACCTGCGCCGAAATCCTCTAGGGCGCGGAGCATTTTCCCAATCTGACCAACAAGCAACGTGCGTCGCTCTTCGGGTGGGAAAGCGGCTATAAGTTCGGGGCTAGTTTCTTCTTCGAAGGCGATCAGGCGCACGGGGATGCCGGCGCGGCGAATGGATTGAATCACCAACTGGGGGTAAAGCCCCTGGCCGGCGATGAGCACGACCGGTTTCGTGGCGTCAAAATGGGCGGGAAGAAAAGCAGAAAGCGCGGAGGGCACGATGAAAGGATGTACGTTGCGCGAGTCGGGCCGCAGATTGAAGCCAAATACTTGGATAAAAAAACGCCGCGCTCAAGGCGCGGCGTTGAAGTTAAATTCCATCGCGTTGGTTTACGGTACGACGAGATTCAGGATTTTTCCCGGGACGTAGATGATGCGTGCGATCGTTTTGCCTTCGAGATATGGCGCTACTTTGGATTGGCTGCGCGCGATAGCGACCGCCTCGTCCTGTGATAGGCCGATGGGCACGAGTTGATCGCCACGGTGCTTTCCGTTGACCTGGAAAACCAACTTTACCTCGGTCACCGTGAGTTTGGCGGGGTCGTAGGCTGGCCAACTTGCTTTTTGAATCGATGCGGGCTCGCCCAGACGGGCCCAAAGTTCCTCGGCTAGATGCGGGGCGAATGGTGCTAAGATCTGTAGAAACGCTAACATGCAACCACGGCTGACTTGAGGCGCTTTTTGTACGGCATTGGCCAAGATCATCATCTGAGAAATAGCAGTGTTGAAACGTAGCGCTTCAATGTCGTCGCCAACTTTTTTGATCGTCTCGTGCAGAAGTTTGGTGAGTTCGTTAGAATCCGCGAAGGCCGGATCGGAGATAATTTTGGGGTGGATCGCCCCTTCGACGCTGAGACACTCACGCCAAATTTTCTGGAGGAAGCGATGGACGCCCTCGATCTGCTGCATGCTCCACGGTTTCATGGCCTCGAGCGGTCCAAGGAACATCAGATAGAGGCGCAAGGTATCGGTGCCGTGCGAGGCGATGATCGTATCAGGGCTCACAACGTTGCCGCGGCTCTTGGACATTTTTTCGCCGTCTTCGCCTAGGATGATGCCTTGGTGGAACAATTTCGTGAACGGCTCAGCCTGAGGCACGACGCCAAGGTCAAATAAGACCTTATGCCAGAAACGCGCGTAAAGCAGGTGCAATACCGCGTGCTCGGCGCCGCCCACATAGAGGTCAGGCACACCCCAGTAGCCGAGCGCGTCAGGGCCGGCGAAGGCGGAGGTGTTGCTCGGGTCAGTGAAACGCAGATAGTACCAGCACGATCCGGCCCATTGGGGCATGGTGTTGGTTTCGCGGCGGGCGCGGACCCAAGCTTCGCCGGCAGGACGCGGTTGCGCGGCAGGTACGGCGGCACCGCTTTCGACGTTGAACCACAGTTCGAGCCAAGGGGCGACGTTGGCTAGGGGGCTCTCACCATTGCCGCTTGGTAAGTAGCTCTCGACGACTGGCAGTTCCAACGGCAACGCGGTGGGCGGTAGCGGCAAGGCGAAGTACGTGACTCCTTCGCTCGTGTAGGTTACTGGTGCGCTCGGGACGTCACCTGGACGAGCGGCGGCGGCGCGGCGGTAATCAGCCTCATTAACCCAAACAATGGGGAAGGGCTCGCCCCAATAGCGTTGGCGGGAGAACAACCAATCGCGGAGCTTGTAGTTGACCGTGGCAGCCGCGACTCCTTGAGCGGCAAGTGCGGCGGTGACTTTCTTTTTAGCGTCGGCCCAAGCCAGACCGTTGAAGTTTTCTGAGTGGATTAGTTGGCCATCGCCCACGTAAGGCAACTTTGTAGCGCTGGTGTCGCCTGGTGGCTTGTTAGCCTCGATTACTTGGATGATAGGCAACGCATATTTGACGGCGAATTCGTAATCGCGCTCGTCGTGCGCTGGTACGGCCATGATTGCGCCGGTGCCGTAACCCATTAGGACATAGTCGGCGACCCAGATCGGCACTCGGGCGCCGTTGATGGGGTTGATCGCGTAGGCGCCGCTGAAGACGCCGGATTTATCTTTAGCTAGGTCCGTGCGCTCCAGGTCACTCTTGCCGGCGGATTTCTTGCGGTAGTCTTCTACGGCAGATTTTTGCCCAGGCGTAGTGAGTGCGTCTACTAGGGGGTGCTCGGGCGCGAGCACCATATAAGTGCAGCCAAAAAGTGTGTCGGGGCGCGTGGTGAAAATCTTGAGCGGCCCGAGTGCTGCTTGCTCTAGTTTGAACAAAATCTCTGCGCCTTCGCTGCGGCCAATCCAAGCCTCTTGCATGCGCTTGGTGGAATCGGGCCAATCGACGTCTTTTAAGTCTGACAGCAATCTTTCGGCGTAGGCCGTGATGCGGAGGACCCATTGGCGAAGATTGCGGCGCTCTACGGGGAAGCCGCCAACCTCGCTCTTGCCGTCTACAACTTCTTCGTTGGCTAGCACGGTGCGGAGCTCGGGGCACCACCACACAGGGCGTTCGTCTACGTAGGCGAGACCTCGCTTAAAAAGCTGAAGGAAAATCCACTGCGTCCAGCGGAAATATTTGGGGTCAGTCGTGTCGATCTCGCGTTCCCAGTCGTATGAAAACCCCAGGGCTTTGATCTGCCGCTTGAAATTGGCGATATTGTTTTGGGTGTTGGACGCGGGATGGGTGCCGGTTTTGACCGCGTGTTGCTCGGCGGGCAGGCCGAAAGCGTCCCAGCCTATAGGGTGGAGGACGTTAAAGCCTTTGGCGCGTTTGTAGCGCGCGATGATATCGGTGGCGGTGTAGCCCTCGGGGTGGCCGATGTGGAGCCCAGCGCCCGAAGGGTAGGGGAACATGTCCAGCACATAGTATTTAGGCTTCGTCGAGTTTTGCTCGGCGCGAGCGGTGTGGTTTTCCTCCCAGAAAGATTGCCAGTGAGGCTCAATCTCTAGGAAGTTGTATTCTTTGCACTGGGTAGCCATCGCGTGAAACATTCCATAGTTAGTCTTTCAACAGCTCGGTCAACCTTCGCCTTCGCCATCGGCTTGGCGTTGGTTTTCGCCGCGTCCGCTCAGGCCGCGATGAGCCGAGGCTTTAATCGTCTCCTCGACGCTGTCGTGCGCATTGACGTGCGCGAGGTCGCTTTCGAGTCCGGCGCGAGGCGCTACGCTTCGAGTATCGGCTCGGGTGTGATCCTTTCGGCCGATGGGCTCGTTTTGACCAATGCGCACGTCGCCAGTCCGCGCGCGGTGGAGCTCTCCATTACTTTGTCCAATCTTGAGCGCGTAAGCGCCAAGCTCGTTGGCTGGGATCATTGGACAGATTTGGCCTTGTTGCGGATTGACGTCGCCGACGCCCAACGCCGCGGGCTGAAATTCGCTATCGCTGAGTTTGGCGACAGCGCTAAATTGTTTCCCGGCCAGACGGTTTTTGCCGTAGGTACGCCGCATGGTCTCACGCGCACGGTCACGCGCGGCATCATCTCCAATAATAACCGCTACTTTGAAGATACCAATGGCGTGAACGGTTACGAAACAGGTGCCTTCAACACATGGCTACAGACTGACGCTGCGATTAATCCGGGTAACTCGGGAGGTCCTTTAGTAACCGAAGATGGCCGCGTTGTAGGCATTAGTTCCCGAGGGTATTTAGGAGCTAACAACCTCGGTTTCGCCATCCCCTCTGCGATTGCGCGTCGCATTGTAGATGGGCTCGTCGCCGAGGGAGCGATCACGCGCAGCACGATCGGTCTGGTGCCAGGCGCCTTGCAGGATCTCGAGAATTTCTACGCTCTCGCTCTTAATACCGGTGTGTTGATTAATAGCGTCGCGCTTGGTTCTCCTGCCGCACGCGCTGGTTTGCGCGGGGGCGATATCTTACTCGCCATCGATGGGGTCAAAGTCGACGGACGTTTCCCTGAGCAATTGCCGCCGATCCAAAATCTCATCGCCAACCAACCTGTCGGCGCGAAGCTGCGGCTTACTTACAAACGAGCCGCACAAACTGCCGAGGTTACGGTCACCACGGAAAAGCTCGAAAGCCGTGTCGGCGAGGAATGGGCTTTTGAAAAATGGGGTCTGAGTGTGCGGCGGGTGTCGCGGACCTTTGCACGCGAGAATCAACTCTCCAGTGATAATGGCGTGATCGTCATCGGTGTGCAGGCAGGCTTTCCAGCTGAAGTGGCGGGCCTATCACGCGGCGATGTTATTACTAAAATCAATCGTCAGCCCGTTGATGCGCTCGCGGTACTGCAGTCGGTGCATACGGCATTTGAGGCGCATCCGGCGCCGACGTTAATCGAAGCGCAGCGAGACCGGCGCGTTTCCCTATATATTCTTAAACCATGAAACACTTTCGTCTGTTTTTCTCCGTTTGGGTTGTGCTCGCTTGGTTGCGCGCGGCGGATTTGCCCGTCCTCTGGAGTGAGCGCCTGAAGTGCGTTGTCGCGGTGGAGTTTTTTACCGAGACTGAAGTCGATCGACGACCGAATGTGGTGTTCGGAGTTGTGGTAGATACGCAGGGTACGATCATTCTACCGGCGGCGGCCATCGAGTCACGCGTTGTGCCGGCGCAGTTAAAGGAATTTAAAATTTATCGGCCGGGTGACCCAGCGAGCGCCGCAGGTGTTTATCTCGGACAAGATGCTTTGACGGGCTGGCATTTCGTCCGCGTAGAGGAACGGCTGCACTCTCTGCTTACACCCATCACGCGGTTTGTCACTGCGGGTAATACAGCCGAACCCTCCCTCGCGGAGGAAGTTTGGGGAATCGCGCTGCGAGGAAAAGATGAAGATTTCACACCGTATTTTCTGCAGAGTCGCGTGGCGCTCATTCAGTCGCTGCCGCAGCGCACCGGTATCGCCCAGCATGAAGTCGCTGGACCGGGACTGCCGGTATTTAATCGCGACGGTGGCTTCGTCGGTTTGGCGCTGAGTTCGTTTGGGCAGACCTTTTTGCAATTTTCGCGCGCGGATCGAGGGGGCTCACCTACCATGCTGATCAACGTCGAGGAGAGCAGCGTGTTCCACCTTACAGATGAAGTGCTGCCGTACCTCGCGCGGGTGCCGCAAAACGAATTCGGCCGACCCCTGGCGTGGCTCGGTGCTTATGGATTTGAACCGATGGATCGCGAGGTGGCGTCATTCCTTAAATTAGATGCGCAATCGGGGGCCGTCGTTAGCGAAGTCCTTGAAGGCAGTCCGGCGGAGAAAGCCGGCATGCAGGCGCGCGATATCGTGCTGGCTATCAATGGCCGGGCTCTGCCGCGCTTCAAACCAGATCGCGTCGTCGTCAGTTATGTGGAGCGCGAGGTCGAACGTCGGGCGCCGGGCAATCCACTCTCGCTTACGGTGCTTCGTGGAACCGAGCGAGTCGAAGTGAATGTAACGCTCGGTGACGAACCGAAATTAATGCGTGAGGCCTCGAGGACATATTACGAGCGGCTTGGATTTACGGCGCGGGAGTTTGTCTACGGTGATGCGATTTCGCGGCGGCTAAAAATCGCGGATGCCGCGGGCATCGTAGCGCATTTTGTCAAAGGCAACAGTCCAGTTTCGGTCGCCGGTTTACGTACGGATGATTGGATCAAGGAGATCGACGGAGTAGAGCCCAAGTCGTTTGCCGAGGCCGTGGAGAAACTCGCAGCAATCCAAGCGGATGCGGCGCGAACGGAGTTTGTCCTGCTCGTCGGGCGCGGCGGTGAAACCGCCGTGCTCCGGGTAAAACTTAAATAATTTATTTTCCCCTCAACATGTTCACCGGCATCGTCGAAGAAACCGGCCACGTCGTGGCTTTCACCCAGCACTCAGCCTCATGGCGTCTCCAAATCGCGGCGCGAGCCGCGCTCCAAGACGTAGCGTTGGGCGATAGTATCGCGGTCAATGGTTGTTGTCTCACTGTAGTCGAGTTCGATGCACAGCATCTTTATTTTGATGTTTTAGAGGAGACGCGGCGGCTCACTAATTTTGCTGCGCTGGCCACGGGCGCTTTAGTTAATCTTGAGCGCAGCTTGCGCTTCGATGGGAAAATGGGCGGTCATTTTGTTTCTGGCCATATCGACGGGCAGGGCGAGATCGAGCTCCTTGAACTTCGAGGCAAGGACACCTACCTGCGGGTGCGCGTGCCGGCCGGCAGTAGCCGCTATCTCATTCACAAAGGCAGTATCGCCATTGACGGCATGTCGTTGACCGTGGCTGAAGTGGAGGGCGATAGCTTCGCGGTTTGGCTTATTCCGACTACCTTAGCTTTAACCAATATTCGGACACGTCGAGTTGGTGATAGAGTTAATTTGGAATTCGACTTACTGGGAAAGTATGTGGAAAAACTTCTGAATATTCGCTCAAGCTGACCTGCCTTAATGCGCACTGCCCTTAACGCCCTCACCGACGAGCTTCGCCGGCTCAAGACTACCGGGATCAAATCCGTTAGCGTTTCTGAGGCGGGTTTGCTGGCTTTGCGGTCGGTGATTCGTAGCCGGCAAAATTCGAGCTCAGTGGCGGTTAACGTGACCGTACCTATGCGAGCGATCACTGCTCCGCCGATGCCGGTCTCCAAGCCCAAGGTGGTGGAGCCCAAATTACCCGCACCGCCCGTTGTTAATTTGACCGCGGGCGACAAGGCGGGACGTTGGGCAGCTTTGGTTGCAGCCATTCAATCTGATCCTGTGGCGCTCGCTCATTTACCGCCGGGCAAGAAGATCGTATGCGGTACGGGTAACCTTGATGCGCGTATTTTGTTTATCGGCGATGCCCCAGGCTTGGAAGAGGAGGCTGAAGGCGAACCCTTCGTCGGTCCTGCGGGCCAGTTGCTCACCAAGATGATCGGGGCGATGGGGCTCAAGCGCTCCGAGGTTTATCTCGCCAGTTTGATGACATGGCGCCCAGATGCGACTTCGCCTGCCGCGTCGGCACCAATCGGCCATCGAGGGCCGACCGATGAAGAGATGCGTTATTGCCTGCCCTACTTACGCGCGCAGATCGAGATCGTGCAACCGACTCTGCTCGTCGCGCTGGGTTCAAGTGCAGCCCAAGGTTTGCTCGGGAGTAGTGCATTCAAAGCGCTCGGCGAGGTTCGAGGCGAATGGCGTGAATTTTCCGGCTGTCCGCTGATGGTAACGTACCATCCGAGCTATATTTTGCGTAATCAGAGCAACCGCTCGAAGCGCATGATTTGGGAAGATTTGTTAAAGGTGATGGAGCGCGCCGCGTTGCCGATCTCCGAAAAACAACGCGCTTTCTTTTTGTAAAAAAATAACATGAAACCACGCGCTCTGCGTTTTTGGTTCTGGCTCAGTAGTTTTGCGATCTTATTGCCTCTGCGGGCGAGTGATGCGCCCTTCGACTTTGATGCCCTTCGGTACCGCGCCAAAATGCTCTCGGCGAAACCATACGTCGCGCGGCCCAGTCGTGTGCCGGAAAAACTTCGCCAGCTGACATACGACCAATATCGCGACATCCGCTTTAATCCTGCACAGTCGCTCGGGCGCCGCGAGGGTTTGCCATTTCAAATCCAGTTTTTTCATCCGGGTTTTATTTTCGACAAGACCGTCCAAGTCTCTGAGTTGAAACACGGCGTCGAGACCCCTGTGGCTTTTTCGTCACTATTTTTTGATTATGGAAAAAATCGACTCGGTGATATCCCGGCCACGATAGGTTTCACTGGTTTCCGGGTGCTTTATCCGCTCAACACCGCGAGCGACGAACTAGGAGCGTTTCAGGGTGCAAGTTATTTTCGGCTGCTGAGTCAAAAAGCCGTTTACGGACTTTCTGCGCGCGGCTTAGCGATTAATACCGGTGATCCTGCCGGCGAGGAGTTTCCTGTCTTTGAGGAATTTTGGGTGCAGCGCGCAGACTCCGAGGCGAAAGAGTTGGTAATATTTGCTCTGCTCGACAGCCCGAGCATCGCGGGCGCGTATCGTTTTGTGATCCGCCCTGGCGCTACGACCGTTGCGCAGGTCAAAGCCGTGCTTTATGCTCGCACCGCGATTAAGACCCTGGGTATCGCCCCGCTCACGAGTATGTTTTGGCACGGAGAAAACACGACCGCGGCTACCGGAGATTTTCGGCCCGAAGTGCATGACTCCGACGGTTTGCTTGTTAACCACAGTGGCGGCGAATGGCTCTGGCGACCGCTCACTAATCCAGATAAAATTCGTACCGTTTCTTTCGGTGATCAAAACCCGCGTGGCTTCGGGTTACTCCAGCGCGATCGCAATTTTGCCAGCTATGAGGACCTTGAGGCCAATTATCACTTGCGTCCCACCGCCTGGGTTGAGCCGATCGGCTCTTGGGGCGCGGGTTCCGTACGCTTGGTTGAGTTGCCCACTCCGGACGAGACGAATGACAATATCGTGGCATTTTGGGCGCCTGATGTTTTGCCGCCCATTGGCGAGCCCATCGAGTTTGAATATCGCCTAAATTGGGCACTCGATCAGATCCGTCCGCCGGCTGGTTACACGGTGGCGACCCGACGGGGTCGTTCCAAAACGCACGAACCCGATCTCGAGCGTTTTATCCTGGATTTCGACGGCTCGTATCTCGGCAAACGCGGTCCCGATCCCGACATCGAGGCTATCGTTTCCGCCGGCGATGGCGCCAAGGTCATGTACTCGACTGTTCAAAAAAATCCCCATAACGGTACGTGGCGCGTCGCCTTCGGCTTGCGTCCGGATGGTAGTGGCCGGCCCGTTGAGTTGCGTTGTTTTCTGCGCAAATCGCCTCACGTGCTGACTGAAACCTGGACGTACCTGTGGCAACCGTGAGCGATTCCAGACCAATTTTTTTGCCGGGCGAATTTCGTCCGAAGACGGGCACGATGGAGTCGTGGAACGCCGCATACGTGCGCGTGGAAGATTATCTGCGCGCGCACCGAATCCACAATCGCCTGCATCAGAGTCGCCTCATTCAAGATATTCTGGAGCGTGCTGCCGTCCGCCATGCCTCACAACCCACGTTCGAGCCTACGACGTTGGCGGCAGAGGAAACAGAAGCTTTGATGGATTCGTGGTTCGGCAAAGTGCTCGTCAAGGATAGTTCAGCGCATGAACGAATCGCGATCGAGGGCCGCGTGGCGCTGCTGCTGAGTGATGGATCGCAAAAATGGCCCTACGCTTTTTTGGACGAGCAAAATATTCCTGCTGAATTTGCGGCTGCGTTACGCGCCAGCTCTATCCAGGCGGGGCCGGACATGGTCGTATCGAGTATGGTGCCGCGTCCGATTGATCTCGGTCCTATAACCGAAGCGGCGGGCGAGACGCTAGAGCGTTTCGAGAAATGGCCTATCCTTCGCACGCTGCTGCTGTGGTTGGTTTTCGTAGCGATTTTATCCGGACTATTCTACGCGACGCGCTGATTATCCATGCCGATTTTTTTAAAGAAACCGATGACAACGCAGCGGCTTAATCGCCGTAGGTTCGTGTTTTTCTCGTCAATTTTCTTACTAACTAGTTTAGCGACTTGGTTCATGGCGGACTTGTTATGGCGCGATGGAATCAGCGGTTTTGAATTGGTTTTGCTCAGTTTGTTCGTGGTTTTATTTGCGCATATCGCTACGGGATTTTGCACGGCTATCGTGGGTTTCTACGTCTTAAATCGCGGGGGCGATAGCTGCCGCATCACGGCCACAATTCCAGCTGGAGAGGATCCGCCGCTCGCATCGACGGCGATAGTCATGCCGGTATTTAACGAAGATGTGAGCCGCGTATTCGAAGGACTTCGCGTCATTTATCGCTCGATGCAGGAGACCAAGAAACTCGAACATTTCGATTTTTTTATACTGAGCGATTCCAACCGACCTAACCAATGGATTCAAGAAGAGGTGGCGTGGGTTGAGTTGTGCAAACAAGTCGGTGGTTTTGGAAAGATTTTTTACCGCAAACGCCGTCATCAAATTAACAAAAAGGCCGGCAACGTGGCAGATTTTCTGCGTCGTTGGGGTAAGAATTACCGTTACATGGTGGTGTTGGATGCGGACTCGATCATGACGGGTCGCGCCTTGGTGCAACTGGTTGCGTTGATGGAGAAAAACGCGCAGGTGGGTATCATCCAGACCGCGCCGCGGATTGTTTATGGTGAGACCTTGTACGCTCGGCTACAATCGTTCGCGAGTCGGCTTTATAGCCCGCTTTTTCTCGCGGGGCTCAACTACTGGCAACAGCACGACGGCAACTATTGGGGGCATAATGCGATCATTCGTATTCAGCCTTTTATTGACCATTGCGCATTGCCGGATTTGCCCGGAAGCGAGCCGTTTGGCGGCCGGATCTTGTCGCACGATTTTGTAGAAGCTGCTTTGATGCGCCGAGCGGGTTGGGAAGTCTGGCTTGCTGGCGAGATCGAAGGAAGTTTTGAGGAGGGTCCACCGACTTTGATTGATAGCGCCAAACGCGACCGGCGGTGGTGTCAGGGTAACATGCAGCATGCCTGGCTCTTGACGGCGCGCGGGTTTCGTCCCGCGAATCGGTTTCATTTGTTAATGGGCGTGATGGGTTATGCTTCGTCGCCCTTGTGGCTACTATTTTTGGTGTTGAGCACGATCCACGTGTTTGGGTTGCAGGCGCACCCGTTGCCAGGCGGTGGCCTCCGGCCGCAGGATATGACCTCTGTGTTTGGGTTTTTATTGGAAGTGCCGGAGGCGTTATCGTTGTTTGTTTTTACTATGTTGCTGTTGTTCTTGCCCAAGATCGTGAGCGTGGTGCTCACGTTGGGTAATCCTGAAGTGCTCGTGCGTTATGGCGGGGCAGTGCGTTTGGTGTTCAGTGCTATTTTCGAAACGGCGGTCTCGGCTTTAATGGCTCCCATCAACATGTTGTTTAATGCCAAATTCGTTATCTTTACCTTGTTAGGGCAGGGGGTGGGTTGGGTAACCCAACAGCGTACTGGCGAGGAAGACGGGACTGATTGGCGCGAGGCCATCATCACGCACGGGGGGCATACGGCCTTTGGGCTGATCTGGGGCGTGAGTTCCTACATCATTTCGCCCGCTTTTTTCTGGTGGTTGAGTCCGGTCCTGGCCGGATTGACAGCGTCGATCCCTATTTCGATTTTTTTGAGCAAGGCTAGTTTCGGCCGTAAAGCTCGGGAGCTAGGCATTTTTCTCGCTCCGGAGGAAACGCATCCGCCGTATGAGCTGAAGCGTCTGCAACAAAATCTCGCAGAGTGTTATCGGCATTTGCCGCCGTTTGAACCGCTGCGCGCTGATTATGGGCTGATGCAGGCGGTGCTGGATCCTTATGTGAATGCGATGCACGTCGCCTTGTTGCGCCAACGGCGCCCAAGCGAGGAAGCGCGAGAATGGTTCGCGGTCTTGCGTCTACGTTTGCTGCATGAAGGTCCGGCCAAATTTACGGCCAAAGAAAAAATGGCGCTCCTTCTCGACGCGGAGTCAATGATTTGGCTACACCGCGAGTTATGGAGTTCGCCGGGGGATGTCATCGCGGAGTGGTGGCGACTCGCGATGCGTCAGTACAACGTGCTCACGCTGGCGCCCACTACGGCGTTGTACCGTTAACGCATGGCGTGAGGGCAGTGCGCAGGGCGAATAGTTGACGCTAGGGTTTCCTTCTTTCTAGTTCGGTTCACTTTATTCGGTTTATCATATTTACCCCCTCTCTTCTTGATGATAGCGTTTTCGATTTTAGTACGCGGGTTTCGGGCCTGCGGTTTTACCGGCGGGTGGGCGAGCGTCGCTCGGAGGTTTCAAAATGGAAACTAAAGTCCGCGTCACGGGTTTACGTAAGAGATACGGTCCGAACGAAGCGTTGCGTGGTATCGATTTCAATCTTCAAGCCGGTGAAATTTTCGGCCTGCTCGGTCCTAACGGCGCGGGCAAGACCACAACCCTCGAGTGTTTGTTGGGTTTGCGGGAACCGGATGCGGGTACCGTGGAAATTTGCGGGTTGGATGCGCGTCGGTTTCCGAGCGATGTGAAACAAAAAATTGGTGTCGCGCTGCAGTCGACTGCTTTGCAAGACAAGATCACGCCCCGCGAGGCACTAGATTTATTTGGTGCATTTTATTCGGAGCGAGAGCCTACGCTCTGTTTGTTGGAGCGCTTTGATCTCGTGGCTAAAGCGGATGCGGCGTTCGAAACCTTATCGGGCGGACAAAGGCAACGTCTGGCCTTGGCCTTGGCTTTTGTACATCGCCCCGAAGTTGTTATTCTTGATGAACCTTCCACCGGACTTGATCCGCAGGCGCGTCACGAGTTGCACGCCGAGATCCGGCGCATGAAGCGCGACGGATATACGGTGCTGTTATCAACGCACCAGTTGGATGAGGCTGCGGCGTTGTGTGATCGAGTCGCGATCATCGACCAAGGACGAATCGTCGCGACGGGTGCGCCGCATGAACTGGTGTCGACCGCGTCAGGCGGCCAAGCCGTCAGGTTCACCGCTTCTAAGCCCATCGATTCAGCGGCGTTGACTCGGCTACCGGGCCTGCGCGCATTGCGCTGTGAGGGATTGTCAGTTTATTTTGAAACCGATGAGGCGGCGCCGGTCGTGACGGCACTCATGGCGCTACTCGCGGCTGATGGTGCGTCGCTGTGGGAGCTAGAAGTGAAACGTTCTTCGCTTGAAGATGTTTTTCTCAAACTCACTCGGACCGAAAGCAACTCGGCGAGCCTTTCTGCATGAACGGACTACGCGAACATCTTGGCCAAACGCTTCGGCTGCATTTTAGAAATCGGATGGCGTTGCTTTACGGGTATCTGTTTCCGCTGATTTTCCTTGTGGCATTTTGGGTGCTGTATCGGCACGAAAAAATTCCGTTGATTCGCCACATGGGGGAGCTGTTGACGGTGAGCGTACTCGGAGGGGCTTGCTTTGGTTTACCGACGACATTGGTGAGCGAGCGCGAACGTGGAGTGTGGCGGCGTTATCGACTTACGCCTTTGCCAACGTGGGCGTTCGTGGTTAGTACTGCGGTTGCGCGCTACGTAATTATTTTGAGCGCTGGGGCCTTGCAGCTCGGGCTTGCTTTGAGCTTGGGCATGCCTTTCCCGGAGCATCCGTTCGATCTCTGGGTCGCCTTCACCATGGTGTCGTTTGCGTTCATCGGGCTGGGGCTCGTCCTGGCGATGTTAGCCGATAATGTGCCGGCGGTGCAGGCGCTTGGGCAGTGCATTTTTTTGCCGATGCTGATCATTGGCGGAGTAGCAGTGCAATTGGCGAGCCTGCCGGCTTGGGCTCAACATGTATCGGCTTTTTTCCCGGGACGTTATGCGGTCGAGGCCTTGCAAGCGTGCGTTTCCGGTGGCGGCCTTGGGTCGATAGATTTTTGTCTTCTGGCGTTGGCCTTGATCGGTGTAGCGGGATGCAGTGCGGGGGCCAAATTATTCCGTTGGGATGCCGCGCAGCGCTTTGCGGCCAGCTCCGGCAAACTATGGTTGGTGCCCGTGCTTGGCGCATGGCTTGCGGTGGGTTTGTTAGCGGAGTTGCGCGACAAAATTGCGGTTTCAATAGACGGTGCTACTGTTGCCGCACCGGCGGCAGCGATCCCTGCGCCGGTCCCGTTACCGCCTTGGACTAAAATTACGGCCAAAGATGTCGCCGCGCTAGATTTTCGGGTGCCTTCGGATGGCGGTGTGGTTTCACCGTTTGCCGGGCCTGAGGAAGAGGCGTCTGATTACACCAAGGATGAAGTCGAGGCCGTGCGGCAGGGATTGTTGACTTGGCGTCCGGGGCTCGAGGGCGATGAGGTGCAGCGGGTGCGTAATTTGGTCTGCGTCGCAGCCGTGCCCGATTCCATCCAACAACCCGTGGAGCGTTATTTACCGCCCGTGGTGTTGAGCCATCTCCAGGAGATTTATCCGAAGGATAAATTGATCAAAATTTTAACATGGATTGTGCTTCATCCCGAAGACGGTAGTGTCATCGATTCAATTGCAGACTTGGGTGTCCAAGGCACCGCAGGTGATCCTGCGGTAGTGCGCGAGCGCTCCTATCTTTACGCCCTAAAATTCATTATGCGAATAACGGGTCGAATCGATGGCTGAAAGCTTCGGCTGCCGCACTCTTCGGCCGACCCTATTTTCAGTCTCGCCGTCGGCCTGCTTCGGGATTGCGCTCACACTTTACCCTAAAGATGTACTCAGCCATCACTGTTTCACTCGTGCCCGAGGCCAAGGGTGGCCCTTTCGTTTACTGGTCGGGTTTGCCTGAGGCATGTGCGGATGCCGCTGGACTCGGTTTTGCGGCGATCGAGATTTTCCCCCGAGGCGCCGAGGGGTTTGATCGAGCAGAGCTGAAGTCATTGCTAAGTCAGCATTCTCTCAAACTCGCGGCTATGGGCACTGGCGCCGGCTGGGTAGTTCACAAACTTTCGCTCACTCATAGTGACGCGGCGATTCGTCTGCGCGCCCGAGAATTTATCCGCAGCATTATTGATCTGGCTGGAGCTTTCGGCGCGCCAGCGATTATTGGTTCTATGCAGGGTCGTTGGGAAGGAGATGTGACGCGCGACAAAGCCCTAAATTTGCTCGCTGAAGCGTTGGAAGACCTCGGAGCCCACGCTGCGACCTACGGAGTGCCGCTGCTTTATGAGCCGCTCAATCGCTACGAGACCAATCTGATCAACTGTGTCGGCGATACTGCGAGTTGGCTTCGGAAGTTACGCACAAACAATATCCGAATTTTGGCCGATTTGTTTCACATGAACATGGAGGAATCAGATCTGCCCGTCGCTATACGTGAAGCCGGCTCGCTTATAGGTCATGTGCACTTCGCCGATTCTAATCGGCGCGCCATCGGCTTCGGCCATACGGCCATCTCTCCGGTCATCGCCGCTCTGCGCGAGATCGGTTACAGCGGCGCTCTATCTGCTGAGATTCTACCTCAACCTGATGCCGCCACGGCGGCCCGACAGACCATGCTCTCGTTTCAACGCGCCTTGGTCACATTCTGAATCATGCTCAAGACCACCCTGACCCATCCGGACATCCTGCGCGTCCTCGCGCGGGCGGGACACCACTCCAAAATTCTCATCGCCGATGGCAATTACCCGGCCTCCACTAAGCGTGGTCCGCACGCCGAGATCATTTCGCTTAATCTCTCGCCTGGTGTTGTCACGGTCGCGCAGGTGTTGCGCGCGATCTTGAGCGCAGTCCCCGTCGATCACTGCCAGACGATGGGAATCCCGGCCGATGACTCCTATGCGCAGAAAGGCGAACCGCCTGTTTGGAACGAGTTTCGCGCTGTGCTCGCTGAGGCAGGTTCTGCGCTGCAACTAGAACCGATACTTAAGTGGGATTTTTACCAACACGTCGAAAGTTCCGATCACGTGCTCACTATCCAAACCGCCGATCAATCCCTGTGGGCCAACGTCCTGCTCACGATGGGCTGCCGCACTACCTAATTTTAACGATTAATTCCCCCTATCTTTGTCTATGCAAACCCGTCGTCTAGGAAATACCGATCTTCACCTACCGGTGCTCAGTTTTGGTGCCAGTTCCCTTGGGGCCGAGTTTCGAAATGTCACCCTTGACGAAGCACTCAGCAGCGTGCGAGTCGCGTTGGAGTGCGGTCTAAACTTTATCGATACATCTCCCTTTTATGGACGGGGTATGAGCGAGGTGCTCCTCGGGATCGCGCTCAAAGGCGTGCCGCGCGAAAGCTACACGCTTTGTACCAAACTCGGTCGCTATGACTTGGCGCATTTCGATTTCTCGGCCAAACGTGTTGCCGAGAGCGTTGATGTCTCCCTGCACCGCCTCGGTACCGATCACCTTGATATTATTCTCTGCCACGACATCGAATTTGTACCCATGCAGCAGATCGTCGACGAGACGCTCCCAGCATTGCGAAAAATCCAGCAAGCCGGCAAAGCTCGCTACATCGGCTTTAGTGGTTACCCGATGAAAATTTTTAAATTTATCCTCGATCAGACCCATGTCGATTGCGTGCTGAGCTATAACCAATACACGCTGCAAAACACCCGCTTCCTCGATGAAGCCGTACCTTACTTGAAGGCCAAAGGTGTCGGCGTCATGAATGCCGGTCCTTTCAGTGCGCGCCTACTAACACAGGCGCCGTTACCCGTGTGGCTCAAAGAGCCCGAGTCCGTGAAAGCCGCAGCCCGAGCCGCCGCTGCGCATTGCGCCAGTAAGGGTGTTGATATCGCCCAACTCGCGCTGCAGTTCTCTATCGCTCATTCCGATATCACCACGACGGTTTCCGGTAGCGCCAATCCTATCAACATCCGCAACTGGGCCAAATGGGCCACCGCGCCGATTGATCCGCAGTTGCTCGCCGAGGTGCAGGCTATCTTCGCGCCGGTTCATAATCTCGGGCACCGCGAAGGTCTGCCCGAAAATAACTAACACGTTTTATATCCCGCCGTGTCGCGCGGCTCCGCCCATGAAAGCCATCCAGCTCGAAAAACCGCTATCGTTTCGTCCCCTCGAAATCGCCGAACCCGCCGCCCCGGCCGCGGGCGAGGTCTTAGTGCGCATACATCGCGTGGGCATCTGCGGCACCGATCTCGGCGGCTATTTGGGTAAAATGCCGTTTTATTCGTATCCGCGCATTCCCGGTCATGAGCTTGGCGTCGAGGTGCTCAAAGTAGGTGCGGGGGTTGTCAACGTTCAGCCTGGCGATCAGTGCGCGGTCGAACCCTACTTGAATTGCCAAAAATGTTACTCCTGTCGGCGCGGACTCACCAATTGTTGCGCCACCAATCAGACGCTCGGCGTCATGTGCGACGGCGGTCTTTGTGAACGCATGATTTTGCCTGCGCGCAAACTGCATGTATCTCGCAAACTAAGTTACGATCAACTCGCTCTCGTCGAGACGCTCGCTATCGGTTGCCACGCCGTCGATCGCGCTCGTGTCCAAGCCGGTGAAAACGTCCTCGTGATCGGCGCCGGTCCCATCGGGCTTTCCGTGATCGAGTTTGTTAAAGTCGCCTGCGCAACTTGTATCGTCCTCGATACGAATGAAGCCCGCCTCGCTTTCTGCCGCGAGCGTCTCGGGGTGCCTCGCACGTTGGTCGCCCGTGGTGATGGCTCCGAGCTCACCGAGCTCGCCGCCCTTACAAATGATCAGTTGGCCGACGTAGTGATCGACGCTACCGGCAATAACAAATCCATGAGCCACGCGCTTAACTACTGCGCATTCGGTGGTCGCCTGGTCTATGTTGGCATCACACAACAAGAGCTTTCTTTCCCTCAAGCCCCCGCGCTGCACCGCCGCGAGCTCACGATCATGGGCTCGCGCAACGCCCATTCCCGTGACTTCGCTCGCATCATCGCCCTCATTGAGGATGGCTCCATCGACACCGCGCCTTGGATCACGCACCGCGCCACTTTTGCCGGTATGATCGACGCGTTTCCTTCGTGGTTAAAACCCGAGAGCGGCGTGATCAAAGCGGTGGTTTCTCTTACCTGAGCGCGCCGGCGCGACTACCTTCGCGCTGCCTGCCCTCTGTGTCCGGCCTTTCGGTCGGCGTTTCCGCCAAGATACGCTCTATGCTGAGCAAGATGCGCCGCGTCCCGCGGCTTCGTCGCGCGTATCCTCTTCCGAATAGGCGAGAATGCTCTCTGCCCTAACCTAGGAGAAAATTAACATGCTCAAAAAATACACCGTCGAATACAGCCAACAGTTCCGCAAGCATCACCCGCCGGAACATCATAGTTATTTCACCGACGATCCCATCGCGTGTGAGGAATTTATTGAAGAGCTCCTTGAGCGTGGTATGGGCCTCCACGCCATCAAACACGAGGGCGCCGATTTGCCCAAAGTCGATTTCGATCGCATGGTTAAAATCGCAGCCAGTGAGGCGGCGGCCAAACTGATTTGTCACTCACTCAATATTAAAGCCGATGAGGTGCGTCATCGTTTTGGCTTCGTCGCTTAATTCCTCCGCGAGCCTCGCCACTTCATTTTTGGCCGAAGAGGGGAGGCTTTGGCTCGTTTTCCAGTGTTGATATGACTAGTTTGAGCCTCGATTGGCTCGCCGGGGACGGGTAGTTTACCTCGGGTTTAGCCCTAGAAGAGGTTGGGTGCTACTTCTCGTATCAGTAAATCAAGATATGTTGATATTCAGCTTGCCTGAGGGTGAAGTGATGCCTTTGTTTGTCCGCTCTATCCCTATGGCTAATACATTTGTTTTCTCCTCCGAGTCCGTTGGTGAAGGTCACCCGGACAAAGTCGCCGATCTCATCTCCGACAGCATCCTCGATGCTTGCTTGGCTTATGATAAGACCAGCCGCGTCGCCTGCGAGACCTTCGTTAAGTCCAATGTCGTCGTGATCGGTGGTGAAATCACCATCCCGAAGCTTCAGGACAAAAAGACCGGCAAGACTAAGCCGATCGACGAGGCTTTCAACGTTGAGAAGGTGATCCGCGACGCCATCCGCCACATCGGCTACACCAACGACGACGACGTCTTCCACGCCGACACCGTTTTCATAAACAACTACCTCACCGCCCAGTCCGCCGATATCGCCCAAGGCGTCGACGCTAAGAAAGCTGAGGGTAAAAAGACGGCCGAGCAAGGTGCCGGCGATCAAGGTCTCATGTTCGGCTTCGCCGCCGACGAGACCGAGGAACTGATGCCCGCTCCAGTTATCTTCGCTCACCGTCTCGGCCGCGAGCTCACTAAGATCCGCAAGAGCGGCAAAGTGAAATGGCTCCGCCCCGATGCGAAGTCTCAAGTCTCCGTACGCTACGTTGACGGCGTCGCCACCGAGATCGTCAATGTCGTCATCTCCACGCAGCACACCGCTGACGTCGCGCACAAGACCATCGAGTCGTTCCTTATCAAGAACGTTATCAAGAAGGTCCTTCCCGCCAAGCTCCTCACCAAGAACACCGAGTTCCTCATCAACCCCACTGGCAAATTCGTCATCGGTGGCCCGCAAGGTGACTCCGGCCTAACCGGCCGTAAGATCATCGTTGATTCCTACGGTGGTTGGGGTCGCCACGGTGGCGGCGCCTTCTCCGGCAAAGATCCGTCCAAGGTTGACCGTTCCGCTGCCTATATGGGCCGCTGGGTCGCTAAGAACATCGTTGCCGCTAAGCTCGCTAAACAGGTTGAGGTTCAATTTGCCTACGCGATCGGCCACCCGAACCCCGTCAGCGTTTACGTGAACACGTTCGGTACCGGCGTCGTCTCCGACGAGATCATCACTACCGCCATCCAGCAGGTGTTCAGCTTTAAGCCCGCCGCCATCGTCAAGCAGCTCAACTTGCTCCGTCCGATTTACCGCGAGACGACCAACTACGGTCATTTCGGTAAAACCGGTCTACCCTGGGAAAATACCAATAAAGCGGCTGCCCTCAAAGCAGCGGTCAAAGCTCTCACTAAGTAATTCGTCTCTTCATCCGCGCTTCGGCGCACTCTCTACATGGCTAAATCCTCTCCTGCTAAATCCAAAGGCGACTTCCACGTCAAAGACATCACCCTGGCTGACTGGGGTCGCAAAGAACTCAACGTCGCCGAGCACGAAATGCCCGGCCTTATCTCACTCCGTAAAAAATACGGTGCCAAGAAGCCCCTTAAGGGCGTCCGTATCACCGGTTCTTTGCACATGACGATCCAGACCGCCGTCCTCATCGAGACTCTCGTTGAGCTCGGCGCTGATGTTCGCTGGGCCTCCTGCAATATCTTCTCCACCCAAGATCACGCCGCCGCGGCCATCGCCAAAGCCGGTGTACCAGTCTTCGCTTGGAAGGGCGAAACACTCGAAGAATACTGGGACCTCACCTGGAAAGCAGTCAGCTTCCCTGGCGGCAAGGGCCCGCAAATGGTCGTCGACGACGGCGGTGACGTCACGCTGCTCCTCCATAAGGGCTACGAACTCGAGCAGGGCAGTGACTGGGTCAACTCTGCCTCTGGTTCTCACGAAGAGCAGGTCATTAAAAACCTCCTCAAGAAAATCTCGAAGACCCAAAAGGGCATCTTCACGGCGATGGTCAAGGAATGGCGCGGCGTCTCTGAAGAGACTACCACAGGCGTCCATCGCCTCTACCAGCTCCACGAGCAGGGCAAGCTCCTCGTCCCAGCCATCAACGTCAACGACTCGGTCACCAAGTCCAAGTTCGACAACCTCTACGGCTGCCGTGAATCTCTCGCCGACGGCTTGAAGCGCGCCACCGATACCATGATTGCCGGCAAGGTCGCCTGCGTCTGCGGCTACGGCGATGTGGGTAAAGGCTCTGCCTTCTCCCTCAAGGGCTTCGGCGCTCGCGTCATCGTCACTGAGATCGACCCCATTAATGCCCTCCAGGCCGCTATGGAAGGCTTCGAGGTCAACACCCTTGAGAGCACGCTTGGCGTCGCTGATATCTACGTTACCACCACGGGTAACAAAGACATCATCACCCTCGAGCACATGGCGAAGATGAAGGACCAGGCCATCGTCTGTAACATCGGCCACTTCGACAACGAGATCCAGGTTGACCGTCTTTATAGTGCCAAGGGCGTGAAGCGCGTGACCATCAAGCCGCAATACGACCTTTTCACCTTCCCTAACGGCAAGAGCATCTACCTGCTCGCCGAAGGTCGCCTCGTGAACCTCGGTTGCGCCACTGGCCACCCGTCCTTCGTGATGTCTGCTAGCTTCACCAACCAGACGCTCGCTCAACTCGATCTCTGGAAGAACCGAGACACCTACAAGGTCGGCGTCTACCGTCTGCCGAAGCACCTCGACGAAGAAGTCGCGCGCCTCCACCTCGAGCGCATCGGTGTCAAGTTAACCGTCCTCTCTAAGTCGCAAGCCGAGTATCTCGGTGTTCCTGTTAGCGGCCCATACAAGGCTGACCACTACCGCTACTAAAAAGCGGCCTTCCGCCGGCGCTCCGTGCGCCGTGCGTAGGGTCAGGGAACAACTTCTCTTACAAAGCGCCGCCCGTTTGGGTCGGCGCTTTTTTTGTGCCCGCACCTCTTTGCATGTGGATCATTTAGGCCCTTGGCCGTGCCATACTACTTAGCTGCCGTCGGGCTTTAGCGCCGTCGCTTGTGGGCTCGCCGGCATCACAAAGCTCGCCACCGCATCCGGTCGAGCCGGATTAAAGTCAGGCACCTCTGCTAAAATATGCTTCGCTAGCGGCAATCCTGCTGCTCGCACGCCCGCTACGATGCACTTCGCCAGCTCGTAACTTCCATAGTTGTTGTGGTGCGTCCCATCCTGAAACGCCGCGCCGATCTGGAGTGGACCCAGGGCTTCATACAAACGCGCGCTGAACGCGTGCAGGTCGATCAAGGCTACGTGCTCGGCCGCCGCCAACGCCCGTACTGCTGCTGGATACTCTCCGAGTGTGTTTTGGATTTTCCCCTGCGCATCCAAGCTCTTTCGGTGCATCGAGGTCACCAGCACCGGAATCCCGCCCGCCGCCCGCGCCGCCGCCATAAAGCGCCGCAGATCTGTCTGGTACGTCGTAAATGCGCCCACGCCTTCGCCCTTTTCCTTCATGTCGTTGTGCCCGTATTGTATAAACAAATAATCCCCTGGTCGGAGCGTACTCAGGACTTTGTCGAGTCGACGGGCACTAAGAGAACTCCGCAGTGATTCGCCCGACTCCGCGTGATTTGCGACGACCACGCCCGTATCAAAAAAACGGGGCAACATCTGTCCCCAGCTATTCCACGGCTCCTTCGGTTGATCACACACCGTCGAATCCCCCAGTAAATACACGGTCACTGCATCGCTGAGCGGTGAGATCTCGATCGCGCTTACCAAAGGCCTTGGCCCGTTAAACTCTAGCGTGAGTTTATCATCCCAATTCACAAATTCCGTCGTGAGCTCACGCTCCTTGAGGCGCACCCTGGCCCCTTCGCCAAACTGCGGCGTGCGTACATTCACGTTAAACGTACGCATCGTCACCTCACCTGGCGCCGTGCACACGCTCTCGAGCATCAATCGTCTAAGCTCTGCCTTGATTGTCGTGTTACTCGCCGTCGCGCCGCCTCCTAGCGCCACCGTCACGCGGTAGCTACCCTCTGGCACCTTTACGGAAAACAAAAAAGGCCGCTCACTTGTCAGGCCGCCGCCCTTGTCCGCGAGAGTGACCGCCGATCCGGGTTCGAAACCATAGCCTCTCGCTGCCGTGTAAAGTTCTCCCGGTGCGACCCTCACCGCATCTGCAGCAGAGGCCTCGCCAAGCGAAAAATGCCACGACCGCGTTGGCGCCGCGACCAAGCTCAGCTGGACCGTTAGAAATACCAAAAAAACCCGGCCCAAGCCGGAAAATAAAGACGACATAGGTAAAAGGGTGGGGGATTAAGCCCGGCTGACGCTGTGCGCTCGTCTCTCGAGTGCAAAGCGTCGAGTCTCTGACGGTCAGACCATCCCTAGACCCCAAAACCTAAGAGCTATTGCGGGTTATTGGTTGCTCGATTCTTTAACCCAAAGCAGCTCGTAGGCTTTGGTGCATTTTAGTGACCTCAGTGTAGGGGTCGTAGTCTTTGCGGCCCATTGATAGCGTCTCGATGGGAACGTATCCGCGGTAGCCAGACGCTCGGATGATTGTAACTAAGCGTTTCATATCCACCGCGGGCGACTTGAGCGTACTCTGCATGGTTTCTTTGATCTGCCAGTTGACCGCGTATGGGGCCATGAGCGCGATATCGGCGTAGGGATCGTCGGTGAGGTATTTGCCGGTGTCGACGAGCGCGGCGCACCACTCGTGATCGACGCGGCGCAGGAGGCTGAGGTGTTCGGCGCCGGTACGGATGAAGTCGCCGTGATTCTGCACTGCAACAATTACGCCGAATTTCTGGCCGTGCGCGGCACATTCGCGCAGAGCCTCGGCCATCCAAGTCTCGACTTGGTCGCGCGGGGTGTTGGCGGAGGCCTGTTGCCAGGTCTTGAAGGGCGGTTGCGCATCGGCGAAGGCGCGGACGGTGGGGGCGCCGAGGCGAGAGGCGACTTCGATCCAGGCTTTGAGGCGGGTAATGCCTTCGGCGCGGGTGGCGGGATCGGCGGCGGTGAAGTCGTTGCGCACACCGGTCCCGCTGATGTCGAGGCCGAGGTTGAAGGCGTGGCGTTTTAGGCGGAAGAGGTAACTATCGGTGGGGGGCTTAGGGTAGCCATCGAAGAAGTAGCCGGTGAGGTCGACGGCATCGAAGCCGAGCTTGGCCGCGAAGTCGCAGACTTTGAACAGGTCGAGGCCTTGGCTGGGGTCTTTGGCGTGAGCGGTGAGAAGATCGGAGAAGGAGTAGGCGTTGAGGGAGGTGCGCAGGTGGGAACCGCTGTGGCGGGAGATGGGCTGAGTGGCCGCGCGGAGGGTGGAAGCGCTCGCGGCGACAAGGGGCAACAAGGCCGAGGTGGCAAGAAAACGACGACGGCTAAGGGTGGGGCGTAACGGGGTAGGATTCATGGGTAAATTAGAAAAAGAATTCGACCCCAGTGGGCAATCTCACGCTGCGCTTGGGCTTACCCGTAAGCGCGGGTGACTTCGAGGCGGCACGTGGGAGTGAAGCTGTGGCCGCGGACGGGTTCGCGGGTGTGGCCGTGTGTGAGGAGATAATGTACGCGATCCCTCAAGCGCGGCAAAGGCTCGGCGGCGATTAGGCGCAAGCGCCCCGGCCCGCAGGGCTCAATATGCAACAGAAGATAGTCACGGTCATCAACGCGCAGAAAGTTTTGGTCCATCCGGGCAGGTTAACCGAGCGCTTGGGACAACTGTAGGGTCAGGGCACGATGTTGGGGGTGAAAGGGGTGGCGAGGGGTAGTGCGCACGGGTGCAGGTTTGCGATTGCGCTGGTGGTGGTGGCGAAGAAATGTGGCCAAAATGATGAAGTCGCTTCTCGTTACACTAACTATGGCTTTGCTGCTTGGCGGTTGTGTCGCGCCTGCGCCGACCGTGCAGCCGCGACGTGCGGCGTTTGTGGAGAGCGAGTATT
>CANGCX010000019.1 GCA_947452315.1 Opitutia bacterium | reverse complement strand
TCGCGTTACTACGTCACCAAAGACGGCTTTGTCGTCGTCGCCTCCGAGGCCGGCGTCTTGCCCATTCCCGCTGAAGACATCGTCGAAAAAGGCCGCGTGCAACCCGGCAAGATGTTCCTCGTGGACACCGCGCAAGGCCGCATCATCTCCGACGAAGAGATCAAAAAAGAAATCTGCACCGCGCGCCCCTACCGCCAGTGGCTCAATGAGCACCTGGTTCACCTCAGCGATTTGCCTGAGGCGCCCAAGGTCGATCAACCCGATCACGCCACGCTGCTGCAGCGCCAAATCGCCTTCGGCTACACCAACGAAGATGAACGCATCATCCTCATGCCCATGGCCAAGGACGGCGTCGAAGCCACCGGCTCCATGGGTAATGACGCTGCCCTCGCGGTGCTCTCCAACAAGCCCCGGCTCCTCTACGATTATTTTAAACAGCTCTTCGCGCAGGTCACCAACCCGCCGATCGACTGTATCCGCGAAGAAATTATCACTTCATCGGAAACCCGCTTGGGCTCCGAAGGTAATCTCCTCAACCCGCAGCCGACCGCCTGCCGTCGCGTGGAGTTGAAATACCCGATCCTCACCAACGAAGACTTCGCTAAAATCCGCCGCACCGATCTGCCCGGTCTCAAAACCGCCGTGCTGCCCATCCTCTTCCGCGTCGCGCGCGGCGAGAAGGGCCTTGCGAAATCAATGGAAGAACTCTGCGCCATGGCCCGCCGCCACATCGAGGAAGACGAGGCGAACGTCCTCATTCTCTCCGATCGCGGCGTGACCAAGGAATTTGCGCCTATCCCCGCGCTCCTCGCCGTCGCCGGCTTGCACCATTATCTCATCCGCGAAGGCCTGCGCACACGCGCCTCCCTTGTGATCGAAACTGGCGATGCTCGCGAAGTGCATCACTTCTCCCTGCTCATCGGCTACGGTGCCTCCGCCATCAACCCCTACGTGGCGTTCGAGACCATCGACGACATGATTAAGGAGCAGTTACTCACCGGCATCGACCACAAGACTGCCTGCAAAAACCTCGTGAAGGCCGCCTCCAAGGGCGTCGTCAAAGTCATGTCCAAGATGGGCATCTCCGCGATTCAAAGCTACCGCGGCGCCCAAGTCTTCGAAGCCCTCGGCCTGCGCCAAGATGTCGTCGACCACTATTTCACGTGGACGCCTTCTCGCGTCGGGGGCATCGGCCTTGACGTCGTCGCCCAGGAAGTTCTCGCCCGCCACCACGCTGCTTATCCTGAGCGCACGGCCAACGCCGCTGTATTGCCCTCCGGCGGCCAATACCAATGGCGCAGTGGCGGCGAAGCGCATCTCTTCACGCCCGAGTCAATTCACCGCCTGCAAAAGGCCGTGCGCACCACCAATTACGCTGCGTTTAAGGATTACTCCAAGATCGTTAACGAACAGGGCAAAGCCCTCTGCACCCTCCGCAGCCTCCTCGAGTTTAAGGCCTCCACCGCGATCCCCCTTGAGGAAGTTGAGTCCCTCCAGTCGATCATGAAGCGCTTCAAAACCGGCGCCATGTCCTACGGCTCCATCTCCAGCGAAGCTCACGAGACGCTCGCCATCGCCATGAACCGCATCGGCGGCAAATCCAACACCGGTGAAGGCGGCGAAGATCCCGCGCGCTTCATCCCGATGGCCAACGGCGATTCCAAAAACTCCGCCATCAAGCAGGTCGCCTCCGGCCGTTTCGGCGTCACCAGCGAATACCTCACCAACGCGCGCGAAATCCAAATCAAGATGGCCCAGGGCGCTAAACCCGGTGAAGGCGGTCAGTTGCCCGGCTCCAAGGTTTATCCGTGGGTCGCGAAAACCCGCGGCACCACCGCCGGCGTCGGCCTCATCTCGCCCCCGCCGCATCACGACATCTACTCCATCGAGGATCTCGCGGAGTTGATCCATGACCTCAAGAACGCAAACCGCCACGCCCGCGTCAGCGTGAAACTTGTCTCTGAAGTTGGCGTCGGCACCATCGCCGCTGGCGTCGCGAAAGCCCACGCTGACGTGGTTCTGATTTCCGGTTACGATGGCGGCACCGGCGCTTCACCGCAGACCTCGATCACGCACGCCGGTCTCCCGTGGGAACTCGGTCTAGCTGAGACCCACCAGACCCTCGTGATGAACAACCTGCGCTCACGCATCGCCGTTGAGACCGATGGCCAATTGAAGACCGGCCGCGATGTTATCATGGCCGCACTCCTCGGCGCTGAAGAGTTTGGTTTCGCGACCGCTCCCCTCGTCGCCACCGGCTGCATCATGATGCGCGTCTGCCATCTTAACACCTGCCCCGCGGGCATCGCCACGCAGGACCCACGCCTTCGCGCTAAATACGCCGGCAAACCCGAGCACGTCGTGAATTTCATGACCTTCATCGCCACCGAGGTTCGCGAACTCATGGCCCAACTCGGCTTCCGCACCATCGAAGAAATGGTCGGTCGCACCGATCGCCTCGAGCCCAAGCGCGCCGTCGATCATTGGAAAGCCAAGGGCCTAGACTTCTCCAAGATCCTTTACTCGCCCGATGTCGGGCCGGAAGTCGGCCGTTTCTGCTCCATCAAGCAGGACCACGGTCTAGACAAGTCGCTCGATCTCACGACCCTCCTCGGCCTCGCCCAACCCGCCATCGAGCGCGGCGAAAAAGTCATCGCCGAATTGCCGATCAAGAACGTCAATCGCGTCACCGGCACGATCACCAGCTACGAAGTCACCAAGAAATACGGCGCCAAAGGCCTGCCTGAAGACACGATTCAATTCCGCTTCAAAGGCTCCGCCGGCCAGAGTTTCGGCGCCTTCGTCACGCGCGGCATGACTCTCTCCATCGAAGGCGACGCCAACGACTATTTTGGCAAAGGCCTCTCCGGCGGTAAACTGATTGTGCACCCACCTGCTAACGCCGGCTTCAAAGCCGCCGACAACATTATCATCGGCAACGTCGCCATGTACGGCGCCACCGCCGGTGAGATCTACGTCAACGGCCGCGCTGGCGAGCGCTTCGGCGTCCGCAATTCTGGTGTCACCGCCGTCGTCGAAGGCGTGGGCGACCACGGCTGCGAATACATGACCGGTGGCCGCGTCGTCGTCCTCGGACCCACCGGCCGTAACTTCGCTGCGGGTATGTCGGGCGGCGTCGCCTACGTGCTCGATGAAAACGGTACCTTCGCCCAGCAGGCTAATCCGTCGATGGTCGGTCTCGAAAAGGTCGAAACCAAAGCCGAAATCGCTGAACTACGCGCCATCATCCAACGCCACGTCGATTACACGCAAAGCGCCCGCGGCCAAGACGTCCTTAAGCGCTTCGATACCGTCGTCTCGAAGTTCGTGAAAGTCTTACCCAAGGACTACAAGCGCATGCTCGCCTGTATCGAGAAAGCCGAAGCACAAGGCCTCACCGGCGACGAAGCCGTTATGGCCGCCTTCGAAGAAAACGCCCGCGACCTCTCGCGCGTCGGCGGTAACTAAACCCTCAGCGTCTCCCCGCAACAGCACCTTCCTCCCATGGGCAAACCCACCGGCTTCATCGAATACCTCCGCGAACTTCCCGTCGACCGCGCGCCTTCTGAGCGCACGCGCGATTGGAAGGAATTCCATGTTCACATGGAGGAGAAAAAACTCCGCAATCAGGGCGCGCGCTGCATGAACTGCGGTGTCCCGTTCTGTCACACGGGCAAACTCATCAGCGGCATGGCCAGCGGTTGCCCCATCAATAACCTTATCCCCGAGTGGAACGATCTCGTTTATCGCGGGCTCTGGAAAGAAGCACTCGATCGGCTGCATAAGACCAACAACTTCCCGGAATTCACCGGTCGCGTCTGCCCCGCCCCCTGCGAAGGCTCCTGCGTTCTCGGCATCAACAATCCGCCCGTCACCATTAAAAATATCGAGGCCGCCATCACCGATCGCGGCTGGGAAGAGGGTTGGGTGCTGCCCGAGCAGCCCCGCGCCCGCACCGGCAAGAAAGTCGCTGTGATTGGCTCCGGCCCCGCCGGCCTTTCCTGCGCCGAACAACTCAATAAAGCCGGCCACACCGTGACCGTCTTCGAGCGAGCGGATCGTCCCGGCGGACTCCTCATGTACGGTATCCCCAACATGAAGTTGGATAAAAAAGAAGTCGTCCTTCGCCGCATCAAGTTGATGGAAGACTCCGGGATCAAATTTATCTGCAACGCCAACGTCGGCGACAACGTCGAGCCACAAATTTTCCTCAAAGAATACGACGCTACCGTTTTCTGCACCGGCGCCACTCAACCGCGCGATCTGCCGATCGAGGGCCGCAATCTCAAGGGCGTCCACTTCGCGATGGAGTTACTCACCGCCAACACCAAAGCCGTCTTAAACGGCGGCGCTGAGCACTGCCCAATCCACGCTAAAGACAAAGACGTCATCGTCATCGGCGGCGGCGATACCGGCACCGATTGCGTCGGCACCTCAATGCGCCACGGCTGCAAGAGTATCGTCCAAATCGAAATCTTGCCCAAGCCCCCGCTCGAGCGCACCGCTGACAATCCCTGGCCCGAGTGGCCTAAGACCTACAAGATGGACTACGGTCAGGAAGAAGCTGCCGCCAAGTTCGGCGCCGATCCCCGCGTTTATCTTACGACGGTGAAAAAATTCAACGGCGATGCAGCTGGTAATCTTCAGTCGATCGTCACCGTCGAGATCAAGTGGGAGAAAAACGAAAAGGGTCAGTTCATTCCGAAAGAACAGCCCGGCACCGAAAAAGTCCGTCCCGCGCAACTGGTCTTGCTCGCGATGGGTTTCCTCGGGCCGGAACAAGCCCTCATCAAAGAAATCGGCCTAGAGACCGACACCCGCTCCAATATCAAAGCGGAGCACGAGTACTACACGACGAGCATTAAAGGCGTCTTCGCCGCCGGGGATTGCCGTCGTGGTCAGAGTCTCGTTGTTTGGGCGATTAACGAAGGCCGGGGCGCCGCGCGCGAGTGCGACCGCTACCTCATGGGTTCGACCGATCTGCCTTAATTTGTTTCCACTGCCGTACGGTGAGCGATCAGTCCACCGCGCGGATAGTCTGTAGCGCCGGGCCGCCGCGGCCCGGTAGCATCACGCTCTCGCCCTGCCGCCGCCCCGTAAGTTGCCGGCCCAGGGGTGATGCTGCCGTCACGACAAGCACCGTCACGCCATCGACTGTGAGTTCGAGCCCGCCGCGTTGCGGGCCAAGAAAATAGAGGGTGGGTTGCCCGCGCACCTCCAGGGTCACGAGTGCGCCCGTGGCAATCGCGTCCTCGGGCCCAAACGCCGGCAGCGCCAGCGACTGATAGGCACCGATGGCCGCTCCAAGCTCGGTCGCAAGCTTCGCCTGGCCCGCCGCTAAATAAGCAGCGGACTGGCTGCGCATGTCGTATTTATCCTCCGCGCGGTTCTCCTCGTCCGTGGCCTCGGCGTGGGCGTCGTGCGCGGCGGCAGTGAGAGTGGCCAGTTCGGCCTCGAGTTGGGCTATAATGGCCCGGCGCAGCGCGGCTTTGTCCATGGTGAAAGATTATGTCAGGGGTTGAACCCGCGGGCCGCAAGCCGCGCTTTTGCTGGCGCGTACGCGTGGACTGCGTTTGTTTTCAGTCGTGTCCTCGAAACCCATCCCTGGCTCCTCCGGCGAAATTCTTACCTGCCTGCCTTCACCCTATGTGCCGCACGCTGCCACGGGCCTACTCCACCTGCCGCGGTTTCTGGAGAAATGCCGCTACGTGAAAGAACACGGCGCGCTACCGGCCAGCTACGCGAAAAACTACAAACGCGGCATGGATAAATTCTTGTGCATGCATCTCGGGATCGATCCGGGTGCCGTGGAAACCATCGTGCACGAATGCTTCGAGGCCGACTTGCCCGATACGGAGCGTGACCGCCGCTTACTCGCACTTTTCCCCGCCGATCTGCGCGTAGCCAAGTGGAACCGTGAGTACGTGCAGAAAGGCATGACTGCTTCCGGCCGCGATTTTCTTAAAACCGCCCTCACCAATATGGGCTGCGCCGACCGCACCGAACAGATCATCTGCGTTGCTGACCTGATGGACTTTGACGAAGGTCGGATCGAATAAGCGGCGATCTTCTTTTTGCGGATTTCCTCGCGTCCCCGCCCGACCCTCGTTCCTCCTTCATCATGGTCAAAGGTCAGAAAGTCGTCTGCATCAACGACACGTTTTCCAGCTTCATCCGCGCGCTCTACAAACAGCTCCCGGTCAAGGGCAACACGTACACGATCCGCGAGGTCTTCCTCGGTCGCGAGAAAATCGTGAAAGGCGGCGAGAGCGCCACCGTCGGTCTCCTACTTACCGAACTCACCAACCCGCCCGATCCTTTCCACCAAGGTCAGCAAGAACTCGGCTTCACTTCGGAACGTTTTGCCCCGATGGAAGAACTTCCCCCCGAAGAAGCCTCCGCTGAAACCGGCGAACTCGCGGGCGCCGGGGCCGAAAAACATCAGGGTGGTTTCTGGTCGAACTGAGCACGAAATGCGTTCAGCGCCGCTCATTTTTACTTTCCCCATGAAAACACCCCTCCTTCGCCTCCTCGCCCTTTTCAGTTTTTTCGGTTGCTTCGCCTCCGCCCAGTCCGCCTCGGACCCAACCGTTTACGAGCTTCGTACCTACACCGCCACGCCCGGCAACCTCGACAAACTACTCGCACGCTTCCGCGATCACACGCTGCGCATCTTCGAGAAACACGGCATGAAAAACATCGGCTATTCCGTGCCCACCGATAAAGCCGACGGCGCGGGCGAGAAACTCGTCTACCTCATCGCGCACGCCAGTCGCGAAGCCGCGAAACAGTCGTGGAAAAATTTTAGCGCGGATCCTGAATGGAAAGAGGTGAGCGCCAAAAGCCAGCTCGCCGGTAAAATAGTCGCCAAGGTAGAATCCGTTTTCCTCACCCCCACCGATTTTTCTCCTGCCCCCGCCAAGTACCAAGGCGCGCCGCGGCTTTTCGAGCTACGTACCTACACGACACCCACCGGCAAAATCGCCGCCCTCGATGCGCGCTTCCGTGACCACACGATCGCGCTCTTCGCCAAACACGGCATGACTAACCTCGGTTATTATCACCCCACCGACGCCGACAAGGGTGCTGGCCAGACTCTGATCTATTTTCTGGCCCACGCGAACCGCGAAGCCGCGACCCAATCTTGGGCCGCTTTCCGCGCCGATCCTGTATGGGTCGCCGCGAAAGCCGCCTCCGAAAAAGCCGCGGGCGGTCCGCTCACGATCAGCGATGGCGTTAAATCTGTTTTCCTCACGCCGACCGATTTTTCACCGATCAAGTAAGATCGAGTTGGGGTGTGCGGCAGAATAGTTCAGCTCCCCGATCTGAACTACCATAAGTAACTGCGATTAAATTCAGAGAGACCCAGATTGCCGGTCTGACCGTTGTGCTAAGGCTTAATGTTTTCCCATGAGATTTTTTCACCTTATAGTTCTAGCCCTGACGCTGACCTCGTCCGGCATTTTTGCTCAAACACTTCCAGCTCCCAAAGCCAAGGCTGCACCCGCCAAGAAACCGCGCAGCGTGAAGATGTTCATGCGCGACGGGCTCCGTTTCGAGCCGCCGCGTTTCATGGCCGAACCCGGCGAGGAAATCGTTGTTGAAATCGAGAACAACGACTCAACTGATCAGACGCACAATTTCGTACTCCTTCGTCCCGGCACCAAGGATTCCGTTGTGCAGGCGGCTCTAGCGCTGGTCGAAAAAGGTCCAGGCCTCGAATACGTGCCGCCGAGCGCCGATGTTCTGGTGCACAGCCGGCTTCTCACCGCAGAGGGCTCCGGCTCGATCAAGTTCACGGTGCCGACGACCCCTGGAATCTATCCGTATGTCTGCACGTTTCCCGGTCACGGCATGATCATGTACGGCGCACTCTACGCCGGTGTGACGCCACCGCCCATCGAGAAGGACCCCAATATTCCGCCGATGGTCGCACAGGGCGCGGTGGCTGGTGGCGGAAAACGTCCCTTTACCCAACGCATCTTTATGCCCGATGCCGGTCCGGCCGCCGTCGCGATCGCACTCGTCGGTAGCCAGAACGTGTGCTGGGATGCTGGACAGTGCCGCCTCCGTTACGCGTGGCAGGGCAGTTTCATTGACGCCTCCGAAAACTGGGCCGGCAACGGCAAGATTCTTCCGGTCCTTTCCACTAAACCCTGGTGGCGCGCGCCCAAAGATGTCTTCCCCCTTCGCTTCGGCGCTGCGGATTCCGCTGCGCCCCACGTTAAATTCCTAGGCTACGCCGTTACCACGCTCGGCCCCGTGTTTCATTATCGCGCCGGCGAAACTGAGGTTTACGAGCACGTGCTCCCTGCCGTCGGTCGCCCTGGCATCGCGCTGCGTCTGCAAATCCCACGCGCGACTGGCCCGGTTTTCTACCGCGCCGCGGCTGATCCCAACGCCCAGTGGACCAGTTCGGCCGGCACTTGGCAGGACGACGTGCTCACGCTCACCCCCGCCCAAGCCGCCGACGTCACCCTCACGCTCACTTCCGCGCTCTGCTCGCCATGAACCCCGTGAAACGTTCTCCCCTCCTGCTCGCGCTCTTCGCGGTGAGTACCTTCGCCAGCGCTGCCGAGACTACGACGACGGCCGATGCGCGCGTTGCTCAACACTACGCTATCGGCAAAATCTCCACGCCTCCCGGGGTCGATCCGCAGCTCGGCGGCCTGGCGCTTTTGCCCGACGGTCGACTCGCGGCGGCATTTCACCACGGCCAAGTCGCGTTTTATGATTTCAAGACGCTGAGCTGGAAAATATTCGCTGAAGGTCTGCACGAGCCACTTGGATTGTTGCTCAGTAAAGACGGCAGCTTACTGGTGATGCAGCGCCCCGAGCTTACTCGTCTACGTGATACCGATGGCGACGGCGTCGCCGACCGTTACGAGACCCTCTTCGACGACTTTGGTATGACCGGCAACTACCACGAGTTCGCCTTTGGCCCCGTACGCGGGCCCAACGGCAAACTCTACGTGAGCCTTAACCTCGCTTCCGCGGGCGACACCATCCGCGAGGAAATCCGAGGCGAGTGGAGTCCTATCGGCCTACCGCGCGAGAAATTCTACGATGTAGCCGATTGGAAGAAAAACTCGACCGAGGCGGGCCGCATGTATGGGCGTGTGAAGTGGCGCGGGTGCATCATCGAGATCGACGAAGCCTCCGGCGCGGCGCAGCTATTTGCGACTGGTTTCCGTTCGCCCGACGGCATGGGCTTCGATGCGGCGGGCAATTTTTTCATTAACGATAACCAAGGCGATTGGCGCGGCACCAGTCCCGTGCACGTGGTCAAACGCGGCGCTTTTTATGGTCATCCGGCGAGTCTGGTTTGGCGGACCGACTGGGACGGCTCCGAGCCGCTCAAGCTCCCAATCGAGAAACTCAACGCCCTACGCACGGTGGCGGCGATCAACCTGCCGCACAGTTTCTACGCGAGCTCGCCGACCGAGATGATTCTTATCCCGCAGACGCCGGCGTGGGGTTCGTTTGGCGGACAGCTGATTGTGGGGGAGATGAATTCTGGCCGCGTGCTCCGACTCCTGCCCGAGCAAGTCGACGGCGTGTGGCAGGGCGCGTGCGTGAGTTTCCTCGATTCTCCGGCGCTGCGCGGCGGGATCCACCGCCTGCTGTTCGTCGGCGACACCCTTTACCTCGGTCGCACCCATTTGATTTGGGCCGGCGGTGAAGGCATCGGTACGGTGAAGCTCACGAAGACGCCGTTCGAAGTACTCACGATGCACGCGACGCCGCACGGTTTCCGTTTCACCTTTACCGCTCCGCTGGCTGCCGGTGCCGCAGAGCTTACGCGGTGGCCGGTGCGCCGTTACTACTACAAATACCACGAGCCCTACGGTTCGCCTCAGACCGAGCTGACCCAGATCACGCCGTCAAAAGTCACCGTGAGCGCCGATGGACTCAGCGCTGAGGTCCAGTTCGCCGACCTGAAACCTGGTTTTATCTATGATTTTAACCTAAAAGGCCTCGCCTCCACTCAGGGAGAGTCACCCCTGAACCCCGCGATTGCCTACTCGTTGAACAAGGTGCCGACAAAATGAGCTGAACCTCATTTTATTAAATCCAGGCTTAACGCTCCATTGGATACTCGGGAACCGTTCTCCTCTCTTCATATTGAGCAAGGTTAGCGATATTATCTATTCATGATAATATCCCTAATTTAGCTATAATTCCAATATGCATCCGATCTCCAATCCTTACGCGCCGGGCGACGAGGTGCGAAAAGGGAGTGTGTCGCGCCCCGTTGATCAGTTGGTCGGCTGCGGGACCTTCTTGATTCGAGTCGGGTCGTAGCCTTGGGCGGCGGTGCGGGCGACAAGGGCTTGATAGGTGGCGTCTGGGAGTTGGCGGTCGCGGGAGAGGACCCAGAGCAGCTTGCGCGATGGGTGACCGATGACGGCCCAACGGTAGTCAGGATCGAGGTCGATCACGAGGTAGTCGGCATTGAACGGCCAGATGAACTGCACGGCCCATTCTGCGTTGGTGGAGCTGTTTTTGATTTTTGCCGTGCCGTGCCACGTGACCTCCGGCGCGTCAAAGGTGCCGCGGCGGAAGGTAAAGTCGTTGGTAAAGGTGCCGTCGGGACGGCGGGCATAGGTGTCGTAGCTGGCGACCTTACCGCGCTCGAGAAAGTAGGGAATATTGGCGATCACATACCAACGGCCGGTGTAACGCTCGAGGTCGACAAATGGCACCGTGCGCAGCGGCGGGAGCTTGGGCGAACTCGCGCAGCCAACCAGCAAGGTGGTGAGCATAAGCAGCGAGGCGCCGAGTAGGTGCGGGAGTTGAGGGCTCATAGAGGTTAGCTACAGAACGCCAAAAAACGATCTACCGCCAGCGGCGGAAGCCGAAATCTGCGCCAAGAATTTCCGCAAGAAGCGTCACGGAGGCGAAAGCGTTATTAAATAACGCACACGGTGCGGCTCAGGGCAACGCGCGGATCTTCGCGGTGAGGACGGCGGCACGGCTTTCGGCCTCAGCGAGCGGGAGGCCTGCTGCGACTCCGGGGCGTCGGTGGCCGGTGGCGGTGAGCCACGCATTCATGCGGAGCTTACGACGCTCACGGATCAGTTTTATCAGCTCGCCGTCGGGGTTGGTGGCGAGGTGCCCGAGGAGCTCATCTTCATCAGGGCGCAGGCCCCAAGCATTGAGAATCGCGCGGGCCATCACCGCATGTCCGAGGGCGTCAGGGTGCACACCGTCCTTAGAAAAACTAAACGCGGGATCGCGCGTGCGTAGCTGAGCGAGCGTGTGGGACATCGCCGTGTGCGCGTCGATCACCTCCCAGCCGCGGGCGCGCTGCGCGATGAGCCACGCCGAATACTGCGTGAGCACGTCATCGTAACCGGCGAACGGCGTTGGGTAGGCTTCGAGCCCAGCGGGCAGAACTTTGGCCGCGATTGGTCGTGCATCGAAAACCGGCGGGGTGATGTGAATCAAAGTCGCGTGGGCCGCGACGACGGCATCGTGCAAGCGATTCATGCCGTCGCGGAAGCGCTCAAAACGCTCTTCGGATAAGGGAAAATAAATCCCGTCGTTCATGCCGTAGCAGGCGAGGACGACGTTGGGCTTGGTTTGCGCGAGAACGCGCGCCAAGCGTTCGTGGAGATCAGGCCGAGGAAATTTACCGGCGGCGTGGCCGGTTTCAGAGAGGCCGGAAACGGTTTCGCTCGAAAGTCCGACATCGATAATTTCGCCACGCCACGCCGGTAGGCGGGTGTGGATGACTGCTTCAATAAAATCCACGTACGCTCCGCCATAGGTAATGCTATCACCAAGAATCACGACGCGTTGTGCAGCCGCGAGTGCTGGCGGCAGGGTAAAGGCATCGCCGGCGCGGGCGCAAACGACCATGCAAAGAAAGCAAATCAGCCGTGGGATGCGTAGGGAATAAGACATGGGGTTTTTCTAAGTTAATTTTACCAATTTAAAATCAGCAGTGAAACGGCTTGGCGTGGGAGTGGAAATTTTAACGTGGCTACTCCACCGGCGGCGCTGAGGCTGCTGGGAGAGGTTTCCAGCTGGGCGAGTTGGGCGGCGGTTTCGAGTTGAGCGTATTGCGCGCGGGTGGGTGCGTTGGGCGAGCCGAGGGCGAGCCACAGAGCGTAAGCGTTGCTGTGGTTGGCATCGACACGGTAGTGCATTAGACGCAGCGCGGCGGCTTCGGTGGGCAGCCCGGCGTAGGTGAGCTCGATCTCGGCCGTGGCGCCGGGAATATCATCGTCGTGGTAATGCCACACAAGAACACACAGTTGGCGGCGGGCGGAGTCTAGACTCGCCAGTGCGGCGACATCGGCGCTGGCGCCATGGACGCCGTTTTTGATGATGGATTCGACCCCGGGATCCCCGGAGCTCACGGCGGAGAGACGGCGGCCAGACATTTTGGCCATCATGCGAAAAACATTGAAGACCGGTAGCGTGAGGCCGTTGCTCGCCATGACGCGGAAGCCCGCGAAGTAGGGCTGATCTTCGAACTCGAAAGCCCAGGTGACGGCGCCCTCAAGGTTCACGCCGTGTTTTTCAGCGAGCAAGTGTTTGCGCGCGAAAGCAGCGGCGGTGTAGCTGGAATACATCGTCGTATTACGGTACGCGAGTTGTGGACCTTGGCAGGCTGCGCATCCATCAGGGTCGGATTCACCAATTACGATGGGCTTACCTTTGAGTTCGGGGAAAGAGGCAAAGCGCGCGAAGGCCCTGTCGATGGTGTTTAGTTGGGCAGCGAGACCGGTACGCACGTGCCCGTCGATAAACGTGGGTGATCCCTTGGCATGAAAGGAGAGAAAATCCAGCGGCGTGCCGATTTGGCCGGTCGAAAAATTTTTACCATGCAGGGCGTGTTCGAGAAAATCCTGCATGAACTTACCGCCATCACCGGCGGTATCAGGGCCGCCGACTCGGGCCGAAGGCAACGCACGACGCACGGCATCGATAGCATAGTCGTGGAGTTTGCGGAATTCCTCGGGCGTACCTTTCCAGTAAGAGATATTGGCTTCGTTCCATACTTCCCAATACCACGAAGAGACCTCGGCGGCGCCGTAGCGCGCGACGCAGTGCGTGACCCATTGATAAACGAGCTCGGCCCATTTCGTGTAATCCTTCGGCGGGTAGGCCCAGCCGGTGTAAATTTCGCTATAAGGAAACCCTGGGCGCCACTGATGTTGATAGGGTTTGGGCTGGGTCGAGAGGGCTTCGGGCATGAAACCAATCTGGGCGTAAGGTTTCACGCCGCGGGCGAGGTACGTGTCAAAAATGCGATCAACGATCGTCCAATCGTACACCGGGCGGCCTTGCGCGTCTTCGGTGTAAAGGTTGGTGCTGCCCCATTTGAGGGCGGGTGTGCCATCGCCGGTTACAAGCAGACTATGGGTGCGAAAATAGGCGGGCGCGGCGAACGAGCCAAGTTGACCGATATCGCTGAGGAGTTTTTTCCCGTCCTTCATGTAAGCGTAATTGGGCTCATCGGCACCGAAGAAACGATAAATCGGTTTTAGTTCAGCGCCCGGTTGGGCGGCATCGATGTGGATTGTGACCGGGAACGAGGCGGGCACAGCAGCGCGCAATGCGCCGGTGGCTAAAAGAAAGAGGCAAAAAAATAAATGACGCATCGGGTGGGGTTAGAAAAACGAACGTTAAGAGGTGCGACCAAAAAATAACTTAAAAGCTGCGGCGCTAGCCGCCCTGATTTACTCGGGCACAAGTTCAGGGACGATGGGGCGTCCGACGTTGCGGCGAATCGATTCGAGATTTTCGCGAATGAGTGCACCCATAGATTCGCAGCGCAAGTACGCGTCGCGACCGTAGTGTTCGGCGAGACCGGTGCGCAATTCGTGGATTTTTTCAGGCGGAGAGATCGAGTCGCCGCTCATGGTGTGCAGAAGCAAGCTAAGACGTTCGGAGGCCAAGCTAGCGCGTTGAAGTAAGAGCGTCTGTTCCTCGCGCTGGTACTGGTTGGCGGTTTCGTGGCGAAGGTGCTTGGCGCAGAAAAGCGTGAGCTCGGTGTTTTCCTTAAAAAACTGAGGGAGGTAAAAGTTCTTTCGGCTGTTGTAGCTTTGCTGGTCAAAATCCATGGCGCGGATGCGCACCTGCCAGTCGTCAAAATCGGGCGTCAGTTGAACTACAAAATTGTAGCTACGCATGTCACCGAGCAGTCGGACAAAACAGCGCTCATTGAATTTCACGAGTTCTTTGGCGACACGAATTGGCCGTAACTCGGGGCGCTTTAACCATTGATCGATGAAGACATCGCCGGGCAGGCCGATGATGTGTTCCTCGATCAGGGTCGAGCCGTGCGTGATGAAATTTAGACGGTTAGGCGAGAGCAGGTGTTCGAGCTCGAGACCGTAAATGCGAGAGGCGTCGGCCTTTTTGACGTAAAAGTAATCCTGATTATCGTTGAAGGCATTGACGATACGGATGCGAAACGGCGTGGAGTTGCCGAAGGTGCAGTAGTCGATGCGGTCCACGTAAAGGTGGCTCATGACGGAGAGATCGCCGTCAACTTTGAGCAAAGCGTAAACGAGTTTCAGCGCCTCGTTAAGTTCGCGCATCTCCGCGCCGTCGTAAATGACGGTGTCCCAAAGCGTGGGAGCACCTTTGGCGTCAGTGAGTGGAATAACTTCCTGAAAAGCGCGCAGCCGTTCATAAGTGACGGAGAGGTCGCGCTCACGTTTGTAGCGACGCAGGTAGCCGAGCAGATCCGGGCTGACAGGAAAGGTAGGTTTTTTCCGCGTCAGGGTGTTGGGCATGGCGGGAGGATGAGCGCGAAGGTCAAAACGATGTTTATTGGACGATAACCACCGCGTCTTCGACAATCGCGGCATAGGTGTAGCCGCTACCGAAATCACGGTTGGTCGCGAGCTTGCCGGTGACGAGCACGAGGTCGCCGACTTTGACTTCGACGTTGGTGGTAACGGTGAGGTCATTGGTACCCTCGGCGCCGGAACCATCGCGCAGATGCACCCAATTTTTACCGAGGATCTGCGCATTATATTTTACCACGCGGGCCCGGACCGCGATCGGTTGACCGGCGAATTTATTTTTGCCCTCAAGGATTTCCGCAACGGTCTGGCCATCAGGTGCGCGCGGGATGTTGGCGAGATTTAGGGACTTAGACGCGGCCGAAGTGGGCGTGTTAGTGGAGGAAGCCGAGGCGATTGCCGGCTTTCCGTTCACGCGAACGTTGCCGCTGAAGTAGACGACCTCAAAAGTGCGGTTGAGCGTTTTGCTGCGGTATTGATTCATCGGCATAGCGTCGGCCACTGCCAGAGTGTCGCCGACTTTCACGAAGAATTGAGGAGCGGCGACCCAGGCTTTCGCCGCGCCCGTATCGATTAACGCGTACGTGTACGTGGCGGCGTCCATCGTCTCCACGACCTTACCGGCGAGATTACCCGCGGCGGCAGCAGCAACCGTCGTGTTGGTAGCGGCGGCTTGGATGGGCGTGAGGTGAATCGTCGTAAACAAGGCGAATGCGCCCACGGCAAAAATTGATTTCATTCGTGCAGGTTAGATTAAGGAGTGCTGTTCGCAAGCGGGGCGGCGAGTAGGCGTTCGCAAACCGCAAGGAGACGAGCGCGGAGGGGCTCTCCGCGAGCGGCGAAGGCGCGTTGATACTGTTCGTACTCAGCGCGCCCGGAGGGCGTTTCGATGGCGATGGGCGGGTAGCCTAGGGCAGCGAGATCGTATGGGCTGGCGCGCATGTCGATTTCGCGAATGGCGCAGGCGAGTTCAAATGCGTCTGCGACGAGTTCGCTCGGCGTGAATGGCGCAAGCTTGAAGGCCCATTTGTACAGATCCATGCCGGCGTGGAGGCAGCCCCGTTGCTCGTGTTGCGAGACGCTCTCTCGGGTCGGTTGAAGTTTGTTGAGCGGACGAGCGGGTGCAGTGAAGAAGCGAAACGCATCAAAGTGCGTGCACGTGATGGGCGCGGCTTCGACGATCCGTGCTAAGGCATCGGGTGGGTAACGTAGCGGGTAAGCGTTGTGGCGAATCTCGTCGGGCGTTTGGCGATAAACCATCGCCCATTCGTGCAAACCGAAGCAGCCGAAAAACGCCGGGCGCGTCTGCATCGTTTGCAGAAGATCGCGCAACCACGTCACGAAGACGCGGCGATGAACCGGCAGCGTGCCGGGATCCAGAACGACACCCAAGGTGCCTTCGTCGAGTGCGACCGTGCGGTACTCGGGCCAACGCAGAAACGTTTCAGCCGCGGCGCCCGTGAGAACGACATCGGGGCCCGGATGCCAACGACGAAGCCACGCGGCGCGGAAGGCGTAGTAACTAAAAAGAAAATCGTGCACCGGATGTTTCTCGCCACGGGAGGCGCGTGCTTGGTGTGGATCAGTCCAGGCGCGCACGCGCGTTTCGTGAGCCGCTTGGCGGGCGAGCCAGTCGGATTCAGTTAGAATCGCGGATGCTTTGTCGGTGGCAGAAATCATTCCGGCAAAAAAAGTCCGCCTAGGACAGCAGGGCGGCTCGCGCCCGTAACGGCCGGGGCATTGCCGGGGAGGGCGTGCCAGCGTTGGCGGGCGAGCCAGGCGAAAGCGAGGGCTTCGACCCAGCTAGGGGAAACGCCCAACGCCTCAGTCGTATCCACGCGGTTGGTGGGCAAACGCGCACGCAAGGCTCCTAGCAGGACCGGATTACGCGCGCCACCACCGCAAATAAAAATATCCGGCCGCGTGAGTTGCGGGAGAGACTCTATCGCCGCCGCAATCGACTCCGCGGTCAGGGCCAGGAGGGTTGCTTGTACGTCGGCCTCGCTGGGTGGCGCGGGCAGGGCGTCGAGGTGACGCTTGAGCCAAGCCATGGAAAAATGCTCAGGGCCGGTGCTCTTCGGGGCGGCTTGGGCGAAATAAGGCTCGGCGAGTAAAGCACTCAGTAATGCCGGCACGACGCGGCCGCGGGCGGCGAGAGCGCCATCGCGGTCCATCGGCGCGTCTAGGACGCGTCGGCTCCAGGCATCAAGCAACGTGTTGCCGGGCCCCGTGTCGAAACCGAGGACAGGCGCGGTCGGGGCAGCGGGTAAGGCGGTGAGATTGGCGATGCCGCCGATGTTGATAACGACACGGTCGCTTCGGGCATCGCGAAAAATTGCGTCGTGAAAGGCTGGAACGAGCGGCGCGCCTTGCCCGCCGAGCGCGACGTCTTTGCGGCGGAAATCGGCGGCGACTGGAATGCCGGTAGCCGCAGCGATGACGTTAGGATCGCCGATCTGGAGAGTGAATGCGGGCGTGAAGCCGGGTCGGTGGCGGATCGTTTGCCCGTGGCTGCCGATTGCGCGGACCGCGCTGGGAGCGACACCGGCCTGCGCGAGGAGTTCGTTGACGGCTTGAGCGAAAAGTTGGCCAAGGGCGACATCGGCCCGCCCGAGGCGATCGATCTCGTTGTCTCCCGGGACACAGAGCGCGAGCAATTCGCTGCGCAAGGCCGCAGGAAATGCGAGCGAATGCGAAGCAACGAGGGTGGGCTGTGGCTCAAAACGTACCAGCGCGACATCGACTCCGTCCACACTGGTGCCAGAAAGTGCACCGACGTAGAGCTCGGCGGAGGGCGAAGGACTGGTAGTTAGAGGAGGACGATCCACGGGTAAGGTGAAATGAGCAGTTGAATCGAACGCGGCAACGCGGGAATCTCTCCGCACCGATGTTGAACACGGAAACTCCCAGCGGCCAGCACCCCGACCTCGACCGTTATGCGACGACGGATTTGATCCGCGCCTTTACGGCTGACCAAGTCCACGCGGCGCAAGTCGTTCACACGGCCGCCGCACACATCGCGCGGGCGGTGGATGCCGCCGCGCCCCGCATCGCGTCCGGTGGGCGTTTGATTTATGCCGGCGCCGGCACCTCCGGACGACTCGGGCTGCTCGACAGTGTTGAACTGTGGCCGACGTTTAGTTGGCCCAAGGATCGCGTCGTGGCGTTGCTCGCCGGCGGACGCGCGGCGTTATTTGAAGCCGTGGAAGGCGCCGAAGATAACCGCGCGCAAGGCGCCGCTGATGTCCACGCCACGAATCCCACCAGCAACGACGTCTTGATCGGCCTCGCAGCTTCAGGAGCTACGCCGTACGTCTTGGGGGCGCTCGAAGCGGGTCGGGCTGCGGGGCTTCTTACAATCGGCGCGGCTAATAATCCTGATTCACCCGTCGTAGCCGCAGCAGAGATTGGTATCACGCTCGATACGGGGAGCGAAACGATTTCCGGCAGTACACGTTTGAAGGCTGGAACGGCTCAGAAAATTTTTCTCAATACGCTCTCCAGCGCGATCATGGTCCGGCTACACAAAGTTTACGGCAACCTTATGGTCGATGTCATGCCGACCAACGCGAAACTCTTCCGCCGCGCGATCGCGTTGACAGTGCGCGCGACCGGCGCCGATGAAGCCACCGCGAAAAGTACGCTCGAGCAATGCGGTTATAAGGTGAAAACCGCGATCGTGGCGCTGCACTTAAAAACCAACGTCACCGCTGCTCAGGCCGCACTCGATGCCGTGGCCGGCGATGTGCGCCGTGCGATTTTGAAGGCGTGATCACTCGCGTTTAATGGAATGAAACGCTTACGGCGGGTTCTTAGTGCGTTGATCGTGAGTCTCATTGGACTCGTGCTGGCTTGGTATTTTTTTGATCAGGACAAAAATCCGCCGCCGGCGCCGAGAGAATTTCGCGCAGTATGGGTCGCCACCGTGGCGAACATCGATTGGCCGAGTAAACCCGGCCTACCCGTTGAACAACAACGCGCTGAGGCGCTCGCAATTTTGGAACGCGCCCAGGCGTTGAAACTCAACGCGATCATTCTTCAGGTGCGTCCGGCCGCCGATGCCTTGTATGCCTCGGAGCTGGAGCCGTGGTCGGAGTATTTGACGGGTGCACAAGGTAGGGCCCCGACGCCGTTTTATGATCCGCTGGAGTTTTGGGTGTCGGAAGCACACCGGCGTGGGCTCGAGTTGCATGCGTGGTTTAATCCTTACCGCGCTCGCCATAACACCGCCAAATCTCCACTCGCGGTAACGCACATCGCTCAAACAAACCCCGAGGCGGTGAAAGCTTACGGTGACTTGCTCTGGATGGATCCGGCTGAGCCCTTCGCGGTTCACCGCACGCTTGAAGTGATCAGCGACGTTGTGCGTCGCTACGACATTGATGGCGTGCACATCGACGATTATTTTTATCCGTATCCCATTGCAGCTCCCGCAACCGCATCAGCGGGTTCTCCGGTGATAAAATCCGCCACCGCGTCCGAGCTGGATTTTCCTGATGAACCCGCGTGGCAACGCTATCGCGCGACGGGTGGCAAGACGCAGCGTGCGGAGTGGCGTCGCCAACAGGTGAATCAGCTGGTGGAAAAAATCTACAGCACGATCCACACAATTAAGCCGTGCGTGCGATTTGGCGTAAGCCCTTTTGGTATCGGTCGCCCGCAGCTTCGGCCGCGCGGTATCGTAGGTTTTAGCCAATACGATAAACTCTACGCTGATGTGGAATTGTGGTTGGAAAAAGGCTGGCTCGATTACCTCGCGCCGCAGCTTTACTGGCCAAAGGAAAAAAAAGCGCAGGATTTTGGGGTGTTGTTAAACTATTGGACCGAGCGCAATCCCGCTCAGCGCCACATTTGGCCAGGTTTGTTTACGAGCTCGATCAACGACACACCGAAGTCGTGGTCGCCCGACGAGATCACCCGTCAGATCGATCTCACAAGGGCGCAGCGTGGTGCGACCGGACACATTCATTTTAGTATGATCGCGCTGCTGCAAGGGCGACGAGGGATAGATGCGCGGCTGAGCACTGGGCCCTACGCCCAAGATGCGCTCGTGCCGGCGACGCCTTGGCTCGACCCTATCCAACCACCCGCGGTCACACTCAAGCACGCGCCTACAACGCAGACGGCTACGATCATTGCTGGAAAGGGGAAACCCGTGGTCGCCTTCGCCGTGTGGCGATTGTACGGCGAACACTGGAAATTTTCGGTGCAACGCGCTTCCGATACGCGTTTAAGCTTAGGCGCCGATTTGAAGCTCGGTAAACTCAAGTGCGTCGTCGTGACCGCGGTCGACGCTGTGGGCAACGAAAGTCCGCGTGTACGGTTGGACCTCGCCACGGATTCTAGTTCTTAACCCCCCCATTTACCCCATGGAAACTCCTGCACCGAAAATTCCTAACGTCTGGCGCTGGATTCCCTCACTGTATTTTTGCCAAGGTATTCCTTACGTCGTCGTGATGACGCTAGCCGTCGTCATGTATAAAAACCTTAAGGTTTCCAATACGGATATCGCGCTCTACACGAGCTGGCTTTATCTACCATGGGTGATCAAGCCGCTGTGGTCGCCGCTGGTGGAGCTGTTTCGCACGAAGCGCTTTTGGATCGTCTCGCTACAGATTGGTATCGGCGGAGCCCTCGCGGCCGTGGCGTTGACCTTGCCCGGGCCGGCGTATTTCCAGGCCTCGTTGGCGGTATTTTGGTTGTTAGCATTTAGCTCCGCGACCCACGACATTGCGGCGGACGGATTTTATCTACTCGCGATGCCGCCGCATCGACAGGCGGCGTTTGTCGGGGTGCGTAGCACGTTTTATCGGATGGCGACCCTATCCGGTCAGGGTGGACTCGTATATTTGGCAGGTTACCTGTCGCAGACCCTGGGTAGTTTCACGCAGGCGTGGTCGATGGTGTTTCTGGTGCTCGCGGTTTTTTTTGTGCTCGCGGGGTTGTATCATTTCTTCGTGCTGCCCAAGCCGGCGGCGGATCGGGCGGCCCCGCGCACCGGACAACTATGGGGTGATTTCGCCCGCGTTTTTGTTCTGTTTTTTAAAAAACCCGGCATCGGGTCGGCGCTCGGATTCTTATTACTTTACCGCTTTGCGGAATCACAGGCGTTGAAACTCGTTACGCCGTTTCTGCTAGATGGTCGCGATGTGGGTGGGCTCGGATTGACCACGCAACAAGTGGGGCTCGTTTACGGAACGGTCGGCGTAGCAGCGCTTACCATCGGCGGAATTTTGGGCGGCTGGATCATTTCGGTTTATGGCCTCAAGCGCCTTTTGTGGCCGATGATTTTAGCGATGAACTTACCCAACCTGGTTTTTATCTACCTCGCGCTCGTCCAACCAAGCAGTGTGGTTTTGATCAGCAGCCTTCTCGCGGTGGAACAGTTTGGTTACGGCTTCGGGTTCGCGGCCTATATGCTTTATATGATCATGATTGCGCGCGGAGAAAACCAAACTGCGCACTACGCGATTTGCACCGGCTTTATGGCGCTCGGCATGATGTTGCCGGGAATGGCAGCTGGCTGGATTCAGGATCAGCTCGGTTATGTAAAATTTTTTACCTGGGTCTTGGTCGCGACGATTCCGTCGTTCGCAGCGACGGCGTTGATCAAGATCGAGCCCACGTTTGGCAAAAAAACACCTTAACCTCTGCAAGTTTAAACGTTCCTGTAGACCGTCACCCTTTTGGAGGTGGGCGGTTTTCCGTCATATGAAATCGTCGCTGCTGTTAGCCTTAAAACTCATACCCTCGTTTTTTTTGAGCGTCGGCTTAGGCCTCGCCGCGGAGGTGCCACAGTCTCAACCCGTCGTCGTGAAGGGATTGCGTTGCGAGTATCTGAGTGAACCCGAAGGAATTGACGTGCGGTTGCCGCGTCTTTCTTGGCGTTTGGAGTCCGAGCGCCGCGGAATCGCTCAAATCGCGGCTCAGATCCGCGTGGCTTCGAGCGCAGAAAAGCTCACACGGGGCGAGGCAAACCTTTGGGATAGTGGCCGCGTGGATGGCGCTATGTCTAATCAAGTGGTTTACGCGGGAAAAGCCCTGGTTTCACGAGCGGAGTGCTTTTGGCAGGTGCGCATCTGGGACGAGCTGAATCAAGTCTCGGGGTGGAGTCCGGTTGCGCGTTGGACGATGGGTTTGTTACAACCAGAGGATTGGACGGCAGCCTGGATCGCGCAGCGCGATCACGAGCCGCTGCACATGGACCGTGCGAAATTGCATTTGCCGCCACCGCGGCATTTCCGAAAAGAATTTACGGCACCAAAAACAGTGCGTCGCGCAGTCATCTATGCGTCAGCGCTCGGGCTCTACGACCTTTATTGTAACGGCCAACGAGTGGGTGATGCCTTTTTTCAGCCTGGCTGGTCTGATTATTTGCAGCGCGCTTATTATCGGTCACATGATGTGACCGCGTTGCTGCGGAGCGGTGCCGCTAATGTGCTAGGTGCGGTTGTGGCCGATGGTTGGTATGCCGGCTACGTCGGCTACGGGCTCCTTGTGGGTTACGGGCCAAATAAAGTGGGGCGATATTTTTACGGCAAGACACCCGCGCTCCGGGCGCAGTTAGAAATCGATTATGCCGACGGTACGCATGAAACCTTTGGTACCGATGCAACGTGGCGCGTCACAGATCGCGGGCCCACGCGTGAAGCGGATCTCATTATGGGTGAGGCCTACGACGCGCGGGCTGAATTGAGCGGTTGGGCTACGCCAGGTTATGAAGCCGCCGATTGGACACCGGCAGTGCGCGCTGAAACCAACCCTCGCGCTCGTGCACTGTATTCCGACGCAATCGAACAACGCGATATAGACTTGGGCTTTGTAGCGCCGCCAAAAATGCAGGCTTATTCCGCGCCGCCGATCCGCGTGACCCAGGAAATGCCGGCCAAGCAACTGACCGAGCCCTCACCGGGAGTTTACCTTTTCGACCTTGGGCAAAACTTTGCCGGAATCGTGCGCCTCAAAATTAAGGGCGCTGCAGGTACACAGGTGCGCTTACGCTATGGCGAGATGTTGCATCCTGACGGGCGGCTCATGACAGAAAATCTCCGTAAGGCGCGCGCGACAGATTTTTATACACTACGTGGAGACTTGGGAGGCGAGACGTGGTCGCCGCGGTTTACCTACCACGGATTTCAATACGTTGAACTCACGGGCCTCGTGGAGCGGCCCGCGCTTGATACTATCACTGGTCTTGTCCTGCACAATGATACGCCACTCGCCGGTAATTTTGAATGCAGTGATCCGGTGCTCACGCAGTTTGGAAAAAATGCCCAATGGACCCAGCGCGCAAATTTTGTGGAAATCCCCACCGACTGCCCACAGCGCGACGAACGTCTCGGCTGGATGGGTGACGCGCAGGCTTACATCCGTACCGCGACGTTTAATGCCGACGTCGCCGCATTTTTTACCAAATGGAGCGACGATGTCGCCGAGGCGCAGCGTAGCTTTGGCGCTTATCCCGATTACGCGCCTTATCCGATGGCGCACGGTTCAGCAGGTAAAAATTTTGGTACTGGCTGGACGGATGCAGGGATTATTTGCCCGTGGACGATTTGGAAAACGTACGGCGACACGCGCCTGCTCGAGCGGCATTGGGACTCGATGACGCGGTTTATGGCTTGGCGCCAGGCCAGCACTACGCCCGAGGGACTCGGTACAAGTCTGGGCAACCCGTGGGGAGATTGGCTCAACGTTAAAGAGACTACACCCGTCGAATATCTAGACACCTGTTTCCATGCCCTTGATTGTGCATTGATGGCAGAAATGGCGGATGCTATAGGCCGGCCAGTCGAAGCAGCGAACTACCGCGCACGCCGAGCTAAGACCCAGGTGGTATTCAACAAAACCTACCGCAAATCCGACGGCACGCTCACGATCGATACGCAAACAGCCTACGTGATGGCACTTTGGATTGGGCTAATTCCCGAAGCCGAACGGCCGCAAGTGGCGGCGATGCTCGCGGAAAAAATCACCCGCAACGACGTTCGCATGGCGACGGGATTTCTCGGCACGCGTTCCTTGTTGCCGGCCTTGACGGAAAACGGGCAGCACGATCTGGCGACACGATTATTTCAGAGCCGAAAATTTCCAAGCTGGGGTTACGAAGTCGTTAACGGCGCTAACACCGTTTGGGAGCGTTGGGATAGTTATACGACAGAGCACGGATTCGGCGGGGCGAACGGACTACAAAATTCTGCGATGAATAGTTTTAGTCACTACGCGTTTGGCGCGGTGATGGAGTGGGCTTATCGCTCACTGGCCGGCATCGATTCAGATGGAGTCGGATATCGAAAAATTATAATTCGGCCGCGGCCACCGTCAGCCGGCAGCAATCCTGATCAGGCGCCAATATTTTGGGTAAAAGCGCATTATGATTCAATTCATGGTCGGATCGCCAGCTCGTGGAAAAATCAAAATGGAGTCTTCACGCTCGACGTCACGGTGCCGCCGAACACGAGTGCGGCGGTGATTTTACCTCGGGCCACCGTGGAGCGTACCACAGAAAGTGGCGTTGCGCTAAATCAAGCCGCCGGAGTGTGCGTATGCGTTGCCGCTGGAGAGGATTTGCGCGTGGAGGTCGGCGCGGGGACTTATCGTTTTGTTGTAAAGTAAGTCGGCTTCAAGGTGCGGCGGCGATTTTGGCGAGGCCAGCTTGGAGTTCGGATTCGGGGAGCCAGCGGCCGCGGAGCATCACGCCGGCGCGCTGAGCGACATGGGCGATGTCGGTAAGCGGATTGGCGTTAAGGAGGACGAGATCAGCGCGATGGCCGGGGGCGACGAGACCGAAAGTGTCTTTGGATTTAAAGTAGGCGCCGACGTTTTTTGTAGCAGAGCTTAGCACTTGGTAAGGCGTGAGGCCGGCGGCGATATTGGCCTGCATCTCGCGATAAATAGAAAACCCGGGGACGCTGAATTCCTGCGGCGCGTCGGTGCCAAAGAGAATCGTGACGCCGCCATCAGCGAGGGCCTTGAGCACAACCTTGCGATTAGCGGCGATTTGCAGGGCCCGGGGTTTGGAGAATTTTGGATCCGACGTGCGACGTTCGTAGACTGATTTCCAGCGAGCGACTTCCTTGGCGGGCATGTAGCGAAGCTCGGGATAAGCCAAAAGCGCGGCGGAGTCGGCGGCGCCGATGATGGTTTCCCAAAGAGGCATGGTGGGAACGACCGCAGTGCCCGTCTCACGGGTTAGTTTCACGATCTTCGCAAGCTTGGCGGGATCCACGGGCGCATTCTCAGCGCCGAGGTATTCAATGTAGCCGTCGAGGTGGTCCACGGTTTCTTGGCGGCGCTCGATAGCGTGGACCAGACCGACGTCGGCGGGGATATGACCGGCGAAACGGATCCCAACCTCGTCAGCGGTTTTAGCCATGGCATCGTAGACCTCACGTTTCACGCCAGGATGCACTTTGAGCAGATCCCAGCCTTCTTTTTTTTGTTGGCGGACGCGCGCCTCAGCAGCGACAACAGAAAGTACGGCGTTGGCGCCATTGCCGGTGAAGCTCGGGCCGGCGAGGTACAGCGAAGGGCCAGTGATGGCGCCCGCTTTTACTTGGTCGCGGAGTTCGAGTTGGCCGGGCCAACCGAGCATGCCGCGCACAGTAGTGACGCCATTGGCCACGAAGAGAAAATAAACGTTTTCGATGTAGGCCTGCGACGAGCCCAGGGGTGGGTTGTGCCCGTGCATCTCGCCGAGTCCAGGAATGAGAAACTTGCCCGCTCCGTCGATGCGCTGAGCATCGGCGGGAATTTTGACTGTGGCGGTGGAGCCGACTTGAACGATCCGATCACCCGTTACGAGGACTGTTTGATGGGTGAGGATGCGCTCGGAATCCATTGGGACAACGGCGACGTCGACAAATGCGCTGGTCGACGCGGCTCGGAGCGCGCTACTAAAAATCAGCGCCGATAATAATAGTGGTCGCGGAATTTTCATGGGGTAGGGGTAATGAAAGAGCGTGGAGTGTTTTTAATTTCTCAAGGCGCGGGCCTCCGAAATCAATTTTTCCCATTGGAGTGCCGGGCCAGGATCGGTCTTGTTAGTCTGAATGTGATAGTGGCCGAGGACACCTTGGTAGGTGGCGAGTTCGGTATCGGGCAATTTCTGCGGGATTACCTGACCATTGGGACCACGCGGAATATCGCAGGTGATCTTGGGAAAAATTTTTGTGAGGGCGGCGGTGAGTTTGGCGAGCGCGGCGTATTGCTCCGGCGTAAAATCGTATTGGACGAGATCGGTGCCTTGCACGACGCCACGGATGGGTTCAGGGCGGGCAGGGCGCCCGACGAAGTTTTTCACGCGCAGCATCGGGTCACCGACGCGAGCGGGGATCGTGATGATCGTACGACCGGTGGCGTCGCGGCCGTACCATTCCTCGAGGGTCTTGGTCGCGCCGGGTGGATAGGCTCCCATGTTGGCGATCTCGATGCCGATGGAGCGATTGTTGGAAGTCGTGGCGTGACGGGCGCGTTCTTTGAGATCGAGCGTTTGGTAAATCGTGCCGTCCAGATCCAACATGAAGTGCACGCTCAGGCCGCGGTGATCATGCAGAACGTTGAAACAGGTCTTACTAAGACCGCAGACATCGTAATGCAGGACGAATTGATCGACGACATTTTGGAGCTGCGGAAGTGTCCAGCCACCCCCGCGAATTTTTTCAATCTCCGTAGGCGAAAGCGTGTTGGTACGTGCGCTATAACGGTTGGGTGCGGTGATGTCTTTCACGGCGGCGACCGTCTGCTCGTAGCTACTCTCGGCGTAGGGGCTGAAACGGCGTTCGACCCGGTAAGCGTCGTAGCCGCCCGCATCCATCCACGTGACGACAGGTGTGCCGGTATGAAAGAGTTGGCCCGCGACAATGATTTCATCGCCGTGGCGTTGGACGGCGGTGCCCGGGACGGTGCGGCAACTAGAGAACAGCAACAGCGTGGCGCACGCGAGGGCGGAGGTGGCGAGTGAGAGCGGGCGACAGAGCATAAGAGGGTAGGAGTAGCTAAGCGATGAGGCCCGCTCGGCGTTTGAGGGCAAGGACGCGGCGGTAGGAAATATCGATGCGGGCTTCAGTGAGTTGGCCTTGTTCGACGGCGTGTACCAAAATGGCGATGGCTTTACGCGCGATGTCCGGATCGTAGGTAAGGTTGTTTCCGAAGCAGAGCACGTCGATGCCCGCGGCGATGGCGGCGGGCACAGACTTTTCTAGGCCGTAGTGCTGCGAGATCGCTTTCATCTCCATGTCGTCGCTGGTGATCACACCGTTGAAACTGAGCTTCTCACGGAGTAATCCGGTGATGATCGCAGGTGAAAGCGTCGCGGGATGTACCGGGTCAAGTTGGCCGTGGAAAACGTGCGCGGTCATGATCGCGTCGCATAGACCGGCAGTGATGAGCGATTGAAACGGGAGTAACTCGCGTTCGTGCCACGTCGAGGTTACATCGACAAGTCCGAGATGCGTATCGCCCGCGGCGCTGCCGTGACCGGGAAAATGTTTCGCGCACGTGAGAACGCCGTGCGCGCGATGCGCGCGAACGAACTCGGCGGCGTGGCGCGCGACGGTAGCGGGATCAGCGGAAAAACTGCGACCCTTGCCCTGGATGATTGGGTTGTTGGGGTTGGCATCGAGGTCGACGACCGGGGCGAGGTTGAAATTAAAACCCACGGCGGCGAGCGTCTGCGCGGTGGCGGCGGCGTGGCGGTAAGTCTCTGTAGGTTGGTCGAGACGCCCGAGCTCTTGGTGAGAAATACTCGGCGGGAAACCGTAGCTGGGCTTGAGGCGATTGACGCGACCGCCTTCTTGATCGACGGAGACGAGTAGCGGCACGCGCGCTTGAGCCTGCAAGTACGCTATGAGGGTTTTGACCTGCGCCGGTGACTCGATGTTGCGCAGCCGCGGGCCGGAATCGATGGTGCCGCCGGCCATGTCCTGATCGAAAAAAATCACGCCGCCCAAATGAAGTTCGCGCAGATCGCGCGCGATCAGTTCGCATTCGGCGGGCGTACGGCCGCGGAAACCGACGTTGAAAAGCTGGCCAATTTTTTCGCGGAGCGTGGGCGCGGCGGGCGGGTTGACGGCAGACATAGGTGGCGAAAAACGATCAGAGTTTCACGAGGCCGAGGCCGGGGCGATCGTTGAGCGTGATCTTGCCGTCGACGATTGTGGTGCCGGCGAAGAGGTCGTTTTTGATGAGCAAGGCGCCGTCGAGATCGGCCCAATCGACCAGCGGAGAAAGTTGCGCCGCGGCGGAGATGGCACAGGAGGTTTCTGTCATGCAACCAAGCATGACCTTGAGGTCTAGGGCGCGAGCGAGGGTGATCATCTTGTGCGCTTCGCGCAGGCCGGTGCACTTCATGAGTTTGATGTTGATGCCGTCGAAGACGCCGTCAGCGCGGCGCACATCAGCGAGACGTTGGACGCTCTCGTCTGCGATCAGCGGGAGCGGACTGTGCTCGCGTAGCCAAGCGGTATCGTCGGGCTGCTCTTTGGGCATGGGTTGCTCGATGAAAACGACGCCACGCGCAGCCAGCCACTCGATCATGCGGAGCGCTTCGGTACGATCGCGCCAGCCTTGGTTGGCATCGACGGTGATGGGTCGATCAGAGACTTCGCGGATGGTTTCGATGAGTTTGCGGTCGGTTGCTGCGTCGCGGCCGAGTTTCACTTTAATGATTTTGTAGGGCGCAGCCTCGTGGGTTTTGGTGCGGACGATTTCCGGCGTATCGATACCAATGGTGAATGACGTGACGGGCGCGCGCGCGGGGTCGAGGCCCCAGATACGGTGCCAGGGGGCGCCCAGTTTTTTACCAATCCAATCGTGGAGCGCGATATCCACGGCGGCTTTGGCGGCGGTGTTGCCGGGAGCCAAGGCGTCGATCGCGGGAAGAATTTCCTCGAGCTGAAATGGATCGGCGACGCGCGTGAGGTCGACCCGATCAAGAAACGCCGCTGCGCTGGTTTGGCTCTCGCCGAGGTAAGGGGGCATCGCGGCCTCGCCGTAGCCGATGACACCCTCGTGTTCGACCTCGACCATCATGGCTGGCGTGGTGGTGCGTGAGGCGGTGGCGATGGTGAATGCGTGACGCAGTTCGAGCGTGTGGGGATAGTAGCGCAGGTTCATCCGGAGATCAGGCGATGCAGCACAAAGACAGGGTGGGGGCCGGTAACTCAAGCATGGCCTCGCGGATGGCCGTAGGTAAGCGTGGTCCAAGATCATTTAAAAAAGCCCTTGCGCGGAATTAGTCTCGGGGTACGTTCCGCGGCTTAAGGTCTGTCCCCATCGTCTAGCCCGGTTAGGACACTACCCTTTCACGGTAAGAACCGGGGTTCGAATCCCCGTGGGGACGCCAGCTTCTGAAAAAGTAAGAACTCAGAGGAGAGATCATGAAAGCACCGACGCAAGTCGTTGCTTTCTTTGTTTTTAGATAAACCGACCCTTTCACGATATTTCGGGAAAGTTCGTCATCGCCCTAAGGTTTACTATTGCTTGATCTTAACGCCTGTGTGAATACCTAGCCATGAATCAAAGAGAGGCAGTTGAACGCTTTCACCTCGTATTCCTTCGGCATTTCGCGAGCGTGATCAGTCCCGGAACGATCTGCCTGAAAGGTGGAGTGAACTTGCGTCTCTACCACAACAGCCCACGTCTCTCCGAAGACATCGATTTCGATTCGCGCGTGGTCGGCGTCGAGATTTTGAAGAAGAACGTCAACAAGGTGCTGGCCAGTCGCCCGCTGCTGACCGAACTCGCCGCCGTCGGCATCACGCTCAGCGAAATCAAACCGGCCAAGCAGACGCAAACCGCGCAACGCTGGAAATTCCATGTCATCTACGAGGCGAATCCGCTGCCGACACGTTTGGAATTTTCCCGGCGGAAGGATGAGCCCTTTGAAAACTGCGTGACCGAACCACCGTCGCTCGCGTTGCTCGCCGAGCAACAGGTAGTCCCGTTCGTTTTCAATCACTACACGCCACCTGCCGTCTATCGCCAAAAAATCAACGCCCTGGCCACGCGAACCCAAGTGCAGGCGCGCGATGTTTTCGATCTGCATCATCTCTCGCGCTACGCGGCGGCGGGGCGGGAAGCGCCGCCGGAATTGGTGGCGCAGGCGTTGGAGCAACTTGGCCTGATCGGATTCGACCGGTTCAAGGATCAAGTCGTGCCGTTCCTCCCGACGGATTTGGTCGCGCACTACGGAACGTCCGAAGCTTGGGCAACGATGTCGGCGAAAGTCCGGCACGATCTTTTGGCGGCGCTGCCGCCCGCCTCGTCATGACCTCGCTCGGATTTTATCAGAAGCTGGTCGGGCAGAAACGCATCACGACACGCTCGGCGGCGCAGCTTGCCGGCGTAAGTATTCCGGCGGCTTCGATGGCCTTGCGGCGGCTCGCGGCGGCGGGCTTGAGCACGCCCTTAAAGAAAGGCACGTGGCTCCTTGGTGTTTCGGCCTCCAAGGCGGGCGCGCTGGTCACGGCTGCGGCCGATCCTTATCAGGCGTATCTCTCCGGCTGGTCCGCCCTGCGCGTGCACGAACGGATTCAGCAACTTCCCCAGACCCAGTTCGCCGTCACGCTTGGGCGGCCGGGCGAAGTGGAAATGCCGGGCGGTCGCATTGCCCTGCATCGCATCAAGCCCGAGCTTTTCGGCGGCTACGCCTACGATGCCCGTGTCGATGGGTTTGTCGCTTCACCCGAAAAGGCATTGTTCGATCTGGCCTATCTCACGGCCATGAATCGCAGCCGAGTCAGTGGAAGTCTGCCGGAGACCAACTTGAAGGGACTGCGCTGGAAGGAAGTTCAAACCTGGTTGCGGCAGATTAAAACTCCGCGCGTGCGCTCAGCGGTGGAGCAGGCCTTGCGCACGATTCGCGAGCAGCACGCCGCGACAGAGGATTGAAAATCGAACGGACCTACGCTTAGGCCCGCTTTCCAAGAATAGGTATTGAGGCGATCGGATTGACCGCGGCGGTTAAACAGGTGACGGGATGAATGGGCTAGTGCTCGGTGTCCTCCCCTTCAGGGACCCTGACCCCCTTGGTGATACTGCTCCGCCTATTTTAGCCTGGGTTTGCCTTTTAGGGCGGGCTTAATTTTGTAAGGGAAATTATTTTAGTTCAGCCCCTTTTTTACCCGCCCCTCTTGGTTGTATCATGCCCACTTACCCCTTTTTTTCGCCCCGCGCGCCGTTTGTGACGACGCGTGTGCCCCTCTCGCGTCGCCGTTTTCTGCAAGGCGCGGGCATCGCTCTCTCATTGCCGTTTCTTGAATCAATGTTGCCCGGCGTCGCTCGTGCGGGCGCCAAAGCCGATAGCCCACTCGCGCCTGGGGCCAAACCTCGGCGCATGCTCGCGGTGTGCAACAACCTTGGTCTGCTGGGAGATCAATTTTTCCCGACGGGCACCGGCCGTGATTATGTCGCTTCGCCGTACTTAAAACTTCTCCAAGATCATCGCTCCGACTTCAGCGTTTTTAGCGGGGTCTCACACCCTAACGTCGATGGCGGCCACCCCGCCGATGTGTGTTTTCTTACGGCCGCGCCGCATCCTGGCAGCAGTTCGTTTCGCAACACCGTCTCGCTCGACCAACACATCGCCGAGCAGATTGGTACCCTCACGCGCTTCCCCTCGCTCACGCTCGCCGTCAACACCCGCACGCGCAGCCTTTCGTGGACTGGCACGGGCGTCGCCATCCCGCCCGAAGACAAGGCGGCCGAGGTGTTCAAACAGCTTTTTCTTCAAGGCTCGCCCGAGCAGGTGAAGGCACAACTGCGCCAACTCGATAACGGTCGCAGTATCCTCGATACGATCGCCGGTCAGGCCCGCGAACTCTCCCGCGGTGTCACCGCCCGCGACCGAGACCGCCTTGACCAATATTTCACCAGCGTGCGCGATCTCGAACACCGTCTCCAAGCCTCCCGCGGCTGGGAAACCAAACCGAAGCCTGTCGTTCAAGCACCCGTTCCGGTTGATCCCACCAATCCCGCTGCTTACATGGAAAAGGTTAAAATCATGTACGACCTTGCGCGCCTCGCCTTTGAGACCGACTCGACTCGCGCCATCACGCTCATGCTCGACAGCGTCAGTACGCCCGCCCTCGACATCCCCGACAAGACTATCTCCGACGGCTACCACAATCTCTCGCACCACGGAAAATCTGAGAAGAAACGCTCCGAGCTCACCACCATCGACGAGTGGCACATGAAGCTCCTCGCCAAACTCCTCGCCGATTTGAAAGCCGTGCGTGAAGCCGAAGACACGCTTCTTGATCGTACGATGGTGCTCTACGGTTCCAACTTCGGCGACGCCAACGCTCACACGTGTTTCAATATGCCCACGATCCTCGCGGGCGGCGGTTTCCGGCACGGTCAACATCACGCCTTCAGCACGACCAACAATTACCCCCTGCCGAACCTCTACGTTTCCATGCTTCAGCGCATGGGCATCGAAACCGACAAGTTCGCCTCGTCCACCGGCACGATGCGCGGATTGGAGCTGGCATGAGTTTGCTCGCCCCGACTTTAAAGGTGGGGCGCGACCGCTGGGCGCGCCGGATCACCGGAATTTTTTTCGCCGTCGTCTTGCCGGCCGTGCTCCACGCCGCCGCCCTGCCGGCCGCGCTCCTCGATTACACCGACAAGTATTGTTCGTCCTGCCACAACGACGAGGACAAGAAGGGCCGTCTCGATCTCACCTCGCTGACCCTTGACCTCACCGCCACGACGGATTTTTCGACGTGGGTCAAAGTTCACGACCGCCTCGGCGCCGGCGAAATGCCGCCGAAAGAAAAAAAACGTCCCGACGCCGCCGAGACGGCTGCTTTTCTCGCTACGCTCCGTGAAACGCTCGGCACCCACGACCGCGAGTTAATCGCCCGCGAAGGTCGCGCCACGCAACGCCGCCTCAACGGCTACGAATACGAAAATGCCCTGCGCGATCTCCTTCACGCTCCCTGGCTCCAGATCCGCGGCCAATTTCCCGACGACGGGGAATCTAACCGTTACAATAAAATCGGCGACGCTCTCGACGTGTCTCATGTCCATCTCGCGCGCTACATGGCTGCGGCCGACTACGCGATTCGCCAGGCACTCACCGTGCAACTCGAGCATCCGTCCACCACCACGGTGCGCCACTACGCGCGCGATCAACGTACGCTCACCAGTAAGTTCACGCCCAACCCTTTTAATTCTTCGCCCGACCGCATGACGTATCCCTTGCTCGACCGCGAGCCGCAGCGCCCCGTGCGCATGAGTGAGGCGCCACTTACGGTCGGCGCGCAAGACCCAGCCACGCGCGACCGTGAGGCGGTGGGTTGGGTTTCGAGTAATTACGTCACCGGCTTCACTTACCGCTGGGACGGATTTCGCGCGCCCGTCGCGGGTCGCTACCGAATTCGTTTCAATGGTTACACAATGTGGGCCGCACCCGGCGGCGTGACCAAGAGCTTTTCTCACTCCACGGACACCGTCGGAAAAATTCGGCCGCCCAATTTAAATACGCCTGACTACGATCGGCTCTCACCGGGTCGCACCGTCGAGCCGATCACCGTTTACACCCGCAACGGGGTTCCCAATCGCCGTCTCGGCGAGTTTGACCTCACCCCTGAGCCTACGACGTATGACCTCGGCGAGGTTTGGTTGCAGGCCAACGAGACGCTCGTTCCCGATGCCTCGCGGTTTTACCGCTCGCGCCCAGAAAATTTCCGCAACCCACTCATGACACCCGCGGGTGTGCCCAGTGTTGCCTTCCGCTGGATGGAAGTCGAAGGCCCGCTCTACGACGCCGAAACCACCGCCGGTTACCGCCTGCTTTTCGGTGAGCTGCCGCTTAAAAAATCCCCGACCCGCACCTCCGGACTAGCGCTGCCAATCACCGCGCGCGGCGATCGCCGTGAAGGCGGCCGTCAAGCTGGCCAACGCGTTGAACCGCTCGAAGAAACGCGCGTCGAGATCGTCTCGAACGATCCGCACGGCGACGCCGCGCGCTTGCTCCGTGGTTTCCTCAACCGCGCGTACCGCCGCCCCGTCGCCGAAGCCGACGTCGCGCGTTTCCTCGCGCTCTTTGATGAACGCCAAAGCGCCGGTTTGAGTTTCGCCGAAGCCATGGTAGCAACTTATACTGCGGTGCTCGCGTCGCCGGGATTTGTGTTTCTTGACGAGAAACCCGGCCGGCTAGACGACACCGCGCTCGCGACCCGTCTTGCACTTTTTCTCTGGAATTCTCCGCCCGATGCCGCTCTCCGCGCGCGCGCCGCGCGGGGCGATTTGAGCCAACCCGCCGCTTTGCGCGCAGAGACCGAGCGACTCCTCGCCGATGCCAAGTCGCAACGCTTCCGCGACGCGTTTCTCGATTACTGGATCGATCTGCGCAAAATCGAAGACTCCACGCCCTCGACCACGCTTTATAACGATTACTACCTCGACGACGCGCTCGCCGAAGCCGCCGTCGCCGAGACGCGCCTCACCTTTGAGGAAATGATCCGCGCCGATCAGCCCGTCCGCGGCATCGTCGCCGCCGATTACACGTATCTCAACGAACGCCTCGCGACGCACTACGGTATTCCCGAGGTGAAAGGCGCCGCCATGCGCCGCGTCACGCTCCCGCCCGACAGCCCGCGCGGCGGTTTCATGACGCAGGCCAGCGTGTTAAAAATCACCGCCAACGGCACCACCACTTCGCCCGTGCTCCGCGGCAAATGGATCGTCGAACGCATCCTCGGTATTGATATTCCACCACCACCACCGGTCGCCGCCGTCGAGCCCGACATCCGTGGTGCCGTCACGATCCGTCAGCAACTCGAGAAACACCGCGCCGACACTAGCTGCGCCTCCTGTCACAGTAAAATGGATCCGCCCGGTTTCGCCTTGGAAAATTTCGACGTGATGGGCGGCTGGCGCGATCGCTACCGCGCCATTGATGAAACGAAAAAAGCCGAACCGGGCCGCGGCAAAAATGGCCACGCGTTTGAGTTTCATTTCGGCCTCCCCGTGGACGCCGCCGGCGAATTGCCCGACGGCCG
>CANGCX010000018.1 GCA_947452315.1 Opitutia bacterium | reverse complement strand
ATATGCCTATGATACTTAGAACACAGGCCACATCAAGCCATCGTAAACTGCGACTTAACGGAAGTGCTAAAATTACCATCGCAATAAGATTAAATGTGATCGCGGTCCATATCCATGGCACAAGTGCGTAGTGTCCATGCAGACCAAAAAATAGATACTTGGCGGAGGCGTTGTGAGTAGTTCCGGAGTAAAATTCTTTAAACACCTCGCACGCTAGTAAAAAAACATTAATGATCATTGATACTTGTACTATACTGCGTAATGTCAGCAAGGCCTTGTCAGTAATTCGATACGTAGTAAAATTACGGATAACTTGAAGTGCTATTATGATGATAGCAGGACCTGCTGTAAATGCAGAAGCCAAAAAGCGGGGCGCTACAATTGATGCATTCCAAAATGGCCTGCCTCCTAGCCCGACGTATAGAAATGCCGTTACTGTATGAATGGACACCGCCCAGGCTATGGCAAGAAAGACGAATGGAATGTAAAACCATTTAGCAGGTTTCTTATTTTGATAACGGCAATACAGTAAATACCCGCAAATATGTACGTTTAAGACCAAGTAGCCGTTTAACACTACCACGTCCCAGCTTAACATAGATTGAGGGAAATTCATTTGTCCAAAGCCCGGGATCAGGTGCCAAAAGCGATCTGGTCGGCCAAGATCAACTGTAACAAAAGCTAGGCACATGATGATCGCAGCGACCGCAAGTAATTCTCCAAATATCACTAAATCATGCAGTTCCTCGTTGTCGTAAATGTATACCGGTATTACCATCATGACCGCCGCGGCAGCAACTCCGACAAGAAAGGTGAAATTTGCGATATAAACCCCCCATGAAACTTCATCACTCATGCCGGTAGTAATTAGACCGTGAACAATTTGTTTGGCATAAGCGTTTAGCCCTAAGAGACAGATAGCAGTAAGCGCTCCCATCCACGCATAATAACGCCAATCACCGACAAACGCTATGCGAGCACACCGACGTAAAAATATTATATAATTTTTTATAAATAAAATCATTTGTCGAAATAGTAGAAAAACCTAGGGGATGTTCCCATTTCTTCTTTCAATTGAATAAAGACACGCTTTTCGCGTAAAATATAAGAAACTTCACTATTTGGATCTAATATATTTCCGAATTTTCGTGCCCCAACGGGACATGCCTCTAAACAAGCCGGATATTTGCCGACGCGCGTCCGCTGAATACAAAAATGACATTTTTCCATCACGCCTTGTTTGCGTGGCCGATTACCCAAATAGGACATATCGGGATTTATTCTATCTTTGGGAATCTGTGGTTTAGTAAAATTAAAACGCCGCGCCCAATATGGGCAGGCTGCTTCACAGTAACGGCAGCCGATACACCAATCGTAATCGATCACAGTTATACCGTCCTTTTCCTGCCAAGTCGCGTTCACAGGGCAAACCTTGACGCACGGTGGATTTTTGCACTGTTGACACTGAATCGGCATGTAGAAAAAGCCTTTTTCCGGCACCTGCTTTGAGTCGTAATTGTGATTACCTTTTTCTACATCCATCGAGCCATGCGGCATTTTTAGAACACGAATGTATTGGATTTCAGGGCTCCGAGATTGATTGTTTTCTTTTACACAGGCATGTACGCATTTTCTGCATCCAATACAGCGGGTTAAATTTAGCGCATAAACGAATTCAACTCCGTCCATCGGCTTTAAATCTCTAACGTGAGGGCGTATGCCGTACTGCCGCTCTACTTCACTTTCGATACGTGCAATGACCTTGGTCATATCGCTAGATGTCAATTCTTTGTAATATTTTTGAAGAAATTGATCGGTATTAGTGTAGTCGCCGAGTTCCCGTAAAGGGGCTAAGCTTGCAGCAAGAGCCGAAACCCCACCAAAAGCGGCGCAACCGCGTAGAAAACTGCGGCGACTCATCGCTGCATCAGACGCTTTATCAAGTTGAGTAGGTAAAGAATTCATATCAATGGACCGATTTAGTGTTCTCGTAGTTGGTTGCCTCTCTATAAGTATGAGGTCCTGGTGCTGACTCACGAGTTGGGATGCGTGGGGCGTGTGGATTGTGGCAGTTAGCGCAACTTAGCCGGTTAATATCTCCAAGCTGGCGGTCCCAATAGCCACTCGTGCGGCCATGTGCTCCAGCTTCCCAATCTCTGAATGCTGGGCCGTGGCAGCTACCACAAAGTTGTGGAATATTATCGAATTTTACGACGTTTCCATCGCGAGCCTGCAAAGTGTTTAAATTTTGTTCGTTATGGCAGTTATAGCAGAGATTGTTTCTCTCATGAGTTCCGTGACTCATTTCAATATTTGCGTGTTCTTTTGGGATTATAATTTTTTGATTTTTATCGTAACGAATAAGCGGCGGCTTAACTTTATCGTGACAACTGTAGCAATCGTAATCCGATAAATCTTCTTTTGACTTTACTAAGTCAGCGTACGTTTGCCGCCATGGACTATTATCTAGAAATTTTTTGTCCACTTGAGGAATCTCCAATCTAGCGACTACGTTAACCTTGGAATTAACGACGAAAAAAATGCCTAGAGCTAAAAATCCTGCCGTGATTCCACTGAGCCAATAATTTGCTGCATTATCCGATTTTTTTTGATCGGGATGGTCTATTTTTTCCATAATTTTCCGCAGCGAAGTAATCTAAAATTTACCCGTATTTATTTTTTTAATCCGCGAACGAATGGTATTAGGGCTTTCATTTCTTCGTCCGAAATATTTTCAATAGCTTTCATAGTCGTCTTTCCGCTTGAATCAGTTAGCCCTAATTTGATCGCTTTGAATGCCTGATCATCAGTGAACTTTTCCTGTATTTTTGCTTCGGTAAGATCGCCGATGCTTAATTTGCGCCCCATTTTAGTTTCTCCTTTGCCGTCATCTCCATGGCATTTGGCGCATTGCTCTTTCCAGTTGCTGGCCGCATCCGCGGCAAAACTTGAAACACTGGTTGATACTAAAATTAGAGCTAAAATTTTTACTTTTTTCATTATGTGACTTTTTTTTGTGATTATGTGTTTTGAGCACCTGCTGAGGTAGGCGGTCAGTATCCATAATTACTTGATTTCGCTCTCTCCGGATATTGTCGCACGTGACGCATATTTTGCTTACTGTGCATTTTTTAGTTTGTTATAAGCTTTTTAACTCATCGCGGTGGATAGTTGCATCGAAGCATATATTCAAAAATTGATTTTCTGATCTCCTGAGCTTAAATTTATCCTCCTCATCGCGTCTTTTGCTCTAGGTTCATTACTTGTTATCGAAGACGGAAACTTACTGGTCTATTGGCACTTATTTAATACTGGTGATGCTCATTAAGTGCCTATTTGTGAGGTTTTTAATTAATCATATGTCAGGGGAGCCAGTGCATATAAAATATTTTTAAAATACACCTGAATCACCCGATTACATGCTGGTTTCATGATTTCGAGATGAGTGGTCAGCACGGTCTGAGTGATTTGCGCAACGATTGAGTAAGCATGCGCAAGATATGCGCAGCCTGACTTCATTCTTTGCGCTAGACTCGCTCGCCGCTTATGTGCCCGCAAAATATACCTGCTTTCGTGCCTTATCCCCGCTATTTTTTTATATGTGGGATTAGTGCTTTTACTCTTGGTCTGACAGGTTGTGGCAGGACTAAAGTGCAATCCTACCGAGTACCAAAGGAAAACGCGGCCTCACTCCCAAGTGCTATGACTACGGCTGTTCCGATTTCAGCCACTCTAGGAAATGGGGCTCTGATTGAGCCTGTGATGCCGTTGCCAAACGCCTCGGCCACGGCGATCCTGGGGCCCAAAGTCTCCAAGGCGAACGGCCCGGTATTAACGTGGAAGGCTCCAACTGAATGGGCGCCAAAACCTCTAGGAGCCATGCGTAAAGGTAGTTTCGCGATCCCGGGGGAGGGCGGGGCTCTCGCCGATTTATCGATCACATCGTTTCCAGGAGCGGTTGGGGGTGACTTAGCGAATGTGAATCGCTGGCGCGGTCAGTTGGGCCTAATCCCGATTACGGGTGCCGAATTGGCTGATGCCGTTTTGCGTATCAATGCCAACGGACTTACCATAAATCTCGTCGACTTATCATCTACTGATCCTGCCCAAGCGCGTATCTTGGGTGCACTAGTAGAATACGATGGGGCCATGTGGTTTTTTAAAATTTCAGGGCCAGGCGAATTGGTCGGTACGTTGAAGCCCGCGTTCGTTAATTTTCTGCAATCTGTGAAAGTTTCTTCTCCATGAAAACCCTTCTCATTGATGTGCGTCGCATCATGGTTTCACTGCAACTGACGGTGGTGTTGCTGGTGTTTGGTATGATTTTAGTTTTTGCGGCAACTTTGGACCAGACCAATCTAGGTATTTGGGGTATCCAGCAAAAGTGGTTTCGCTCGTTCATCGTTTTTCAGGATCTGCAGGGAGTAACGATTCCGATTTTTCCCGGAGGCTATCTTGTTGGTGGTCTCTTGCTCATCAATTTGATCGCTGCGCACGTAGACCGATTCAAATTTACTTGGCTTAAAGCGGGGATTTTTCTCACCCATGCGGGCTTGATCCTGTTGCTAATCGGGGAGCTGCTCAGCGGGATTTTCCAGGAGGATTTTCATATGCGCCTGAACGAAGGGCAGACTAAAAATTACGCAGAAGCTTACCGCGAGCACGAGTTGGCCATTATCGATACTACAGATGCGAAAGTTGATGATGTGGTCTCAATTCCAGAGATACTGCTCGCTAAAGGCACAGTCGTTCAGCATCCGGATTTACCGTTTCGAGTAGTAACCCGAGCTTACTATCCCAATTCGTTTCTTCAATCGCCGAGCGCCATTACACCAGCTTCGCTTGCGACTGTGGGCCTAGGTCTAAGCGTCATAGCCTCACCCCAGCCCGTAACTTACAAGCCTACTGAGACCAATCTTATATCGGCGTATGTGGAGTTGATCTCACCTGATAATTCTCCGGGGGTATTTCTCGTCTCCACAGGGCTGGTAGCTCCGCAATTATTTAATTATGCTGGCCGCTCTTGGCGCATGACTCTGCGCCCCAAGCGTATTTATGAGCCTTTTTCTCTTACGTTACTGAAATTCAGTCATGACCGGTACGCCGGCACTGATATCCCGAAAAATTTCTCCAGCCGGATTCGTTTGAAGACGTCAGATGGCCGCGATGATCGTGATGTCGTGGTGTTCATGAACAACCCGCTGCGATATGCGGGGCTCACCTTTTACCAAGCGGGATTTGAGAATAACGATCGCACCTCAATTTTACAGGTTGTGCGCAATCCGTCTTGGTTGGTGCCCTATGTTGCTTGTGCGCTCATGTCCATAGGGCTGCTCGCTCAGTTCGGCATCCACCTAGCGGGATTCGTGGTGAAACGTAGTTCATAAATCTCTGGCCGCTTTCGTACATGAAAAAACACACTTTGCCGCTAATCGTAGGTTTCGGTTCGCTGCTGGCAGTCGCCTTTTCGTTAACATCACCCTCCAATCCTGCCGCATATGATGTGACTGGCTTTAGTCGTCTGCCCACGCTCGTTAATGGTAGGATTAAGCCCTTAGATACCGTGGCTCGTACCACATTGCTGATCACTCAAGGACGCCAACGCGTGACTACCCCCGACGCTCGCACGCTTACACCTGCGGAGTGGCTGCTCGATGTGTTGTACCAACCCAAAGTGGCAAATACTTATCAAACCTTCGAGATCGTGCATCCCGATTTGCTCGCCTTGTTCAATCTCGCCGTGGCCGACGGTGCGGGCGGCAAACGTTTTTCGGCGCAACAACTGGCGGATAATCTGATCGAACTCGAACGACAGGCCAAACTGGCCTACGACACCGATGCGACCGTACGTACTCCTTACCAACGGGCCGTCGTTCAACTCCGCGAAAGCGTAATCCTGTATCAACGGCTACAAAATAGCGTGAATGATACCACCTCGGAAGATTTTCTTTTTCATCTCGAGCGGTATGAACGGACGTTACCGTCGACAGTAATAACGAAAGCGCCACGAGGTGAGGATTATTCTGCAGCCTCTGAGTCCAAGCTGCGGGCCGATATGAGCCGCATTTTCAGCGCTATCGATACCTTTGGCTATCTGCGTACGGTTCCCTCAGCTAAAATTGATGATCTGACGGGTTGGATAACTGCTGGGGGTGCTTGGACTGCCAGTCTTGGTGGCGGGCGCATTGCTTACGCGGCGCACGTTTATGGGGAAATCGGCCGTGCCTGGGTGGGCCACCATCCTGATGGATTCAATCAAGCGGTACGCGCCTATCGTCAGAACCTCGATACCTCGATGCCCACAGTGATGAGTAAGTGCGATGTCGAGGTTCGCTTTAACTCCGCTCAACCGTTTTACACGAGTATGGTGCTGTATGTGGCGGCTTTTCTTGCTGCTCTCGTATCCTGGCTGAAATGGCCGAATGCTTTGGGCCGAATCAGTTTCGGGTTAGTAGGCTTAGCTTTTGCGTTAGCAACCGCGGGTATTTTAGCTCGGATGTGGCTCGAGTCCCGACCCCCGGTGACCAACCTTTACTCTTCCGCTCTATTTGTCGGCTGGGGCGCCGTGGCTATTTGTTTAGTGTTGGAATACTTCTTTAGCAACGCGGTCGGTAGTGTCGCAGCCGGGTTGATTGGATTTTCTACATTGCTAGTGGCGCATCATCTGGCGCTCGGTGGCGATACCATGGAAATGATGCGTGCTGTTCTGGATTCAAATTTCTGGCTGGCTACGCACGTAGTCACGGTAACAGTTGGTTATTCGGCTACGTTTCTGGCGGGATTTCTTGCCGTAATTTATGTTGGTCGTGGCGTGTTCACACGGTCGCTCGATGCCTCGACTGCAGGGGCCTTAACTCGCATGGTTTACGGCACGGTATGCTTTGCGACGTTGTTTAGTTTTATTGGTACGGTGCTTGGCGGCATCTGGGCCGATCAATCATGGGGGCGCTTCTGGGGCTGGGATCCCAAGGAAAATGGCGCCCTAATCATCGTTATCTGGAATGCGATCATTCTGCACGCCCGCTGGGGAGGTATGGTGAAGCAGCGCGGTCTCATGGCCCTAGCGATTTTTGGTAATATCGTCACTGCTTGGAGCTGGTTTGGCGTTAATATGCTTGGTGTGGGCCTGCATAGCTACGGTTTTATGGATGCGGCTTTTTGGTGGCTCGTTGGCTTCGTCGTGATCCAATTGGCGCTGATTGCCTTGATCGCCTTGCCGCCACAGGTGTGGCTAAGTTCATCCGTTATGACGCGCGGTTAAGCCGCTCAATTTAGTTTCGTGGAAAAATCCGTAGCGTTTTTTTAAATTTAACGGCGACTCACAAGCTCTGCTACTTGATGAAGACCGGTATCAGTGTTTTATCTTTTCGAATCCAATCGTAAACGAGCGCTCTTCTAGCTTCAGCCGTGCTTCAAAGATCTGGTCACTCGAGTCTCTTTTATAGGCAAGGTCCGCTCCCATCTTCTTCTGTGCTAGCGTGCTCGACCGCTTGCTTAGATCTGCGCGGTGGGTTAATTATCATACCGTTCTCATGCTGCGACTGCGCCTTCTCACGTTTAACATCGCACACGGGCGGGGCCTAAATCCGATTCAAGGGCTGACCTCGGCACGCAAATTGCGGCTCAATTTACGTAGAATATCGACACTTTTGCGTCAGTTGGAGCCTGATGTTGTGGCGTTGCAGGAGGTGGACGAATGTTCGCGTTGGGCAGGCAATTTTGATCATCTTGATTATCTGAGAGTGCATGGGGGCTTTGCTCATTCGAGGTTTGGGATTAATAATCGCCGCACGGGCTTGTTGAACCTGAGCTATGGAAACGCGCTCCTCTCGCAGCATTTTATCTCGCATGAACAGACCGTCGTTTTTGGTCGTGGTTCGATGGGGGAGAAGGGATTCCTTTTTGGCGAAGTTGAATTTCATGGTCGGCGAGTTCCAATCGTGAATCTACACCTTCATTATGGTTCGCGTTGGCAGCGTCTGCGGCAAATTGATCGATTACTCGCATGGCTGCGTGACCAACATCGCTTGCGCCGACATGATTGGGCGGTTCAACCGATCATCTGTGGCGACTTTAATACGTCTGCCGCAGGAGACGACGCGACGGCCTCGTTGCAGAGTCATCTAGCTGATTACGGCGACTATGTCTTGCAGCCTATTTTAACCCCCACGTTTCCTTCGATGTTGCCGCGTCGTGCGTTAGATTTCGTTTTTTTACCAGCGGGTTGTCGCCCGATTCACTGCGAAGTGGTCAAGTCTTTGCTTTCTGATCACCGGCCGGTCTTAGTCGAGGTTGAGTTAAAATGAACATACGGTATGATCTTTGCGGATCATGAAGTTTCGCTTTGCTCCGTAGGCCAGATTTTGCGGCGATGGGTATCACATGTCTCGTCTCGCCCAAGCTTTTTCCCGTGCCCGTGAGCAAAACCGTTCGGCCTTTGTCGCTTATCTCTGCGCAGGGGATCCGGATTTTAACACATCGCTTGCCGCTTGTCGGGCCTTGTTAGAAAATGGCGTCGATGTGCTGGAGTTGGGTGTCCCTTTTTCTGATCCATTGGCCGATGGCTTGACGAATCAACTTGCGGCGCAGCGAGCCCTTGAGGGTGGCATGACGGCTGCGCGCGTGTTCGAGTTTGTGAGAAAAATCCGGGAGTTCAGCGAGGTGCCTGTGGTGTTTTATACGTATTACAATCTCGTTTTTTCGAATGGTATTGAAGCCTACGTGAAGGCCGCGAAAGCGGCAGGTGTCGATGGCATGTTGGTGTTGGATTTACCCCCGGAAGAAGGCGCGGAATTTTCCGCGGCGGCCCGTACTCACGGTATCGACTCGGTGTGTATCGTGGCCCCGACTACCCCCGATGCTCGTATCGCAAAAATTGCGGCCGCAGCGACCGGTTTCATCTATTACGTTTCTCGCGAGGGCGTGACTGGTGTGCGAGATCAGGTCGCCGTTGGTATCCCGGAAGCAGTGGCGCGAATTCGGGCGCATACGAAGCTGCCAATCGCGGTGGGTTTTGGTATCGGCACCCGCGCGCAAGTGGCCGAAGTTGCCGCTCAGGCAGATGGCGTCGTCGTTGGCAGTGCATTAGTAAATATCATTAAAGAGAATCTCGCGGCACGGGAAAAAATTGCACCCGCGCTCGCTGCCAAAGCGGCTGATTTGGTCGCAGGCACACGGCGTTGAGTGCGATAGCTCAACGCTCACGAAGTGGCGGACGCAAGGGGCGCCGGATTGCCCCGTTGGAGCGAATCGCTTTTCAATTAGAAGGCACATGAAAGCGATGATCCACGTTTTGACCGGTTGCACGGCAGTCGGAAAAACTGAATGGGCTTTGCGTTGGGCAGAAGCTAATGACGCTGAAATTATTTCCTGCGATTCATTGCTGTTTTACCGGCACATGGACATCGGCACGGCGAAACCATTAGCGGTGGAGTTAGCGTGCGTGCCGCATCACTTGATTGATGTGGCGTCGGCTTCTGAGCCCATGGACATCACGCAGTATATTACGCTCGCAAGGGCCGCGGTCGAGATGATCACCGCGCGTGGTCGCAAGGTCTTGGTGACGGGTGGTAGCGGTTTTTACCTAAAAAGTTTTTTTGGACCCGTCGCAGATGAAGTGGCAGTGCCGGCTCAGCTACGCGCGGCTGTGGCTTTGAAGCTCACGCAAGCCGGTCTCGGTGCTTTGGTAGAGCAATTGCGGGCGTTGAATCCTGATGGATTGGGTAGCTTGGATGTGGATAACCCTAGGCGGGTCACGCGAGCGCTCGAGAGGTGTCTGGTCACGGGTAAAACTTTGGCGGTACTCAAGGCAGAGTTTTTGGCGCGACCTGGAGCATTTGCGGATTGGCCGGTAACATTGGTGCGATTGGAACGCTCACCTGAGGAATTGAACCGACGGATCGACCTTCGCGTGGAGACGATGCTGCGAGCTGGGTTGGTGGAGGAGGTGCAGAGACTTAGGGCGGACGGATTTGAGCAAAATCCCAGCGCATCAGGTGCGATTGGCTACCGAGAGGTCCTTGCGATGCTGGACGGGAAACTCGCACCCTCGGCTATGGCTGGTGAGATAGCTCAGAATACACGGTCCCTTGTGCGCAAGCAGCGCACGTGGTTTCGCACGCAGTTGCCCGAGCATCGAGTCTTGCGTCTCGACTCACCTGCGGCGGTTAACTTTGAACTTTTCCCCTCCGGAATTTAACGTCTCAGGAGCCGCGCGAAGATCATGACGTGAGTTGCGATCAGCAGGGGGAAAAGAAAGAGCGGGAGTAGGCTCAGAGGCAAGTGGGTCAGCGTACGTAATTGCATGGGATGCGCGGAGTAAATGCGGGTGGCGGATACGGTGACCATTATGATCTCTATCAGTCCGATCAGATTCCAGCGTGTGAGGTACTGGCGTTGGCGCGCAGGATCTAGCGGGATCGTGATCAAGCCGACGGCTAATAAGGCGACGATCAGTTCCCCTACACCCGCGGGTACGGCAAAGGCGTACGGCAGGTCTCCTCGGTAAAACAAAAATATAAAATAGGCCCCGAAAAAGCGGGTGAGATGAAGCTGAACGAGCGCCAGCGGCTCGAGCTTATCGAGCCAATCGCGTAGCCCAGGTAAGCGAAAATAGATGTAAAGCGCGAGCGCGGACAGCCCGAGAATAAGGACAGGCAGCGCGATCGGTGTGAGGCGTTGCAGAATGAGATAATAGCCTCCGACGACGGCGGCGGCAAACCAGAGCCAGAGTGCGATTCGGATAATGAGTGCGGGGCGCGGCATGATGGAATTATTATTGCAGTTGCGCAGAGCCAGGCGCGATTAAAAGTTGAAACAAAAAAAGGCGGGCCGTGGGCCCGCCTGAAGTGATACACTAAATGTCGATGCGCTTATTCGGGAAGACCGATTTTGTAGCGTTCCAGAGAGCTGCCGTCGATGCGGTGGAGTTCGGCTAAGGCGACGCGTAGGCTGACTTTTGCTTGGAGCTCGTTAACGCGGGCAGCTTCGAGGTCGTCCTGGGCTTGGAGCACGAGGCGACTGGTGGACAGACCGGCGTCGAAGCGGGCCTTTTGGAGCTCGTATTGTTTGTTGCTGAGTTCGGTGGCCTTACCGGCGATTTCGACGGCAGCAATATTGGTCTCCACGGCGCGAACTGAGGTGCGGACGTTGACTAATAGGGTCTGGTCGAGCTGTTGGAGGCGGGTCTGTTGTTGGAGCAGGCTGGATTTGGCACTGCGGTAGCGAGCCTTATCAGCGTGAAGCCCCCAAGGTACGGTGAGGGATAGACCGACGTTCCAGTTGTAGCCGTTACCTTCCGGCAGGTTGCTGATCGCGTCGCCGTAGGAGCGCTCGGTGGCGGTGTAGCCGACGCCCGTGTCGAGGTTTAGGCCTGGTAGGGCTGCTTGTTTGGCGCTGCGCGCGTCGATTTCGAGTTGTTTGATTTGGGACTGAGTGGCGAGGAAGTCAGGGGAGCGCTCACGGGCATTTTTATAAACGCGATCGAATGAGGGAGCACCTTCGGTGTAGTCGCCGAATTTCACCTCGCCGGGGCGGGAGTTGAAATCAAATTGGCCGATCAGGGTGAAGAGCGCATCTTCGCGATCGCTGACAGATTGTTCGGCTTGGAGGGCGGCGCGACGGGCGTTGGCGACTCCGACTTCGGCGGTCAGTACATCGAGATCTGTGGCCACGCCAGTAGATTTGCGTACTTTGTTTTCTTCAAAAAGTTTGGCGGCGAGCTCAAGGCTGCGCTTTTTTACGACGAGATTCTCGCGGGCGTAGGCGAGATTGTAGTAGGCGTTTTCGGTGTCGCGGATAACCGTGAGCACCTTGCTTTTATAGTTTAGCAGGGCGATGCCGACACCGAGTTTATTGCGTTCAATATTGGCTCGGGCGACGGCAGGCCCGGAGCCTTTGAGTAGGGGTTGGCTGAGAGTGACCGTGGTGCTGCTACCGAAAGCCGGGTTGAGCGTAGAGTTAAGCGAGTTGGTGGCCGCGCGGGTGGTGTTGCCCGTCACGCTGACCGTGCCGCCCGTGGCGACCTTCTCACTCACTCCTACGGAGAATGTGGTGTTATCGCTGCGCGGGCCGCTGGCAGAGGTGCCGTCGAGCCGACTGGTGGTGGCGGCGGATTGGTTGAGGTTGCGTCGAGTCGTCGCGGTGAAGCTGGGATCGAAATCAGCGTTCGCTGCGTTGAGGGATTCTTTTGCGATTTCGCTCGAGAGGTTTTGTACCTGTAGATCGAAGTTTTTTTGCATCGCGCGCGAGATGCATTCTTCGAGCGTGAGATTCGCACCGGCTGCCGCCGGTGCGGTTTCCTGCGCGCGAAGTAACGCAGGGCTAGTTAGGGTCAAAAGGAGGGCGATAGCTCGGGCTAGGTGGCGTGACATGACTTGAAGTAAAGGAGTATTAAGAGGTGAGAACACAAGCGGCGACCAGAAGTTACTGTTTTTCGTAGCTACCATCGCTGGTACGTTTAAGAAGAGTGAATCCGGCTTGCTTGGCCCGCGAGACGGAAATGGGCGCGGAAAGTTGCGGGGAATTGACGCGATGAGCGAGGTCGCGTCGAACGGGTTGTTGGCAGGTGGGGCAGGTCGTCAGGTCGGGTTCACGGGCGCTTTGGCGGTGTTCAAAGCCACTGCCGCAAAGGCGGCAGGGGGATTTGATCGGCTTGTAAGCGTATAGGGGCATCGACTTCATCAAACGGGTCTAGGCGCTTGGCACCAGTCGAAAGGTGCTGACCCGGCGGGCGATTTGAGATTTTGCGCGGGTGAATTTTATTTATAATTCACCCGGGGGCTGAGCGAAGCGTAGGAGGGCGGGGCCCGTGAACGCGATTACTTCACTTTGGGTTCGGAGCGTTTGAGCTCGGTATCGACGATTTCGGCGAGGTAAGCGCTGGCGCCGAGGCGCGCGGTATAAGAACCGAGTTGGGTACGGGTTTCAGTGTAGAGGGGATTGGTTGGCGTAAAATCGGGGATCTTCTTGTCGACGACGTAAACGTAGGTGCCTTTGTCTGCGGCGATCGCTAGATCCGAGACTTGACCTTTTTCTAGGCGCTCAAGCGCGCCAAGAACGGTGTAATCGAGGTCTTGAGGGCGGTTACGTAGGGTGAAGGCGGCCACGGCTTTGGTCTCGATTTTAGCCGAGGTTCCGGTCGCGGCAGCTGCAGTAGCTTTTTCGAAGGTGTCCCCGGCTTTAAGACGGTTTTCAATAAGGCTGCGTAGGGTGCGCCCGAGATCGACGAAGCGTTTGCGCTTTTCGTTATCGAGGTAGTCGGCGTTGACCTTGGTTTTGACCTCGGCGAAAGCGGGTTTACGGGCGGGTTGGGTGTCTTGCCAGAAGAGCACAGCCGCTCCATTGGGGGTGGGCACGGCTTCGGTGTAGGCCCGGTCTTTACCGAGTTTAAAGGCCTCTTCAGCGACGCTGGTGGCGGCGGGGCCGAACTCGGCGGGGCCGGCTTCGCGAGTGAAGGGCGCGAGGGTCTTTAGCGGAGATTTACGTGTAGCTAGGATATTGGCGAGGGCTGGGGAGCCGGCGACAGCTTTAGCTTCGTAAAGGGAGAAGACAAAGTCACTGGCAGCTTTAGCTGCGAGGCGTTGGGCGCGTTCGGTTTTAGCCGCGGTTTCAACCTGGGTACGGACGGCCGCATAGTCAGCGGCGGCGTCGACTTTGACTGAGGCCGTCGCCTTGGCATCGGCAGCGGGCTTGGGGAAGCGGGCTGGGTTGGCGTCGTAATAGGCTCGGACTTCGGCTTCGCTGAGGCTCACTTGGGCGACGTATTCAGAAGCGGGGAAGTCAGCGTAGGTTGCCACCATGCGGGGCGGAATTTCGTAGCGGAAGGAGGATTCTTCGAAGAATTTGGTCAGCTCGGCGTCGTTGGCGGGGATAGCTGGGTTAAAAGTCGTATAGTCGACCGTGGCGGTAGCGAGGGTCCAGGTGGTGTCCGCGCGCGCGAGTTGGTTTTTGATATCGCTCGGCAGGACGTAGCCAGGCCCACCGAGTAGTTTTTGAACTTTATCAGCGCGAACGTCGTCACCTAAGACACGAGCGATGTCAGCCTCGGTGAGGCGGGGGTTGGACTTTAAGTTATCGCGAAAAGTCTTGTAGGTGGCTGCGTCAAATTGGCCGTCTGGGCCGGCGAAGGCGCGGAGGGTTTTGATCTGTTCGGCGATCTCGGCCGAGGTGGCATTGGGGAGGTGCAGCTCGTCGGCGAGGTGGAGCGTCGCTGCGCGTTGGAAGGCGTAATTCTGGATTTGTTCGGCTTCGAGGCCGTATCCGACTTGGAGGTTCGCGCTCAGACCCGCGTCACCCATGAGACGCTGTTGGTCGACGGTGGAGCCCAAGTTGTAACCGAAAAATTCGCGTTTGAGGGTAGCGCGATCGGCGCGGCCGATGCCAGGAGCGGCTCCGATCGTGAAGACGAAGGAGATGATGATCAGCCCGAGCAGCACGGCGAAGACGGTTTTGAAGTGCTGCTGGAAGGTGCGTTGGATCCAGGAAATCATGGGTATAGAGGGTCAAAGGCTAGGTCGAGCAGGGGGTGTGGCAAGGGTGAATTCTGACGCTCGGCGTCCGCGGCTCTAGGTCAGGCTTTCAAAAGGCGGGCGGGACTCCTCGAAGGGGTGTTCGGCGAGCAATTGTTGGAGCGATTTGGTGAAGAAGGCTTGCTGGCCAATTTGGTCGAGGGCCGCGTTGTAGTGTTGCAGGATCGGGTCGATACGTTCGAGGGCTTGTCCGATGGGGTCGTCGCCAAGGTTGTCGTCGAGATTTTTGAAATCGTAGAGGCTGATGTGGCTGAGTGGCCGCGCGGGCTGATAGAGATAATCGGTGGCGGTGGTCCCGGCTGCTGGTCGCAACGTGGTGATAAGGTTCATTTTCACTAGCCGGTTGAGGCATTCGTTGAGAACCTGAGTTGGCACTTTAAGCAGATCGCTGAGTTGAGCTGCTGAGGTGGGCGGCACGCAGGCCTGGAAGCGGCGGCAGATAGTGAGCAATACCACCAAAGAGAGGCGTTCACGCATGGCCTCAGTGAGGCCGCCCCAGGCGGCTTGGCTGTTGCGGTAATGAACGTTTTGCACTGCGTAGCTGATCACGCCCCCTATTAATATGTAGAGCCAGAAGATGTAGAGCCCGAGCATGAACACGGGGAGTATGCCGAGGGATCCGTATAGGCTGCGTTCCAGGTAGACGCGGCGCACGTAAAGCAGAGCGACGACGTTGTTGAGCATCAGCAGGCTGGCTACAACAAGCGCCCCCACCAGCGCGGCTCTCCAATAGACGCGGGTATTGGGGATGATCCGATAAACAAGGGAGAGCAGGCCAACCAGCATCGTGAGCGAGATCACCGGCAGTAGCCAGCGAAGGACGGCTAGCAGGCCAGCACCGCCGGGAAGTTTTTCGACGAAGACGTTGACGAAGGCTCCCGCGCCCAAAAGCGCGATCGTGGCGAAAAAGAGGACAGCGCCTAAGGTGAGAATCGTCCAATAAAAGACCACTCGCATGAGTAGTGAGCGGCCGAGGCGAACCCCCCAAATATCGTTAAATGCATCTTCGATCGATTTGAAAAGCAGTAGCACAATCAGGATCAGCGAGAAGGCACCGGCGACTCCTGCCGCGCTCGAACGTGCGCCCATGATGATGCCGTTGATGAGGTTTACGACCTCTGGACTGACGTTGGCGGCGGCAGACTGATCTGGAGCGTTGAGGCTGTTGAGTTGGCGCAGCTGGGGCGCGACGGTTTCCATCAGTTCACCAAGTTTATTGGCGACGAGATTAGGGTCGTCATTATGCCCGAGCACGAAGCCACCGATCAGGACCGCAATCGCAATCAACGGCCCTAGGCCCAGCAAGGAGCTGAAGCTGAGGGCCGCGGCGCGGGCCGGAATTTTCGTTTCAAAAAAAACCGTGGTGGTGATCGATATCACTCTCAGTAAGGCGTAGAACCAGCCGCGAATAGAGGTGTCGCGAAGGTGTGCTTGGGACCAAATTTCCAATCGATATAGTTGGGCGAAACGTTGCCCAGAGGTTTTGAGCCGCGACATGTAAAGAAGGTGCGCGCTGGGCTCAGCTGGAAATATAATGCCAAGCTACGCAACCTAGGCCGATCAATCCGGTCGCGTAGGACATTCGTGCTAGCTTAGGAGTCACAAACACCGTGGTCAGGTAAAGACCGATTGAGCCCCCAATCGCTGCGAGCATCAGGCCATAGCGAGCTTGGAGGAAAAAAATAATGCCGAATAGTCCCATGCCACACAGTGCCCTCACCCGAATGAGTGGATAAATTTTAACCGCACCCAGGTAAATAAAAAGCGCCAAGAGTAAGTCCAAAGCACCAACGATGATAAGCCGATGCTGGATCAATTTTGAAGGGGTGTGTGACTTGATGAGCGCAACGCTGGGTGCGATTTCGGCCGCGGCGCTGATCGCCAGCATCGCGATGATCGCGTAACTGCCTAACCCGACGTTGTGGACACCGTTGTTGGAGCGTTCATTTTTTTCGGGAAAAATGATTTTTTTCAGATCGGCATTTTCACAAATCGGGGTCCAATTTTCACTGCTGGCATTATAAAAAAGGGTATCGCTGGTCACACTGCCGCTCTCTGAAAGCGAGATCAGTTGCTCGAGGTTATATGGGCCGAGGGCTTCGTTGCCGGACGCTTGTCGTATGTAGAACTCCTGCGTGTCCATTGTTTGTAACGTGGTAGCGTACGGCTCAGCGGCAAGTGCGTTTTACAAGGGAGTTTGCTAGCGACCGGTTGGATCCATCTAGCCCCAGCCAACTTCACATTCGAGCCAGGGTGCGAAGGCCGAGTAAATGAAGCCCGGTTTCAAGTAAAAGTAGAGTGCGGGCGCACAGCAGTAGGCGGCGGGCGCGCACGGCGGAATCCTCGACGATCACTTTTTCTGCCGCGTAAAATGAACTGAATTCACCGGCTAGCTCGTAGAGGTAGGTGCACAAAAAATGGGGACGAAGTTGCGCAGTGGTGAGTTGTAGCGCAGTAGGAAAAGCCGTCAGTTTGCGGGCGAGGGCGAGTTCAGCGGGAGATTCGGGTGGAGTCGCACCTTGAGTGGCTGAGGCGTCCGCCGGGTCTAGGCCGGCCTTGCGGAAGATGGAGCGCACACGCGTTACAGCATAAAGTAGGTAAGGCGCGGTGTTGCCTTCGAATGAGAGGATTTTGTCCCAGGAAAACACGTAGTCGCTGCTGCGGTTTTGAGCGAGGTCGGCGTAGCGGATCGCGCCCAGGCCTACGGCGCTACTGATTTCGCGGCGCTCGAGCTCCGGCAACTCAGGAGCTTTGGCGGTGACTAAGACATAGGCGCGTTCGATGGCTTCCGCCAGTAGCGCCTTCAGTTTGATGGGATCACCCGAGCGAGTTTTTATGGCTTTACCGTCTTCACCAAGAATGGAGCCGAACGAGACATGGTTAAAACGCGGCAGCGCACGCTGCGTCTGGGTGAACCATTTTTGGGTGGTCAGCCAAAGTTGTTCAAAGTGATCGGATTGGCGTGCGTCGGTAAGGATGACGATAGCGTCCGCTTTGAAATGCTCAGTTCGGTACAGCATCGTCGCTAGATCAGTGGATGCGTAGTTGGCTGCGCCGTCGGACTTGCGGATGATAAAAGGCTGGGTCTTAAAACGCGGGTGCTCAGGGTGGAATACGACGAGCGCACCTTGGGATTCTTCAGCGAGTTTACCGGCGGTAAGCTCCTCATAAACTTGAGGGAGTTTGTCGTTGTAAAAACTTTCCCCCAGCTGGTGATCAAAGTGGATATCAAGTAGCCGATAAATTTCAGTGAAGGCGCTGGCACTGATGGCGATGATTTTGTGCCAGAGCGCGAGGTTTTCGGCGTCGCCGGATTGAAGTTTGACCAGTTCCCCGCGCACGGCGTCTAAAACGGCGGGATCGGCTTTCGCGGCGGCGTCTGCTGCTTTGTAGATCCGCTCGAGTTCTTCTAGCGGGTCAGTGCTGAGCGCGTTGGCGTCGAGGAGGTGTTTGTAACCCCAGATGAGTTTACCGAACTGGGTACCCCAATCGCCAATGTGATTATCGCGGATGACTTCGGCCCCGCAGAATGCAAGTAGGCGGCAAATGGCTTCGCCGATGACCATACCGCGGACGTGGCCGACATGGAGTTGTTTGGCAGTGTTCGGTGAGCTAAAATCAACGACGTAGCGATGCCCGTGGTGCAGGGAGGCGGCCCCGGCTTTAATCTGTGCGACCGAGCCTTGGGCTTGAATCCAAGCCAGCAGGGCGCTCGGGGTGAGGGTAAAGTTGATAAAACCCGGACCGGCGATGGTGGCAGTACAGAATTCAAGCGTAGCGGCGGGGAGGGCAGCGACGAGCTGCTCTGCGACGGCTCGGGGGTTCAGTTTGCGGGCTTTGGCGTAGGCAAGCACGCCGTTGGCCTGAAAATCGCCGTGCCGCGGGTCAGCTGTGCGTAGCTCAGGGTTAAATCCATCGGTCTCCAGTTGGGCGCTGGCGGCGGCGGTTCTGAGGGCTGCATCGAGCGCAGCGGCGAGGTCAAACGATACGTGCATCGCCCCACTTGAGGGTGGTGGTGGGCAGGCGCGCAAGCGTGGAGTGCGGCGCCACTCTTGAGTGACCCAAGGTAGGATTAGACCGGGCCTAGGTAGTTCAGCCTCGACTTTTTGGCTGGAAGCACTTTAGTCGCGAACTTTTCAAGGTCTCGGGCAGTTCTTCCCTTATACGCTAAATCATTCCATGAGCAGCAAACGCAAAATCCCAGCACGTCGTTTCATCAAACCCACGTTTGAGTTTCTTATCGAAAAGAAACGCGACGGCGGCGAATTCACCCAAGAAGAGATTCGATTCATTATCGACAGCACGCTCGACGGGGAAATGCCGCAACATCAGCTCGCTGCATTGGCTATGGCGATTTACTTCTCCGGCATGTCCGCTCAGGAGACGGCCGACTTGACCGAAGAAATGATGCTCTCCGGTGAAGTAATCGATCTCTCACACATCGCCAAACCCAAGATCGATAAATACTCCACGGGCGGCGTCGGCGATAAAACTTCACTGGTTCTCGTTCCCCTCGCTATGGCCGCGGGCGTCGTGGTACCCATGATGTGCGGCGTCGAACACGATTACGTCATTAACACTCTTGAGAAGTTAGCCTCGGTCCCAGGCTTTAAGAGCCAGCTCTCTAATGAGCAATTCGCCTCACAATTGGCGAAAATCGGCGGCGCTATCATTGCCCAGACCACCGATCTTGCTCCGGCTGACGCCAAACTTTACGAACTCCGCAAAGAGACGGGCACGATCCCCAGCTTGCCCCTCATCACCGGCAGCGTGCTCTCCAAGAAATTGGCCGAGGGTTCCGAAGGCCTCGTCATTGATGTGAAGTGGGGCAATGGCTCGTTCATTAAAGATCTCGAGCAAGCTAAACAACTCGCTCGTTCCATGACCCGCGTAGGCCGCTCTATGAAGCGCCGCTGCGTCGCTCTCGTTACCGACATGAATCAGCCTTTGGGCGACACCGTCGGCACCTCACTCGAAATCAAAGAGGCTATCGCCCTGCTTAAGGGTGAAGGTCCCGAGGACATGAAGGAACTCGTGTTGAAGCTCGGTATGGAAATCGTCCGCCTTGCCGGCGTGGCAGGCTCAACACTGTCCGCGAAGCAAACCGTCCAACGTCACCTGACCGACGGCTCCGCGCTCGAGAAATTCAAGGATCTGATCAAGGCCCAAGGTGGAGACACCTCGTTCATTGACCATCCGGAGAAATTCCCCGCGGCCAAACACATCCGCAAACTCCCGGCGCCTAAGCGCGGCTACGTGCACACGATCAACGCCGCCATGATCGCCCGCGGCGTCCATCTGCTTGGTGCCGGTAAAGAAAATTCTCACGACAAGATCGACCACTCCGTTGGCGTGTCGGAAATCAAGAAGGTCGGCACCCAAGTTAAACAGGGTGAGCCGCTCATGATGATCCATTACAACGATGAGTCCAAGCTCGAGCAGGCGTTGGAGCACTTCAAGAATGCCTACCGGCTCGCTCCGAAGCGCCCGACCCCGCCCCCCTTGATCGTCGAGCGCGTCGCCTAACTCGCGGCCTGCAGAGGTTGTTCAAAATTCAGACGCCGGCATCTTCACGATGTCGGCGTCTTTTTTTCGCCTAGATCTCTTGCGCGATCTGATTAACTCCGCCGGCTAACCTATTTGGGGGCAAACTTGAGGTTGCTGTGGCCGCGCGGGCGTTGATTGTTTGGGGTAATGATTTTGCCAGCAGATATTCAGCTCGTCGGGGACGAAGTCGCGATCCGTTGGAGCGATTCGAAGGAATCCTTTTTTAAGGGCGAGCGTTTGCGCGCGGCTTCTCCTAGTGCCGAGACGCAGGGTGAACACGATATTTTGGGTAATAAATACGGCGGATCTGGACCCAAGAAATTCAGCGGAGTTACTGTGCTCGGTTGGGAGCAGGTGGGTAACTATGCGTTACGTTTCGATTTTAGCGACGGACACCGCACGGGACTTTACAGCTTCGAATACCTTAGAAAACTCGATGACATTGTTTAATATTTTTCTACTCTCATGAGCACGTTTGTATTCCCCGCCCGCACGTCCACGGCTGAGATTGAGCTCGGGACGACCTTGCAGCCTAAATTTGGGTCAGATGGACTCATCCCCTGCATCACTACCGATCACCTCACGAACGAGGTTCTAATGTTTGCCTTCATGAATGCGGAGTCACTCGCGCTCACATTGGCCACGGGCAAAGCGAGTTATTGGAGCCGCTCACGCAATAAACTCTGGGTTAAGGGTGAGGAATCAGGCAACGCCCAGCTCGTTAAAGAGCTCCGAGTGGATTGCGACCAAGACGTGATTTTGCTAAAAGTCGACAACGTCGGTGGTGCGTCCTGCCACAACGGTTACAAATCTTGTTTCTATCGAAAGCTGTCACCCGGTGCGACGGCCGAGAACGCGACTTCGCTCAAGCTCGAGTTGGTGGGGCGGCCACTATTTGATCCGGCAACGGTTTATAAAAAAAAGTAAAACCGCGGCTACTCGCAATCGCCGAAGTGCGCGCGTGTTAGTCTGACTTATGCTCCGGGTGTTAGGCCGCGGGTACTCTTGGACGCGAAAGCGATCACGCGTTGAAATTCGGCGCTCGTAGCGGCCGGGTGAACTGTGAGTTTTTCGAGCGCTTGCGTCCTATTGAGACCGTCGCGGTACAGGATACGGAAAATTTGTTTTACCCGGTCAAGTTGCTCAGTCGTGTGACCGTTGCGCTCGAGGCCAATTTTATTGTACGCACGGACGACTGCAGGGGTACCGTCGGCGATAAAAAAGGGCGGAAGGTCTTGGACTAGTTTGGCGGTTGCGGAGAGCATCGCGTAAGCACCAAGTCGGCAAAATTGGTGGACGCCACCATAGCCTCCAATGATCACGTGATCTTCGACAACAACGTGGCCGGCGAGCATAGTCCCGTTGCTCATCACGCAATGGTCTCCGACGATGCAGTCGTGGGCGATGTGGCTGTAAGCGAGGATAGTGTTGTCGGAGCCGATGAGCGTGAATTCACTATCGAAAGTTGCGGCGTGGACGGTGACGTATTCACGAAACACGTTGCGTTCGCCGATGCGCAGACCGGGGCGACCACCCTTGTATTTTAGGTCCTGGGTTTTCCCTCCAATACAGGCGTAGGGAAATATTTCACACTTTGCTCCCAACGTGGTGTGTCCTTCCACGCTAGCGTGATGGTGAAGCTGGGTGCCCGCGCCGAGTTGGACCCCGCTGCCAACGAAAGCGTACGCGCCAATCTGCACATCGGCGCCGAGCTCGGCACCCGGTTCAATAATGGCGGTAGGATGGATCGAGGCGGGCATGTGTTAATCAGTCGACCGAGCTGGAATCGACGATAGCGAACATCAGTTCGCCAGAGGAGACGACTTGGCCGTCGACGGTGCAGGTCACTTCGGCCGTGGCAAGTTTGGTTCCGCGGGTCTTGGTAAGTTTAGCGTTAAGGATGAGTTGATCGCCGGGGCGAACGGGTTTGCGGAATTTTACTTTGTCGGCGCTCATGAAGAGCGAGGTTTTGCCCTCACTGGAACCGCGGCGGAGCATGAGGATACCCGCTGCTTGCGCCATGGCTTCAAGCTGGAGAACGCCAGGCATGACGGGGTTATTGGGGAAGTGCCCCTGGAAATAAGGCTCGTTGATGCTCACGTTCTTGATGGCGACGAGGGCATCTTCACCAATGAATTCTACGACCCGGTCGATCATGACGAACGGGTAACGATGGGGAAGGGTGTCAAGGATACGACGGATATCGAGCGCAGTCTCATCGGGCATTACCATTGCCGGACGCGGTTTTTTCTTCGGGCCTTTTTGACGTTCGGCGAGTTTTTCGGCGAGCGCCTTGGTGAGGTCAGCGTTGATGGCGTGACCTGGACGGGTGGCGATGATGTGGGCTTTTAACGGCAGCCCGAGCAGGGTGATGTCGCCGATGATATCGAGAATTTTATGGCGGACAAATTCGTCTTTAAAGCGGAGCCCTTCTTTGGAAATGATTTTATCACCTCGGATCACGACGGCGCAGTCGAGGGAACCGCCTTTGATTTTACCGAGTTTGAGTAGCTCTTCGATGTCTTCGTAGATCGTGAAGGTTCTCGCCGCGGCGATCTGCGTCATATAGATGTCCGGATCAATCGTGAGCGAGAGGTGCTGGGTGTGAATACCGCGGTCATCGGCCGAGGTGCAGGAGATGCGCAGTTCATCGCAGGGCAGGGCGATCATCGAGGATTGTCCCCTGGTCACGGAGACGGGGGCATCGAGGGTGAAATACTCACGGTCTTTATCTTGCTCGATCGGTTCGCCGCTCATGATGAGATCGACGAAGGGTTTGGAAGATCCATCGAGGATCGGCGGCTCGGAGGCATTCATCTCAACGATGACGTTGTCGATGCCGCAGCCGCTAAGAGCGCTGAGAACGTGTTCGATGGTCTGGACCTTGGCGTGGCCGGATTGAATCGTGGTCGCGCGGACCAAATCGGTGATCAAGTCGGTGCGGGGGCGAATCTCGGGTGCGCCATTTAAGTCGACGCGTTTGAAGACATAGCCGTGATCGGCTGGGGCAGGCTTAAGCGTGAGGGTGACGGCCTCTCCGCTGTGTAGGGCGCTGCCTTGAATAGAAACTTCGCGCGCTAGGGTTCTTTGCTTCATGGATTTGATCGTCGCAATGTCGCCAACGCCGGTCGCTGAGCGCAAGCGTGGAGATGGCCGGCCTTGACAGTGCGAAAGCCCGCGCCTTACACCCTTACCCTTTCTCAACTCGAAACCTTCAATCCCAAGACCCTAGCCATGCCCGCAGCCAACGACATCCGCCGAGGCCAAGTCATCAAGTTCAACGGTGAACCTCACCTCGTCATGGAGACGCAGCATCGCACGCCGGGTAACCTGCGCGCCTTCGTCCAGATCAAGATGCGCAATTTGCGCTACGGTAAGGCGCTCGACCAACGCTTCGCTTCGACTGACACCATCGAAGTGTTGCCGACGGAAAAAAAGACCCTCGAGTTCAGCTACGCGGATCGTGACGCTTTTGCCTTCATCGATCCCGACACCTACGAGCAGATCGAATTGAGCGCAACCATCCTCGGCGAAGCCAAAAACTATCTCACTACCGGCGGCAAAGTTGACGTTTTGTTCGTCGATGAAAAGGCCTTGTCGATCGAGTTGCCTTCCACTGTTACCTTAAAAGTCGTTGAAAGTTCTGAAGGCATTAAGGGCGACACCGCTAGCAACGTTCAGAAACCGGCCAAACTGGAGACGGGCCTGGTTGTTCAAGTTCCGCTTTTCATCAAGGAAGGCGAGTTGATCAAGATCAGCACCGAAGACGGTTCTTACCTCGGCCGATCCTAAGCTGTTTCATTTCTCTTTTCAAAGGCGCGTTGAATCAACGCGCCTTTTTTGTGTCCGCTGAACTTGGATCTCCCTCCCCCTTGAAAAAGAGCTAACATGCTGAAATAGCCTCAGAGGGCCGCTAGGGCAGCGGCTTGCGCTCCGGGTAGATCGGCAGCTTTGGCCACACTGGTATTGAGGTTGCGCAAAAGGCCGTCTTTCAGGCCGTAGATCCAGCCGTGGACTGTGACGTTTTGACCTCGGGCCCAAGCGTCTTGCAGGATCGTGGTTTGGCAGACGTTGGCGACTTGCTCGATGACATTGAGCTCACAGAGTCGGTCGTGTTGACCCGTTTCACCTGGGACCGCATCGACGCGGCACTGATGTTTTTCGCGGACGTCCTGCACGTGGCGTAGCCAGTTGTCGGCCAGGCCCACGCGTTCGCAACGCAGCACGGTCCTCACACCACCACAGCCGTAGTGGCCCACTACCATGATATGTTTCACCTTCAATACATCGACGGCGAATTGAATTACGGAAAGGCAGTTCAGATCGGTGTGAACGACTACGTTGGCGATGTTACGGTGGACGAAAACTTCGCCGGGCAATAAACCTATGATCTCGTTGGCAGGTACGCGGCTATCTGAGCAGCCAATCCAGAGGTGCTCAGGATTTTGTTGGCGGGAGAGTTTCTGAAAAAACTCTGGGTCGCGCTCGGTGATTTTTGCCGCCCAAGTTTTATTTTGGGCGAAGAGGTGCTTGAGTTCGGCCATGGGGAACAGGATGGGGTTTTAAAGGACGCGCGCCCAGAGCAATTTAAGGTAACGACTCTCGAGGCAGTTGGAATAAACGGGATGATCTGGGCCAGGGCCGGTGCGGTCAAAAAATTGCAAGCGACGTTGCTGGCGGTGTGCGGCCTTGATCACGTGAGCCTCAAAATCCTCCAAAGAAAGTAGGCCGGAGCAGGAGCAAGTAACAAAGATGCCTCCCGTTTTAACGAGGGATATTGCGAGCAGATTAAGGTCCTCGTATTTTTGGCGACCTTCCCAGTTGCCGGCTGCGTCACGGGTAAAAATGAACTTCGGCGGATCAAGTACGACGACGTCCCACTTTTCGCCGTTTTGTTGCATCTGGCGTGCGTAGGCGAAGGCGTCCGCGTGGACAAATTTTAGGCGCGCTTGGTTGAGGTTGGCGTTGCGCTTGGCCTGCGCGAGGGCGGTTTCGTCGAGGTCAACACAGGTGACATCAGCGGCGCCGCCAGTAATTTTAGCATTGAGCGAAAATCCGCCGGTATAGCAGCACAGATCGAGCACGCGTGCGTCTTTGGTAAAACGAGCGACGCGGAGACGGTTGTCACGTTGGTCGCAAAAAAATCCGGTTTTGTGGCCCTCTGCGAAATCGACTTCGTAGCGGATACCGTGCTCGCGAATTTTGACTTTGGTTGGAGCGGCGGCGTTGGTTTCGTTAAATATTGAGGGCTTGATGCCTTCGAGGCTGCCGAGGTCGTGGTCCACGTGAACACGTGCAAATTTGGTGCCGGCGAGTTCGTGGATGAGCGGTAGCCAGTGAAGCAGGCGTTGGGCGATCCCGAGCGAATAGATCTCGCACAGCAGCGTGTCGCCATAGCGGTCGATCATCAGGCCGCTGAGACCGTCTCCGTCGGAGCCGATCAGGCGATAAGCGTCGGTTGTCTCGTCGAGCTTAAATAGTTCGCGGCGCAACGCTATGGCCCGGCGAATGGCCGTTTCAAAATAGGATTCGTCGATCGGTGTGGTCGAGTGGCAGACGACGCGCAGGGGGATTTTGGCGCGTGGGTTAAAAAGGCCGCCACCGGTAAGGTTGCCGTTTTTATCGTAGACGTTGACGAAATCGCCTGGGCGGGCGTCGGGTGAGACCTGACCTAGTAGTCGAGGGAAAATCGCGGGCTGGAAAGTGAAATATTTAAGCTGTGCCCAAGGACGCGCCCAAGTGGAGCGATCGATAGGTGCGCGCGGGGCGGGCGGCTCGGGTATTGGGTTGGGCTCGAGCTCGTGATCGGGCTCGGTAGATGATGTATGGGCAGTATGGGCGGGACCTGACATGCCGCGAAATTTACGGTTGCGGGGGCGTTCCGCCATCAGAATCGCAACAGCTTCGAGGAACAGCTTTAGGACTAGGGGTGGGCTGCACTAAGGGATGTTCGGTTTTCAGGGAAATCTCCTTTACTCTGCTGTGGGGCGGCGGGTTTGATCCGAGACGTTTCCCTTGTGAATCTGCGTCGCTTCATTTTAGCCCTTTATCTTGCATTGATCGTGGGCATCGCCCTCGCGGGTGGTCTCTATTTTCTCGATGCTCGGGCGGAGTACGGACGGCTTAAGACGATCCAAGCTGAAAGTCGGCGTCGCGTCGCCGATGCCGAGTTGCGTTTAAAATACCAAGAGCAAGTTCTAGAACGTTTGCGCACGGATCCAGCCTACGTCGAAAAAGTCATCCGTCGCAAACTGGGCTACGCTCGACCCGAGGAATACGTTTTCCGCTTTGAAAACTGAGGCGCCGCTATTTTGCTCCATGTCATCCGCTCATCCGCTTATTGTAAAATTTGAACGTGCCGGACAGGCACAAGTTTTCGCGTTTTTCGACGAATTGGCACCCGACGCTCAAACCGATTTGTTGGCTGAGGCAGCCGAAATTGATCTCGCTGAAATTGATCGATTGAACCGCACGCTGGTCGCTCAAACGGGGGAGGCTGCTGGTGTGAATTTAACTGACTTGGCCCCCGCGCCCTACGAGCCACTGATCGCACACGGTGGTGATGCCTTGGCTTGGGAGCGCGCCAAGCGTACGGGCGAGGATGCGTTGCGGGCGGGTCGAGTGGCGGCCTTCACGGTCGCCGGAGGGCAGGGGACGCGTCTAGGTTACGATGGGCCTAAGGGTACGTTTCCGGTCACGCCTGTTCTCGGGAAAACCTTATTCCAAGTATTTGCTGAGAAACTACTCGCAGCCGGTCGGCGCTATGGTCGGCCATTGCACTGGTTTATCATGACCAGCCACCAAAATCATGCGGCTACCGAGGCGTTTTTTAGGGACCATAAATTTTTCGGCTGTGACGCTGCCCGTGTGCATTTTTTCCGACAAGGTCGGATGCCGGCAGTAGACTTTTCGGGTAAAATTTTACTCGAAGCCAAAGGTTCAATCGCCCTCTCACCCGATGGTCACGGCGGTTCGTTGCGTGCTTTGGATCGTAGTGGCGCGCTCGATTTGATGGAACGCGAGGGCATCGATACGCTTAGTTATTTTCAGGTCGATAATCCGCTCGTGCGTGCGATCGACCCGGCTTTCATCGGCTGGCATCTCTTGCGCGGTTCCGAGATGTCGAGCAAGATGGTGCCCAAAGCTTACGCTGAGGAAAAACTTGGTCATTTTTGTGCGCAAAATGACCGTTTGGTCGTTGTTGAGTACTCTGATTTGCCGATGACGATGCAGCGTGAGACCGACGCCTCAGGCCAGTTGCGGTATCGCGCTGGTAGTATTGCTCTACACCTGCTCGACCGAGAATTTATTCGTCGCATGGCCCGTTCGGATGGATCGGCCGTAGCGTTACCGTTTCACCGCGCCGACAAAAAAATTCCTGCCATCGATGCGACCGGTCAACCCGTCAAACCAACTAAGGCTAACGGCGTTAAATTTGAGCTTTTTGTTTTTGATGCACTGCCCTTCGCCAAGAACCCACTCGTGATCGAGACTCGTCGCGCAGACGATTTTTCTCCCGTTAAAAATGCCGAGGGCGTTGATTCACCGCAAACGTGTCGTGATGATCAGCGTCGCCAGTTTGCCCGCTGGTTAATAGCCCAAGGTGCCGCACTCGCAGTCGATGCTACTGGATTGCCCGCGATCAACCTCGAGGTGGCTCCCAGCTTTGGTTACGACGAAGACTCTTTCGCGGAGTCTTGGGCCCGCCAAACTCTGCCACTCACCCTTGCAGACGGACTCGTTCTGGCCTGAAAATTTTTCACTTTAGACATGACCACTCTCGCTAAAATTCAATCTGCCGCTGCTGCGGGCCAACTCATGCCGAGTACGGCGGAAAATATCGCTGCTTTCCTTGCGGCTGGCCTTCCAGCTTGGGCAAAAGATAGCATTGATGAGCTTATCGCCAAAGCGGCGTGGAGTGAATTGAATGACCGGTTTTATCGTTATCTCGAATTCGGCACAGGCGGCATGCGCGGCCGCACGATCGGCGTGGTGAACGCCGCCGCCGAGACGGGCACGCGCAACGCGGCCGGATCGCCTGAGCACGCCGCTATCGGCAGTAATTTACTGAATGATTTTACGTTGTCGCGCGCCGTGATCGGACTTTTCCGCTACACCAAAAAACACCTCGTGTCGCAACAAATCACCGCGAAACCACGTCTCGTGATCGCCTATGACGTGCGACATTTTTCGAGGCATTTTTGTGAACTCGCGGCCTCAACCTGGACGAAGCTCGGGGGCGAAGCATTTATCTTCGACGGGCCGCGGCCCACGCCGCAGTTGAGCTACAGTGTGCGCTGGCTCAAGGCGCACGCGGGGGTCGTGATCACGGCGAGCCACAATCCGCCGCACGATAACGGTTTCAAAGCGTATTTCGATGACGGGGCGCAAGTCGTCCCGCCGCACGACAAAGGCATAGTTACCGAAGTGAACGCCGTGCCTCTTACTGAGCTCGGGGCCTTTTTGGCTACGGATTTATCCGGCGTGACCACACTCGGTCGTGATGCGGACGATGCTTACCTAGAAGTGGCCGCTCAAGCCGTGATCGATCCGCGTGTCCTGCAGCAGACGAAATTAAAAATCGCTTTCACCAATATTCACGCGACCGGCTCGGTACACTCCATCCCGCTACTTATCCACGCGGGTTGTGAAGTTAAACCGGTACTGGCCCAATTAAATTTCGATGCAAATTTCCCAACCGTAAAATCCCCTAACCCCGAGAACGCCGAAGCCTTAGCCCTCGCCGTTGCGCTCGCCGAACGCGAAAATTGTGATGTCGTACTCGCTACTGATCCTGATGCTGACCGCATGGGTGTAGCGGTGCGTAATCGCGCCGGTAAAATGGAACTTCTTACGGGTAATCAAATTGGTGCGTTGCTCACTGATTATCGCCTTACTAAATATAAAGAGCGTGGTTGGATTCCGGCTGCGGGCTCGGATCGCGCTTGCATCATCAAAACGTTTGTTACGACGCAGCTCCAAGACGCGATTGGTCGGGCGCATGGCGTGAAAGTTATTAACACGCTCACCGGCTTTAAGTGGATCGCCGCCAAGATGCGCGGCTACGAAAACCAACTGCGCGCGACGCAGCCTGCGGGCTTCGATTACGAGGCGCTGCCGCTGGCGCAGCGCGCGAAGTTGCTGCTGCAACACAGCACGTTTTACGCGTTCGGCACGGAGGAGAGTTACGGTTATCTGCCCAACGATTTCCTGCGCGACAAAGACGGTAATGCAGCGTGTCTCATGTTTGCCGAAGTCTGCGCATGGGTTAAGAGTCGCGGGCTCACGGTGCCGGAGTATCTTGATGAGATTTTCCTGCGTTGCGGTTTTTATTTAGAGGGAGTCATCAACCTGTATTACGAAGGCGCGAGTGGTAATGCTAAGATCAAGCGTATCCTCGACACCTATCGAGCGCAGCCTCCTCAGAAATTTGGCGATGTTGCGGTGGCTAAATTCCAAGATTTTGGTCGCGAGGATATCCGTGATGCCGATGGCGAACTGATTCCCAAGCAAGATCTCTACCTCGTTACACTCGCCAATGGCTATAGCTTTGCCGCTCGCGGTAGTGGCACTGAGCCCAAGATGAAGTTTTATCTCTTCGCAAATGAGAAGGTCGCCAGCCCTGCTGGCTTGTCCGCGGTGAAGGCCAAGGTCCGCACCACGCTTGATGCCTTGATCAAGCTTATCGAGGCCGACGCTAAGGCTCGCGCCGAGGGTTGCTAACTGCTCCCAATAATATCATTATATGTATATATTCGTATTGATTTAATCATGCGAAAAGACGCCATGAAGCATTAATCATGAATCTTCAAAAGAGACCCACCTGCGGCGAAATCGAAAGTTTGGTCGGTTGCCTCGAGCGAGCGGTGATTGGCATAGTATTCCTTGAGGTTACAGCGAAGCCAAGGGGGCTTAGTTGAAGCTGAGCGCTTGGGCGGCCCAAGAGGGCCTACATTATCAAACCGCGTGGCGGTTGTGGAAGACGGGCAAGTTGCCGGTGCCGGCCCGGCAGCTTAAGACCGGGACGGTGCTCGTGGATGCGCCCGCGCACACGGCCGGGCGCGGCGTGGCTCTCTATGCCCGGGTATCGTCTTCCGACCAAAAGAAAGACCTTGAAGGGCAACTGGGGCGGCTGGCGGTGTACGCGGCGGCCAACGGGCTCAACGTGATCGCGACGGCGGCGGAAGTCGGCAGCGGCCTTAACGGCCACCGGCGAGGATTGATGGGGCTACTGCGCAATCCCAAGGTCGGGGTCATTGTGGTGGAGCACCGCGACCGGTTGATGCGTTTCGGCGCAGAATACCTCGAGGCGGCGCTGGCGGCGGACGGCCGCAAACTGCTGGTCGTGGACGAAGCCGAACGCAAAGACGATTTGGTCCAAGACGTGATCGCGGTGCTCACCAGTATGTGCGCGCGGCTGTATGGTCGCCGTTCGGCGAAGAATCGAGCGGCCCGAGCGCTCGCGAGTTTACAGCAGGACCCATCCACATCCCCATCACCTGGGCCATGATCACGATCAGCGCCAAATTAAAAGACCGCGCGCTGGAGCCGGTGTTGGCCCGGTATGCGCAACTGTTTGCTCGGCTGGAGCGGTTGCTGTTCGTGGCGCTTTACGTGAAGACTGAGAGCGTCGCTGCGGCCAAGCGCCGGTTCGTGGCCGAGCACGAGATCACCGCCCGGCAATTTAACGGCGTCCACAACCAGTTGCAGGCGCGGGTGGAGGCGTGGCGGGCCGCACGCGAGCGCAACGTTGCGACGACCCGGAGCCAAATCGAGAAGTGCGCGCTCGCGCTCACGAAACTCAAGCGCCCGTTAGCACAGCACCACAAGCAGCGCCGTCTGGCGCTACTCACGGCCCGGCTGCGTCGGCTGGAAACCGAACTCGCGGCCAAGATTCCCGCCATCTGCTTTGGCTCCCGCGCGCTGTTTCGAGAACAGTTTAATCTGCAAGCCAACGGGCACGCCTCGCACGCTGCATGGCTCGAGCAGTGGCGGGCAAAACGCGCAGCTGGGTTCTTCGTTTTGGGCTCGTCCGACGAAACCTGCGGCAACCAATCCTGCCAATACCGCGACGGGCAACTCCACCTCCGGCTACCCGGTGCGCTGGGCGGAGGTACCGTGGCGATTCCCGTCGTCTTCGCCTATCGTCAAGCCGATCTCTTGGCTGCACTGATCCCCAAGGTGCAAAGGGTGCAGCGGGGTCCGCGCAAAGGCGCTGAGGTGGAGCGGTGCGATGCCGTCAGCTACCGGTTCCTCCGCCGGGATGATCGCTGGTATGTTTATGCGTCGTTCGCGACCGCGACCGCACCGGTCCTCACCGACCCGCGCAATGGCGGTGTCGGCGTGGATCTGAACCCGTGGGGGTTGGCGGTCACGCGGATTGATCGCAGCGGCAACATTGCCGATCACTTCGAAGTGCCGTGGCAGATCGAGGATCGCGACCAAGCCCAAGTGCAGGCGGCCATCGGGGATGCAGTGCGGGTGGTCGCCCGTTATGCTTTGGCGCACGGTGTTCCGGTCGCCATCGAGCGGCTCGATTTTGCGGAGGCGAAAAAACAGGGCCGGGGTGCGGCTGGCAACCGGATGCTGTCCGCGTTCGCTTACGCGGCTTTCGCTCGGATCATGCAAGGGCGGTGTGCGCGAGACGGCATCGGATTGTTGCCGGTCAATCCAGCGTTCACCTCGGTCATCGGCCGGGGTAAATTTGCCGACGGCTACGGCCTGTCCGTGCATCGCGCCGCTGCCGCCGTGATTGCGCGTCGCGCCCTCAATTTTGGAGAAAAACTGCGGACTCGTTCTGCCGGCACCGCCCGGGTGCTACCTGCAAGGAATCGCACCCGGCACGTCTGGCACAACTGGCGGCTCTGGGCCAAAGCCCGGCAGCCACGCCGCCGTTTATCCACCCAACCGAAAGGAAGCCGGGGCTTACAGCCCCTGACAGGCCGAAGCTTAGGCTTTGATCCGCATTCACCCAACGGCAGTCCCTGCCGTGCTGATTGCGCGACGCCCAATCCGGGCGCCTTGACCCGCGGTGCGACTCCGCAGGCTAGCCGCGAACACTGTTCGCGCGGCGCTTAGCGCGTTACTCGCAACTGGCCTAAAAAGCCTTGCGATAAACGCCTATGGTTTAAGGAACGGTCGGCCTTGAGAGCGTGGTAGGCTGCAGCCACCCATGCAGCCATTTCAGGCGTAGCTGGCGGCACCGACTCCAAATATGCCAGCACGTCAGAGGGCAGGTCGTCGGGACGTATATTTTGGTTCACCCGATTTATCACGGTGAAAGTGACTTAAAATGCCACTCCTGGTATGGACTCAAAGTCGGCTTGCACCCCCGAGTATTACCCCCATGCTCATCCCCTTCACACCAAACCCTACGATGAACCGATCCCTGTCTGCTAAATCCCTAATCGCAGTTACTGCCGCGATTTTACTGAGCGCCCTACCCAGCGCGTTGGCCCAAACGGCCCCCACGCCTGCACCGCAAAAAAATGCCGGTGAAGTTATCCAACTATCTGAGTTTTCCGTCAAAGCCGACCCGAATCGCGGTTACGCTCCTTCGGAAACGATGACTGGTTCGCGCGTGGCGACCAAGATCGTCGACCTGCCCTACACCGTGAACATGCTTACCAGCGAGTTTCTCGAAGACTTCGGTATCTTCGAACTCGCCGACAACATCGTGCAAATCGGTAGCTTCACCGGCCTAGACATCGGCGGTAGCTTCAATCTGCGCGGTTTCGCCTCCACCTATCAATTGCGCGACGGCTTCTTCCGTCTCGGTCGCTACGGCTCGAGCAACATCGACCGCATGGAAATCATCAAGGGCTCCAACGCTGCCATCTACGGCCGCAGCTCCCCTGGTGGCATGGTCAACATGATCTCCAAAGCCCCCAAGGATCGTCAGTCTGAGAAACTGAGCTACAACTTCGGCGATTACGGCACCCAACGCATCACGTTGGAAGCCACCGGTCCGGTCAAAATTTTACCCAAGACCTACTACATCCTGACCCTTAGCCAATATCAGCGTGACTTCGGCCAGCCCTACGCGCGCAACCGTAATTTCGAATACTACGCGGCCGTGAAGCACACCTTCGACAACGGCGCCAACCTGCTCGTCTCCGCTGAATATCTCCTCCAACAGCGCCACTCGCCCAACAGTGTTGCCCCGCTCATCAACGACCAGAAAGGCACCGCCGCTACCACCGACGACCAAATCGTCGGCTATGCCCGTGCTCTCGCTCGTAACTGGAACGCCTACGGCCCGACCAGCGAACTTAACCGCGGCGCCAGCAGCTACACCACCAACTACGACAAGCGCTTGAACGATATCTTCAGCGTTCGCGCCTCCGGCAACTATTACCTCGCCCGCCGCTGGGATTATAATTCCAACAACAGCTGGCCGACCGTTAATATCAACCCTGCGGTCGCCGGCACGCCCATCACGGTCGTCCGCGGCGCCGTGCCCAGCAAAGGCCAGATCATCGAAGACGGCGGTGGCGTCCAAAGCGACCTCCTCGCTCACTACTGGACCAACAACCGCAAGATCGAGCACCGCACCCTTGCGGCCATCGACTTCAACGATTATTACCGCTGGGATCCATCCCGCAGCTACGCAGCTGCTACCGATCCTGACCTCGTTGCTTGGAGCACCGCAGCCCGCACCGTCACTCTCGATCCAAACACCCTCGAACCCATCAGCCCAATCAACTACTTCACCAAGTCGTTCGACGGCTCCAAGGGCGTTTCCACACGCATTCGTAAACAACGCGTCTCCGTCGTCGGCGGCCTGATCCGTCAACAAACCGCCCTCTTCAATGGCGCCCTTCTCGCCTACGCCGGCGCGCGCATGGATTCCGTGCGCTTCCGCCACCGCGACTTCACCGCTCCTCCCGCGGGCTACGCCCCTGGCCAATTGCTCGACAAATCGATGCAATCCGGAGCGAAACCAAACTTAGGCGTGAACTATAAACTCACCCAAAATCTACGCCTCTTCGCCAATTACAGCGAAAGCTATTTCGTGCCCCAATCCGATGCCACCGCGACGGTCGCGCTTTCAGATTACGCCGCCGAAACCGCCAAGGGCTACGATTACGGCTTCAAGGGCGCCTTCCTTGAGGATCGCCTGAGCTTCACCGTCAGTGGTTTCTACGCCACGCGTAAAAACGTCTCCGTGAGCGACTCGGTCGAAACCCCTCCCGGTTCCGGCACCTACGTCTCCGTCACCCGCCGCGACGGCGATCAACTCGTGCGCGGTTACGAATTGGACGTGAACTACAACATCACCAACGAAATCAACGCGGGCGGTAGCTGGGGTAATGTTTACTCCATCTACACTAACTTCGGTTCCGCCTTCCCGGAAGCTGTCGGTCGCCGCGTGAACGGCATCTCGCCTGAAAACGGTGGTGCTTATCTGAAATACACGCCCTCACACGCCGCACTCAAGGGCTTCTCCACCAACGTCAACTTCACCTACGTTGCCTCCACCCCGACGGAAGCCCCCAACGCCGGTGATACCCTCGCCCGCGTCAACGGCGCACTCGTCGTCACCCGCTCCACCAACCAGTGGCACCTGCGCACGCCCTCTTACACGCTATGGAACTTCGGCGCACGCTACCGTTACGCCGGAGCCGGCTCGCGCTTCGACCACACCTTCGCGGTTAATATCAACAACGCGTTTAACCTCGATTACCTCCGCGCGAACAAGATTCCGGGCGATCTCCGCTCCGTGTTCTTCACCTACACGATCACGCACACGGGCGGCAAACGCTAAGCCCTAACCCGCTTCAACCTTCGACCCGCCGGCTCAAAAAACCGGCGGGTTTTTTGTGTCCCCTAAGCAGACTTCTGACGCTTTGCGCAGCGTCGCCAAACGCGCCAGAAACTTAAGCTTGACCTCCTCCCGGCCCTAAAGAGCCGGGATTCCCTTAAGCAGCCCGCCTGCGAAGCAGGCGGGAGCGTTGAGGGGTGGTTCCCGCTTCACCGGAGCCTGAAGCTCCTCCACGGACAGTGGCGGCAAGTCCTGCCGACATTATATTCT
>CANGCX010000017.1 GCA_947452315.1 Opitutia bacterium | reverse complement strand
GTTCTTCCGATGCTTCCAGTCGCGCGTTCGAGTTTACCCAAGCCAGCATCAGTAACATCGAATCCATCGAGGTCTACAAAGCCCCTCCGCCGTGGTTCGCGCCGGCCACCGGCGGCGTCATCAACGCTGAGACCAAGAACGCCTTTAACCAAAAGCGCCGCGTGTTCCGTACCGTTCTGCTTATCAACGCCAACAGCGAGATGCTCACCTACAAAGACGTCGCCGGTCCCGGTTCCCGTTCAACCAACCGCCTCAAGCCCGGCGCCAGCGTCGTCTATTCGGAAGCTTTTCTGAAAAACACCCTCGGCCTCACGTTCTCCTATGCCGAGACCAACAACATTAATCCGTCCCACAACAACGCTGTGGGTTACAGCCCGCTAGTCGCTGGCACCGCCACCGCGCCTGTTCTACCAGAATCTCCTGTGCGCCTTGACACATTCACCCTCGTCGACGGACCCCAAGTCAAATTCCGACGTAACGGCAGCCTTAAGGCCGACTACAAACTTGGCGCCCACACCGTACTCAACGCCGGCTTCACTTACAACGGCTACCTCAGCCAAAACCGCAGCCACACGTTCCGCGTGCGCCCGATTACCTCAGGCAGCGTACTCCCGCTGAGCACCTTCACCAACCCTTCATCCACAGACACAACCGTCAACAACGGCCAGGTCGATGTGTTCGCAGATTACTCGGACTACACCAGCGCCAACTATAGCTACCTTGTCGGCATACGCCACGACTGGAATCGCTGGCGCCTCAATTACTCCGCCAACTACGGTAAATCCGATTCCAAGGTCGCTGACCTGCCAGAGATGATCCAGTCAGCCCAATGGAATCTTACCAATGCCCGAGGCGTTATCTACCGCATCCAAGGCACACCCGATCGCGCCGCGCCGACCGCCCTAACACAGCTCGCCGGCCCCGATCTCTACAACCTAAACAGCTATGACCAATCTAGCTTCTCGCTGCAGACCTCGCCCCGCTTCCAAAATGACCGCACGATCAACCTGAAAACTGACCTCCGCGGCAACTTTGGCGAATGGCAATACCCTGTTGAATTTCGCACTGGTGCCAGCCTCTATCGGGTTCAACGTCGCAAAGCTGCAGGCCAGATCGTCCTCGATTTCCGCGGCCCCGACGGCGTAGCCGCCAGCGGTGATGAACTCATTAATGCCGCCGATTTTGCCGACACTACCTACGGTGACAAATTCCTATTTGGGATCCGAACGCCGCCGCTCATCGACCCGTATAAAGTCGCCGCTTACATGCGCAAAAATCCCAACGCCTTCCAAGACGTTCAAGGTACTAATGTCCAGCGCCAGGCGGTGAATTCCCAAAACGTCACGCAAGATATCTCCGCCGCTTACGTCGCCGCCACCATCAAGTTTAGCCCAGAATTAACTCTCTTGCTTGGAGTCCGCGCCGAGCAGACAGAAAATTTCGCTCGTGGCGCCATCCGAATCAACTCCCTAGGCAACGGCCTCACCACTAACTCCAAACCTTGGTTCCAAGCCATCTACTCCCGCACTCAGCGCGCCACCAGCGATTACCTCGACTACTTCCCGAACGCGCAGCTCACGTACCGCTTCACGCCCAACCTGCTCCTACGCGCCGCCTCCACCCGCTCCATGTCACGCCCCGGCATCCAGACCATTCTGCCCAACACCACGGTCAATGACCTAGCCGCCATCCCCAACGTAAGCATCAACAACACCGCACTCGATCCCACCTATTCGCAAAACTCGGACGTCCAACTCGAGTATTACACCGAAGCCGCCGGCACGCTCTCCCTTGGCTGGTTCCGCAAAACCATCGAGAACTACATCATCAACACCGTGAGCACCGTCGAACCCGGCAACGACAACGGCTTCGATGGGGCCTACGCCGGCTACGTCCTCAACACCCAAGACAACGGCGGCAAAGGCGTATTCGAAGGCCTCGAATTCAGCGCCCGCACTCCCCTCAAGCCGTACTTAAAAATGCTGCCGCAAGCTATCCAAGGCGTTGAGGTTTTCGCCAATTACACTCGCTTCTACCAAGGCGAAGCGCCCAACCGCGCCGGGGCCATCGTGAAACCTACCATCGCGAATAATTTTTACGATTGGAATGCTAATTACGGCGTCAGCTACGCCACTCCTGCCCGCGGACTCTACGCCCAAGTGCGCACCGTCATTTATCCTTCCGGTGTGCGCACGGCGGCATCCGCCACCGACCTTCGCCCACAAATCGAAGCGCGCCACCAACGCTGGGACTTTACCCTACGCTACCGTCTGAATCGTAACTACGCCCTAGAATTAACAGGCGCCAACGTCCTGAAAGACCCATCTCTCAAAACGTACCAAGCCAACCGCCTTCTTACCCGTCGCGACTTCGGCGCGACGTATGTACTCTCCTTCACTGCCAACCTCGACGCGCTCCGCATCCCTTTCCTCGACCGCAACTGAGTTCGCGACTGCATTCAATCACTTACCGGCGGCGCCAATTCGGCGCCGCCTTTTTATTTACTCAAATAAGCCCGCAGCGAAGTCACATTCCGCCGCGCCGATTCATCACCCGGCGCCAGTCTTAGGGCCGCTTCAAATTCCGCGAGCGCCGCAGCATACTCGCCCGCCCCGCTCAGCGCCACGCCAAGGTTGTAGTGTGCTTCCCAATACTCCGGCAGCAGCCGCAGCGCCGCGCGAAATGCCTCGATGGCTTCCGCTCCGCGCCCTAAAGCCACCAGCGCGTTACCTACGTTGAACTGCACCTGCGCCGATTTTGGCAACCGCGCTTGAGCGGCCATAAATTTCTCCATAGCCGCCGCCGTCCGACCTGTAGAGAGCAACGCACTGCCCCAATTGTTCATAAAAATTCCATCGCTACGTCCTCCTTGCGCCGCCGCCTCAAAATATCTGAGTGCTTCCTCCGCACGCCCGTCCTGCGCCAGAGACTCCGCCAGCTTCGCTCGCGCGCCCACGTGAGTCGGTTCGATGCGCAACGTCTCAGTCCACTCCGTCCGCGCGCCCGCATCGTCGCCGCCCGCGCTCATCGCCACGCCGAGATTAAAGTGAGCCCGCGCATTCCCTGGCCGCTTCGCCACCGTATCCGCCCAGATGGCCCGCTCACTGCGATAATCCAGATTGCGTACCCATGTTCCCACACCACCTGCGAGCGCAACCAGCGCCCAGAGCCAAAGACTGCGTTTACCGATCCACGCATATCCACTTAAAACCACCGCGGTCACGAGCACCGCCAACGGCAGATACATCCGGTGCTCCGCGATCGTCTGCGTCGCCACCGGCACGAAACTAGAACTCGGCGCGAGTGCCGCGAAAAACAGAAATCCCAAACATCCCAATAACGGCCGCCGCACCCAGGCCCACGCAGTCGCTCCGATAAGCGCCACAACTCCAGCCACCGCCGCGTAATTCACCGATAGCTCCGCACCATAATCAAACACCAGTGGCGCAGGCCACACCGCGAGCCTGAGGTAACACCAAATCGCTTCGGCCTGCGTGAGAGCATACGACGCCACGCTCATGCCCGCATCCCATCCCGCCGACCCATTGCGGCCCTTCGCAAGCAGACACACCACGAGCACCAGCCAAGTTGCAGCCAGACCGCTGTAAAAAAATTTCCGTGCTCGCCACGCGGCTGCGAAATTTCCCGCGACCCATGTACGATCGTATAAAAATACGGCCATCGGCACTACGACCATCACTTCCTTGCTCCCCATCCCAAGAGCGCACGCCACGATGGCGCACACCCTCCAACCCCGACCACCGCGCTCAATCTCTACGCCGCGCAAAAAACAATAAAGCGTCGTCATAGCGAAAAACCCCGCGAGTCCTTCCGTACGCTGCATCACATAAGTCACCGTCGCAGTTTGCAATGGATGCAATGACCACACCGCCGCCACCGCCAGCGCAATTTCATCCCCTGCCGCTCCAAATTTTTCCAAGAGCCTCGGTTGACGCAATGTGCGCCGAACCACTCCGACTAACAAACCTGCCGTCGCCAGATGCAGCGCTAAATTCACCGCGTGATAACCCCAAGGTTGCTCCCCACTCAGCGCGTAACTCACCGCCAACGACGCATTCGCTACGGGTCGACCGCTCACCGAAAGTCCGGCCGGCGGCGCCAGCAACTCGCTAAATTTCCACCAGTCACGAAGGGTCAAATTTTCCCTCACCGCTGCAATGTCATCAAATACGAATGGCCCGCCGAAACTGCCCGCCCAAGCCGCCACGACCAGCAGGCCACCGAGAGTCAGCACGAAACCGCGCCGATGTCCGAGAGGTGACGTAACAGTCCGATTCATGGGCCGAGCGTGAATGTTTTTACCCACGGGGCGCAAACCCGCGCTTGAGCCTTGGCTAAGCGGCTCGTCATGATAACGCCCTCGATGCCGACCAAAGCCGATCTCCAACGCCTCCGCTCCTTGCGCGAGAAAAAAAACCGCGAAGCGCTCGGTCTCTTCGTCGTCGAAGGCGAAAAAGTCGTCGCCGAACTCCTCTCTGCAAAATTTCCGTTTTCCGAAATCTACGGCACACCAGCTTGGAGCGGTTACAAAACCCACAGTCTCACCCCAGAGGAGATGGCGCGCGCCAGTCATTTTCCGACGCCGTCGTCCGTCCTCGCGGTCGGAGCACTCACGCGCACACCACTCGCGCCCGGCGATCTCAATTGCGGTCTCACGCTCGCCCTCGACGGGGTACAAGACGCTGGAAACGTCGGCACGCTACTGCGGCTTACGGATTGGTTTGCGCTCGAGCGCGTGGTGCTTTCGACAGATTGCGCCGATCTTTTTTCACAAAAAGTCATCAACGCTAGTATGGGCTCCTTCGCCCGCGTGCGCTCTCATACCGCGGAACTCGCGACCGCACTCGTAGGGTTAAACGTGCCGGTGCTTGGGTGCGATCTTTCCGGAGACGATGTGCATAAACTCCCGCCTTTGCGCGATGCGGTGATCGTAATCGGAAGCGAAGGCCGCGGGTTGTCGCCTGCGGTTGCAGCGTTGATCACACGCCGTGTGACGATCCCGCGCTTTGGTGCCGCTGAATCGCTCAACGCCGGCGTCGCCGCTGCGATTGTGTGCGATAACCTACGTCGGCGCGCGGGCGCCTGAGCATTTACTTATCCTTACCACTGGAGGCGCTCTTTTTTGCGCCACCCTTGCCGCCGCCGTGCAACATCGTGCCGGCCAGCACGCCGATGGCGAAGATACCGAAGAAAATTAACGATGCCGCTTCGTGGATCGGTTTTTTTGCTGTCGTACCTGCGATGGGAAAATAAAAATTAATCTCGTGGGTGTTATTCATGCCCACATAGAGCATGACAAAAAGAAGCACGAGAAAAACAAAAGTCTTAAAGAAGGTGGCGAAGTTCATGATTAGTGACGAGGTTGAGCGGAGTTAGAGGCGAGCGGCGCGTCCCTGCAAACGGAAATCACGTCGCCACGAAACCTACCCTACTGAATCAGGCTTTTTTCGGTTAATTCGTCGTAGGCTGCGCCAAGGTTACCGCTAAGACGGTTAGGCAAAGGCAGATGAAAATCCTGGAATCCGGGAAAATTTTCTAGCGCCGAGATTTTCGTTTTAGGTTCGCCAGCGGCGATTTGTTTTTCCACGTGTGCAAGGAGCGCGGCGATATAGTCACGGAACAAGAGGAGATCGCCGCGTTGGCCGGTCACGCCGTATTTCGGGCTACCGTGACCGAATACATAGATAGCGTCAGAAGGATATGTTTTCGCAGCTTCCTCGAGCACAGTGATCCAGTGACGGAAACTCGCGCCCGCCGGACGATCCACAACAGGATAAATGCGATTAAACAAAAGGTCACCCATGTGAACGACATTAGCTTTCTCGAAGGTCACGATCACATCGCCGCTGGTGTGGCCGGCGCCGTGATACTGCGCGGTCACGATCTCACCTCCGAGCTCACGGCGCCACACATTCGGGAAAGTCGTGTCCGCGTAGACTTGCTTCGTAAGTGTGCCGGCTTTTTCGGCGGCGTTAAATTGGAGCTTGGGGACGTTCGCGTGGGCGACGATCGACTTGGCCGCGGGCTTCATGGTGGCGTTGCCGCCGGTGTGATCACCGTGGTGGTGTGTGTTGATCACGACGTCGAGCTTGCGGCCATCGCGGCCGGGCAAGCCCTCGAGAAACAACGCCGCCGTATCCGCAAATTGAGTGTCGACGGCGACGAGCGCGTCTTTGTTAGCGAGCCAACCGATGGTACCGCCTCGGCCGGTGAAGATTCCGACGTCGCGCCGCAGCAGACGAAATTCGGTCACTGCCGGAGCGACAGTCGCCTTGGGCGCGGGCGAGACGGAGGGAGGGGAAGCAGGAGTGGCGGACTGCGCGCGGGCCATGAGGCCGGCGGAAACTAACAACGACGAGTTAACCAAGAAATCACGGCGGTTCATCCCATGAGCCAAAGGCCCCGCGCCTTCGCTGGCAATCTCAGCGGACTTGGATTTGTCATCGTTACATTGTCGCGTCACGCAGGCACGGCACTTGCTAAAAGAAGTTGGAGGCCAACACCCTCCTTGTGCTTTCGAAGAACCCCTTAACGTTCTTTGAATTTCCCCGACCGGTGTCTACGTGCCCGGTAAAATAGCTATTTACGTATCAATCACCTTACGGGTGCGGCGCGCGCGCAACGGTCGCGCCTCGACCAGTCTAGCCCCGCCCCAAAACAGAACCTTTGGCCGCGATCGGCTCACGCCTGTCCCGGTCAGACCTTCGGTTCACAGCCAACGCTTCACCGCGTTGGCGACGTCCCGGATGCCACTAAAGCCAGATGCCTAGAAACCAAACTCTCCGCACCCATTGTGGTCGGAGTTTATAAACAGAAAAATAGTCATGAAACACGTAAACAAAGTCGCCGTACTGTTCAGCTTGGTCGCTCTCCTCGCTCCCGCCCTTCAGGCGAAGAGCCTCGAAGCGACCTACTTGGAGACGTGCCGCAAAGATGCCGGCGTGCCGGTGCCGGTCGTGGTGGTTTCCCCATCCGTCCGCGCCGAATACATCGGTTCTACCGTCGAAGTCGAATTCGTGGTGGACGCCCAGGGCAAAACCTCCGCCTTCAAAGTGAAGTCCCCCGTGGACATCATGCTGAGCGGCGCCGTCCTGGACGCAGTCAAACAGTGGGAGTTCAAACCCGCGCTGAAAGGTGGCGTGCCTGTGGCGACGAAAGTCGTCCTTCCGTTGCACATCGTTGACGCTGCGGCAGCCAGCCTACGTCTCGCCTCGAACTGAGGCGATGTTAAGTTAAACTAGAAAACTAACCAAAGGCGCGCCCATGCAAGTCGGCGCGCCTTTGTCATTTTCACAAAATAGCCAAACCGGCCCGTCCGCGTTTACTTCACTTTCTTCGGGCGCGGCGGGGCCGGCTCCGGTGCCTTGTCCCTTTCGGACGCGTCGGGCTCGGTGGCCACGAGGGCAATTAAGAGTGAAATAACGATCATGGCAGCTATCATCGGTTGGTATTGGTGTCAGAGACGAAAGGAAGAACATGAGGAGCGACAGGCCGTTTGGCTAGGTCGAACCGCCGTTATACAAATAAAGTTATAAAAACCAATGCCCCTCGCATCCGCGCTAATGGGTGTGCGACACCGCTTCGATGTTCCCTTGCTTTATCGAACGAGTATGCGCGCAAAAAAATCCACGAGAAATTTCTGCCTCGGTTTGACGCGCCTCAACGCACGCGCACGTTCAATACCGTGCTGACCGACGCTTTCGCCGGCCTTCAAAAACTCGTCCTCCCTGATCGCTGGCAGGCCGAGGCAATCCGTGCCCTTGAGGCCGGTCGAGACGTTGTCATCGACGCACCCACCGGCGCGGGTAAAACTTACGTCTTCGAGCGCTGGGCTGAGCAAACGAATTTCACTCGTCGCGCGCTGTTCACCGTCCCCACCCGCGCCCTAGCCAACGACAAATACGCTGAATGGCGCGCCCGCGGTTGGCGTGTGGGCATCATCACGGGCGACATCACCATCGAACCTGCTGCCCCACTAGTGGTCGCCACCCTTGAAGCCGTACAAAACCAGATAGCCCCCACACACACCACCCGTCTCAACGACTTTCCGCCCTTCCAGCTTCTGGTCGTCGACGAATATCACTGGCTCGCCGATACCGCCCGCGGCAACCACTACGAGGGGGCTCTGCTCTCCGCCCCGCCCGAGCTCCAACTGCTACTGCTCTCCGGCGCCGTCGCCAACCCCCACGATGTCGCCGCGTGGCTCCAACGCCTCGGCCGCAACGTCGAAGTCGTGAGCCACCGGGAGCGACCAGTCCCGCTTGAGGAAGTAGAAATCGACGATCTTATCTCCGGGCTCCCGCGCACCATCGAAGGCTTCTGGTCACGACGCATTGCCGGCGCCCTTCGCGAAGGCCTAGGTCCGGTTCTGATCTTTGCCCCGCACCGCCACGATGCCGAACGTCTCTCCCGCCAGTTCGCCCGCGAGGTACCGCTTGCCGAACCGCTTAGTCTTACCCCCGAGCAAGAACAACTCGCCGGACCCGCCCTGGCCAAACTCCTCCGTCAACGAGTCGCCTACCACCACAGCGGCCTCGCCTATGCCCAACGCGCTGGGCTAATCGAGCCCCTCGCTAAAGCCGGCCAACTCCGAGCCGTCTTCGCCACCCTTGGCCTCAGCGCCGGCATCAATTTCTCCCTGCGCTCCGTACTCATCACCGCCTCCCACTTCAATCTTGGACCAATTGAACACGAGATCCCTCCGCATGACTTACTCCAGATGGTAGGCCGAGCCGGTCGCCGTGGCCTCGACGAATACGGTTTCGTCCTGGTCTCCAGCTCCACCCCGCGCCTGCGCCGAGCTGCGCCACTTCGTCTGAAACGCGCCGCTCCGCTTCCTTGGGCATTTTTCCTGCGTCAGCTCTACCCCGGCGCCCCCACCGCCGCCCTTGCCGAGGCCAGTGCCACCCGATTCTTCACCGACACCCCCGTCGTATTCGGGGCCGAAGCTACCTCTGCCCTCCCGCTCGAGTCTTCGCTGCCCTGCAACCACTGCACAGATACCGGCCGCGCCCGCCTCGTCCGCCGCGAGCGCGATCCTTTTCTATCCTGCCGGACCTGCACCCAGCGCCCAGCGTGCCTTGACCTCTCAGTTCAAGCCACCCCGCTTTGGCAATGGCAACGCGTGGGCGTGCTTGATCGAGATCTCCAACTCACTGCCCGAGGCGCAATCGTAGCCTGCTACCTAGGACCAGAAGGCCTAGCCCTCGCAGCCGCGCTCGAAGACCGACGCTACCCACTCGACGCGCTACTCTTTGATTGCGCCAATCTTTTCGCCGCCGACCGCTTCGCCGGCACCAACCCCCGCCGCCTCGGCCGCCTTGCCGCAATCTGCGAACGCACCTACCGCCGTAACACCATTGAGGGCTACCTGCAAGAAGGGGTCCCGCCCGGCTACGGCTTCGGCGCGAGTGATGTAGTCTCTGCCATCGTCGCCACCCACGAATCCACCCGCCAGGTCGTCGAAGCTCAAGAATTTGCGGGGCGCGGTGACGTCGACCGCCTGCTGACTGAATGGCGTAGCTTGCTCCGGCAAACGGCCCGCGCCACCCCGATCACCTTGCCCGCCGATATCGCCAAGCGCCAAGATCGCCGCGCCGCCACTGAACTGTTTTTGGCCGAACGATGGGATACATTTCGCGCGCTCTGCCGCACGCAACTCGCCACAGCCAAAGCTGACACGCTCCCCGCGCTCCCACCTCTTACCCCTGAGCAACGCCGCCCGGTTAATCACCGCTTCACCCGCGCCGGCAGCTTCGTCTCAAGCCGCGCCGCACCTTAAGCAGCAAGAAACTCCCAGCTGCCATAACCGGCCCTCGCGCTTGATCGATCTGATCCACGATACCGTTGATCCATTTTGCTAAGCGGTTTCAGGACCAGTTTCCCGGTCTAATTTCCGGGCATTTTCATCAACGTTCTGCGCTTGGAACGACCGATGCCTATAAGGGAATCGTATTAATCTTTTTTGATCTTTTGGATTCGTGAGACGAGCACGGTGACGTGCATGCGTTTGGTAACCGATTAAATGAGTTAAAGTGTTACTAACGCTGGATTGAAGAGTCGGCAACTATCTGGCGAACCATGTTCGGAAACCTCGGAAAATGCCGCCAAAATCAATAAACGGATTTTGTTACGTAGAAGATTAAGGAGTAAAGTGTCTACCGTTCACAGAACGAGCAAAGCGAGTTTTGTAAACATACCCTGGGAGCACCCTGCGTAAGCTCTCCGCCAAAGGCCTGAGAGCGATGGCATTCAGCGTCCGAATGTGCGTTTCTAATCGCAACAACTTGGGCCTAAAAATCTCCCATTTGGGGCTGAAAGCAGATGAAAGACTGAGCTAAAATATTTAATGCTCACGCCTGAATGAGGGGTTTAAAATGATCTCCCCGCCCAACCGGAAGTGATCCGTCCAGACCCGCTTCAACGCAGCAGGCGGTCGATTATCGTATGGCGGTGCCTTTATTTCAACATTATGCCACGTTCCCGGGCCAAGGAGCACCATTCGGTCGTAGGCGCTCCGATTGAGATGCGTGGGCTGAAAATCAATGGATTCGCCGGCCTCGACCCCGAAGCCAAATAGCGATGAACCCCGCTCCACAAGGGTACTGTTCGTATCGCCGAGTACCACGATCAACCAACCGGGATGGGTCGCATGTTGATAACGCATCCAGGTCTTAATGGCTTCAAGCTGCTGATGGTGCTTAGCCAACTGGTTATCGATGGGACGGATCAAATGGATCACAAGAAACAGGGCACGGTGATCGCTGTTCTGCATTTCGACCAAGAGGTGCTTACTTAAGATGCGATCAAGCTCAGGCGTTCGGGAAGCCGAGGTCACCCTCCAACCCGGCAATTTGTACAACAGGCCGACCTCTTCGCCGGTCGCCGTGTCATTGCCTTTAACCCAGAGCCCCTGCATTCCTGCTTTCGCAGCGAGTGCGTCCACCTCAGCTCGACCTCCAGTCTCTTGAAGACCGACAACATCGTAACCGCGAATAAGGGAAGCCAGATTGCTGAGTTTTTCGTTGTACTGGGCGAGACTCATCCTCTGCTGCTCATCCAGCTTGCCCCGGTGCTCAATGCGAGGATCGAAGAGTAAAAAGCAGTTGAGTGTCGCCACCTTGATCTCTGCGGCGACGGACACCGCGGTAGCCAACACAAACAGGAGCAAGGTTACTGGAAATTTTCGGGGCATGAGTAAACGGCAACCGATCAACCCAACTGAGGTTTTGGGCACTTTTTGGCCAAAATTAGGTCAAAAACAGAGTTTTTAAGCCAAATTGCACGATTTTAGTGCATTTTTACGGTTTCGCAGTCCGTCAAAATTTAAGGTAAGGCAAAAAACAGATAGAGGGTAGAAAAATAAAAAAGGCGCGCCGCCGCGAGACTTCGCAGGGGCGCGCCGGATAAGATGGGTTAGTTGAGGTCGAAACGGTCGGCGTTCATGACTTTGTTCCAGGCAGCAACGAAGTCGTGGACAAACTTAGGGCCGGCGTCGCTTTGGGCGTAGACTTCAGCCAACGCACGAAGTTGCGAATTGGAGCCAAACACGAGGTCGACGCGGGTCGCTGTCCACTTGACGTCGCCGGTGGCGCGGTCACGGAGTTCAAATTGCTCTTCAATGGGCGAGGTGGGTTTCACGACGTGGCCCATGTCGAGCAGGTTAACGAAGAAGTCGTTGGTGAGCGTCTCAGGCCGCTTAGTGAAGACCCCGTGTTGAGATTTGCCGTGGTTGGCATTAAGGACGCGCAAGCCACCGATAAGAACGGTCATCTCTGGGGCGGTGAGGCCGAGCAGCTGGGCTTTATCGACAAGGAGTTGCTCGGCGGGGAGTGAATAACGAGTCTTCGCGTAATTGCGGAAACCGTCGGCTTGGGGCTCGAGGACGGCGACGGAGGCGACATCGGTCTGCTCGAGGCTAGCATCGGTGCGACCGGACGTGAAGGGGACGGTGATCGAGTGACCGGCTTGGTGGGCGGCGTGTTCGATGGCTGCGGCGCCACCGAGAACGATCAGATCGGCTAGGGAGACTTTCTTGCCGCCGGTCTGGGCGGTGTTGAAGGCGTGTTGGATGGCTTCGAGGGTCTTGAGAACCTTGGCAAGGCGGGCGGGCTGGTTGGCTTCCCAGTCTTTTTGGGGGGCTAGGCGGATGCGCGCGCCGTTGGCGCCGCCGCGTTTATCGGAGCCGCGAAAGGTAGAAGCGGAGGCCCAGGCGGTGGAGACGAGTTCGGAAACAGCGAGGCCGGAGGCGAGAATCTTGGCCTTGAGGGCGGTGATATCGGCGGCGTCGACGAGCGGATGGGTGAGGGCGGGGAGCGGGTCTTGCCAGAGAAGGTTTTCGGCGGGGACTTCGGTGCCTAGATAGAGGCACTTAGGGCCCATGTCACGGTGGGTGAGCTTAAACCAGGCGCGGGCGAAGGCGTCGGCGAATTGCTCGGGGTGCGCGAGAAAGCGGCGGGAGATTTTTTCGTAAGCGGGATCGGCACGCAGGGCGATGTCGCTGGTGAGCATCGTAGGGCGATGTTTCTTAGCGGCATCATAGGCATCGGGGACGGTAGGGGCAGCGTCTTTGGCGACCCATTGGTTGGCGCCGGCAGGGCTCTTAGTGAGCACCCATTCGTAGCGGAATAGGTTTTCGAAGTAATTATTGCTCCACTTGGTGGGCGTGGTGGTCCAGGTGACTTCGAGGCCGCTAGTAATTGTGTGGGCGCCTTTGCCTGAGCCATAGGAGTTGGCCCATCCGAGGCCTTGTTCGGCGAGGCCGGCAGCTTCGGGTTCGCGGCCGACGTGGGTGGCAGGGGCGGCGCCGTGGGTCTTGCCGAAGGTGTGACCGCCGGCGATGAGAGCGACCGTTTCTTCGTCGTTCATGGCCATGCGGGCGAAGGTTTCACGGATGTCGCGAGCAGAGCCGAGCGGATCGGGCTGGCCGTTAGGGCCTTCGGGGTTGACGTAGATGAGGCCCATCTGGACAGCGGCAAGGGGGTTTTCGAGTTCACGGTCACCGCTGTAGCGTTTGTCGCCGAGCCAGGTGGATTCAGCGCCCCAGTAGACGTCTTCTTCAGGTTCCCAGACGTCGGCGCGGCCGCCACCGAAGCCGAAGGTTTTAAAACCCATGGATTCGAGGGCGCAGTTGCCAGCAAGGATCATGAGGTCAGCCCAGGAGATTTTCTGACCATATTTTTGCTTGAGGGGCCAAAGGAGGCGGCGGGCTTTGTCGAGGTTGGTATTATCGGGCCAACTGTTGAGGGGGGCGAAGCGTTGTTGACCGGCGCCTGCGCCGCCACGGCCGTCGGCAGTGCGGTAGGTGCCGGCGCTGTGCCAGGCCATACGAATAAAAAACGGGCCGTAGTGCCCGAAGTCGGCCGGCCACCATTCCTGGGAGTCAGTCATGAGGGCGTAGAGGTCTTTTTTAAGGGCAGCGAGATCGAGCTTTTTAAACTCTTGGGCGTAGTCGAAGTCCGCGCCCATAGGATCGGAGAGCGCGGAGTTCTGGTGGAGCATCTTCAAATTGAGCTGATTGGGCCACCAGTCGCGGTTGGACTGGACGCCGGCGTGGGTGGGCGCAGCGGTGGGTTTAGGCGTGGTGCCGTGAAGGTGGGGGAAGGGGCATTTGCCGCCGGTGCTGCCGGATAGATTTTCCATGATGTTATAAAAAAATAAGAGGGTTTAAAAGGGGTAGAAAAGTAGTACTAAAGATGAGACTAAAAGAACTAACTTTAGGTTGAAGCAGTCCATCAATGAGGCAAGGGACAGAAGTTGATTTCGACGGTGTTTGTGGCCACGACAAGCCGGAAGCGCGGGGCGAAGTAACAAAAAGAGCGTATTGGGGGCGCAAAACGACAATTGCGTGACGAAAATAATGGGGAGATTCCAAGAAACTCAGCTTGCGGAAGGCGTAACCCGCACGTTCGCTTGGAGGAAATATTTATGTCCGAGTCCACATCCGCCCCCCACCCTGGCTTCTTGAGCCGCGCCACCACCGCCCTGACGCAGTGGATTGATTCCGATTACTGCCCAGACGGGGCGGATAAGATGCGGGCCGAGCCCGACCGAGTCGATTTTGTGCGGGTGATGCCCTTCGTGGTGTTACACCTAGCGTGTTTCGCGGTGATCTGGGTGGGTTGGAGTCCGGTCGCCGTGTGGACAGCGGTGGCGCTTTATTTCATTCGAATGTTTGCCGTTACGGGCATCCATCACCGCTATTTTTCGCACAAGACTTACAGCACCTCACGCGGCGGGCAGTTTTTCCTCGCGCTGTGGGCGGCGACGGCGACCCAACGCGGCTCACTGTGGTGGGCTTACCATCATCGCCATCACCATCAGCACTCCGACGACCCCGAGGATGCCCACTCCCCGCACGTCCACGGTTTCCTTTGGTCGCACATCGGCTGGATCACTTCACGGCGGAATTTTCCCACCGATTATACTAAGATCAAAGACTTGGCGAAGTTCCCCGAGTTGGTGTGGCTCAATCGCTTCGATCTGTGCGTACCACTCGTATTCGCGCTCTCGCTTTACGGTGCTGGAATAGCCCTAGAGCACTTTGCGCCCGGCTTGGGGACCACGGGCGGGCAGATGCTCGTTTGGGGCTTCTTTATCAGCACCACGTTTCTCTTTCACGGAACCGCGTGCATCAATTCCATGGCGCACCTCATGGGTAAACGCCGCTTCAAGACCGAAGATGATTCTCGCAACAGTTTCATTCTCACCCTCATCACCTTAGGCGAGGGCTGGCACAACAACCACCACCGCTTTCAGAGCTGCACGCGCAACGGCTTCTATTGGTGGGAAATCGATCCGACTTACTACGGGCTGAAAATGCTCTCATGGACAGGCCTTATTTGGGGCCTCAAGCCTGTACCCCAATCGATCCTAGACGAGGGTATCCACGCCGATCACCACGCGTCTGTGGCCGCCGCCGCGACCGCCCGCGCTGCTTCCGCACAGAGTTCGCACGACTACGCCACCCTGCGCCGCGTCGTGCCTGTCGCAACCGCGATGGCCGTAGCGACGGCGACCGCCTCCTCAGCTAACCTGCCCAAAAAAGCGGACGGCCCAGCGATCCGCAAAGACCTTAGTGAAGAAGCCCACGGCCTCAACACCCCGCCGCCCGCTGGCCCGCAGGCGCCCTCGGTTTAAACCCGCCTAGATACCCTCTCGGCCCGAAGCGCTCTGCGCCTCGGGCTTTTTTATTTTCCCATCCGTTTGCCGGTCTGCATCGTAACATTAGAACAGGTTACCCGATTGATCTTAGCCGCCTGCAACTTGTTATTGAACTAATTAACCCGCAGCTATTTACACTATGTCCCAACCTCGCCTCGCCATCATCGGCACCGGTATAGCCGGCCTCGGCTGCGCCCATTTTTTGCAACGCGACTACGACCTGACGCTGTTCGAAGCGGCGAACTATATTGGGGGCCACACCAACACCGTCAACGCCACCGAACCTGGAACCGGCCGCTTGGTACCGATCGACACCGGCTTCATGGTGTTTAACCACGCCACGTATCCGCTGCTCACGCGTTTGTTTCGCGAACTGCGGGTTGCGACCAAGAAAACCGACATGTCGTTTAGCGTCCGCCACGCCGACAGCGGTTTGGAATTCTGCGGTTCCTCGCTCAACCATCTTTTCGCCCAACGGCGCAATCTTTTGCGCCCTCGTTTTTACCGGATGCTCGCCGCGATCCACCGCTTTAACCAAGAAGCGGTCGTCGCCCTCGCCGATCCCGCCTCGCCGATCACCACCGAGACGCTCGGCGAGTACGTAAAACGTCGCGGCTACGGCACTGATTTTTTTGATCTCTATCTAGTCCCTATGAGCTCAGCGGTGTGGAGCACCCCACCCGAGAAAATGCTCGGCTTCCCTGCTGCCGCCCTGCTCCGCTTTTTCCACAACCACGGTTTCCTCGGTCTGGACACCCAGCACCAGTGGTGGACCGTGGAAAACGGTTCCAAAAGCTATATAGCTCCGCTCACCGCGCCGTTCGCCGAGCGAATCCGCCTGAACGCCGCCGCCACGACTATTACCCGCAAGAGGCCAGGCGTTACCGTCACGACCGCCGCAGGTAGCGAGGAGATATTTGATAAAGTGATCCTCGCCTGCCACGGCGACCAAGCCCTCCGGCTCCTCGCCGCGCCCACCGACGCCGAGCGCCGCATTCTCGGATCGTTCCACTACCAAGCCAATACCGCCACGCTGCACACCGATGTCGCCGTCATGCCCCGCACGCGCCTGGCTTGGTCAGCGTGGAACTATGAGATTGCACGTGACGCCTCCGGTGCTGTCTCCACCGCCACGCACTACTGGATGAACAAACTCCAAGGTGTCTCCGAGCTCGAAAATTATTTCGTCACCATCAACCGCCCCGAAGCCATCGATCCCAAGCGGGTACTGCGCCGCATCGCGTACGAACACCCTCTGTTTAGTCTGGCCGCCACTGCAGCCCAAGCTGAGTTACCCGCGCTCAACCAAGCTGCGCGCGGGACCACGGAGACATACTTCGCCGGGGCCTGGCAACGTTATGGCTTCCACGAAGATGGCCTGCTGAGCGCCCACCGGCTCTCCAGCCAACTGCTCGAGCGCGACCCTTGGCCCGAGCAGAAGTAAGGCCCACGCTTCCGCATTGCCTCACTGGCTAAACGCGTCTCGGTTTTTCGGGTGGAAACCACGTCGCTGAGTCCCGCCCAAAAATCTGCGCTCCTCAGCCTTCTCGACGACCCGAGTCCAACGGTGCGCCGAGCCTTGCTCGCGCGCTTCACTGCCCTAGGCGCAGACGCGGCGCCGTTTCTGCACGAGATCGCCCGCGGCGCCCACCCCGCCCTCGCCCGCGCTGCGACTAGCTTCATCGAAGAGCTTCAGCTCACAGACCCCGTCGGCGAATTTCTGAGCTTCATTCGATCGCTCCATTACGAACTCGAGACGGGTGCGCTGTTACTCGCTCGCACCGTCAACCCGCAACTCGACGTCGGCGCTTGCTGTGAACAACTCGACACCATAGCCGCGCGTTGCACCGAGCTCATCGCCGAGCCCGCGACCACGCGCGAGAAATGCCGCATCATGAACCGCGTGCTATTTCACGAATGGGGTTTCCGCGGCAACGTCGAGCACTACACCGACCCACGCAACAGCTTCATCGACGAAGTCCTTACCCGCCGCCAAGGCATCCCGCTCTCGCTTAGCCTCGTCTACCTGCTGGTCGCCCAACGTCTCAACCTGCCGCTCGAGCCCATCGGACTGCCAGGCCACTTCATCGTCGGCTGCTACGACGACGAAGAGCCATTTTTCGTCGATCCCTTTGACCGCGGCCTGTTCCGCGACGTCGAAGAAATCACCACGTTTCTGCGCAGCCATCATCTCGAACCGAAGCCTACTGATCTGATGCCCACCTCCGTGCGCGAGGTCCTCTGTCGCAGCTGCCGCAATCTAGTAAACCACTACACGCTCGCCCAAGAACCCGAGCGGGCAAAACTCTTTACCCGCTTTGTCACCGAATTTGAGCAGACGCACGAGCGCGAATCCGCTTGATGCCCCGCACCCGCTTAGCTGCTCGTTTGAGTCTAACGATTTCGTTTTTGCCCGCCGCCTCCTTCGTCGCCTGACTTACTGCTTCTGAACGCAAATCCCGACAGTTCCGCCGTCCTCACACTTGCCGATCTCGCCACGTGGTCCTACCCCGGCACGGCGCTCGCCGTCCTGGGGCACCCGATCAAGCACTCGATCAGCCCGGCGATGCACAACGCCGCCCTCGCGGCTCTCACAGCCAAAAGGCCACGCTTGGCCGACTGGCGTTACTTTCGTTTTGAGATTCATCCCGATGATCTCCCGCGCGCGCTCGAGCTATTCCGCGAAAAAAAATTTCACGGGCTCAACCTTACCGTCCCGCACAAGATCATTGCCTTCGATCGCATCGCGGCCATCGACCCCGCCGCCCGTCCGATCGGCGCCGTAAATACCCTAGTGCTCACGCCGTCAGGCTGGCGCGGCCACAACACGGATGGCTACGGCCTGGCCGCCGCCATCCGTGAAAACCTCGGCCTCGATCTGGCTGGCACCCACGTGATTCTCGTCGGGGCCGGGGGCGCCGCGCGCGGGGCCGCCGTCGAGTGTCTCCAGCGCCGCTGCGCCTCCCTCTGGATCGCCAATCGCACAGCCGCCAATCTCGATGCGATCCTCAGCGATCTCGCACCGCTCGCCACGGGCAGTACTCTGCGCGGATTCACGCCCGGCGCTCCGCCCGTCGATTTGCCCTCAGGCACACTTGTGATTAACGCCACCAGCGCAGGACTTCGCGCCACCGACGCTTTGCCGGTTGATCTCACGACGTTGCCCAAAGTCGCCGCCGTATTCGACATGATCTACAATCCGCCGCAGACGCCGCTGCTGGCCCGCGCCACAAAGTTGGGTCTGCCCAGCGCGAACGGTCTAGCGATGCTTATCCACCAAGGCGCCAAAGCCCTCGAAATCTGGACCGACGTGCCCGCAGCCACGACCGCGCCGATCATGGCCACGGCCGCGCGCGACGCCCTCAAGCACTAGCGGCTGCTTGCCCCCACATCGCTTCGCCCCGAGGTTTTTTCCATGTTTTCCACCACCGTCAAAATCGTTGCCGCCTATCCTGGGGTGTTACCCACCGCTGCCGCGCTGCTTGGTGCGATGGTTGGCAGCTTTCTGAACGTCGTTATTTACCGCGTGCCCGCAGAGAAATCCGTCGTTGCGCCCGGCTCGCACTGCAGCTGCGGAAAACCCATCGCCTGGTACAACAACATCCCGGTAGTTTCGTGGTTTATCTTGCGTGGACGTGCCCGGTGCTGCGGCGCCCCGTTTTCTTTTCGATATCCTTTTGTCGAATTGCTCACTGCGGGCCTTTTCCTCGCCTGCTGGTTACACTTTACGCCCGCGGTCGCAATCGTGGGCTGGGGGTTTTTGAGCTGCTTAGTATGCGCGACATTCATCGATCTCGATCACATGATTATACCCGACACCTTTACGCTCGGGCTTGGGACAGGCGGGGTAATCCTCTCAATCTTCGTGCCCGCGCTCCACGGTCAACACAGTGATTTTTTCCTGCTCGCGAGCATCCGTGCTGCCACCCTTTCGATCCAAGGCCTGCTCATTGGCTCAGGTCTGGTGCTCTGGATCGCGCTACTGGCTGAGATCATTTTCAAAAAAGAAGCCATGGGGTTTGGTGACGTAAAATTCGTCGGCGCTATCGGTGCGTTCACCGGCTGGCAAGGTGCGGTCATCGCCGTTTTTGGCGGCGCCGTCATCGGTACAATCTGGGTAGCAATCGCGTGGCTCTGGCAAAAAACCGCTGGCAGCTCGGCCGCTCCAGCTGCCCTGAAAGCCGAAACTGCCGAGGGTGAGCCTACCGTGATTGGTCTAGGCGCGCAGGTGCCGTTTGGCCCGATGCTCGCGATTGCCGGCGCAATTTATTTTCTGTTTTTGCGCGATTTTTTCACCGCGTGGTTCAATCAATTCAAAGAATTATTATAAATAACATGCGTCGCGGCATCGATCAGAGATAGGCCGCCATAACCCGCCGCAAAGCCGGACGCACCACGCGAGCGAGCGAGCTATTAGCATAGCCCATCCACGCCACGGGCGTCGTTGTATCGAGCGGATAACGCAACACCCCGCCCGCCGGTGCCTCGATCACGCAACCTGCTTCGCGCGCGATCAACGCAGTACAAATATCGTAGGGGTGACAGCACAACGTCGCACTCGAAAAACCTAACTTCGCATAGGCCATAGGCCGCAAATCGCCCAACATCCGGTCATGCCCAACGATCAACTCATGCAGCTGACCGCCCGTGCAAATATATTGGTCATCGAAGACGAGTTGTCCGCCGTTTTTTCCATGCACGCCGAGTTCTTTCCAAAGTGTTTCCTCGATGGCGCCGAGCAGGCCTTTGCCCTCGGGGAAAAATCGCGCAATCGAGGCAAACCCATGCTCAAAATGTTTCATCGGCGAGGGCCGCACCTTTATTTTTTTACGGCTACCGCCGCGCACATCGACCGCTTCCGCAACCACGCCGCCGCCGCGCACCGCGCTTAGTTGATCCGCGCGCCACTGCTTACTCGTGGGCAACTCCGTCATCGCCGCCACCAGGATGTCGCCGAGGTGATTTTTTGCCCCACGCTGGACCGCGAGACCAGCTAGACTCCATGCCGAGCGTTTATCGTACATGAAGCTCCGCGTGCCATCGATCGGATCGAGAATGCACTTGAAACGCGTCCGCTCGACGGGCGTGCCGCGCGGAAACGTCGACGGCTCCCCGTCCGCTAAGCCTTCCATCACTAACTCCACTGGCCAGGTCCGCGGCCAATGCGCCTCGAACCAAGCCATGATCGCAGCCTCACTCAATCGATCGACTTGATAAATCGTATCCGCGGCCGTCACGGCCGCGACCCGCGAAAACGTCGCCGCCTGGCGGACGCGCGCGGCCACTAGCATATCGCGGATTGAATCCTGCAGCGCGCACAAAAGCCGCCGCGCCCGATTGAGTTCTGCCGTCGTCAAGGTGGGATTCATGGAGAAAAACAATCAGATTAACGCCGCGCCGTCACCGGTTTGAGCATGTAAAATTTCTGGCGTCGCGCCGAATTTTTTTCGGTAGGCCGCCGCTACCACGTGCGCCTCGGCTTCGCCAAATGCCGCGCTTGTCAGGGCCATCACCGCGCCGCCGAAACCGCCGCCCGTCAGCCGCGCCCCGAACACCTCTTGCGAAGCCACCAACGCATCGACCAGAAAATCGAGCTCCTCCGTGCTGTTTTCAAAAAGCAACTGCGAGCTGCGGTGCGACGCGGTGAGCAACTGGCCCACCGCCGCCAAGTCGCCGGCCTCGAGTGCAGTCCGCGCCAAGGCCACGCGCGCGATTTCCTCAACGACGTGCCGCGCTCGCCGCGCGCTTTCTGGGGCGAGGTTTGCCTGCGCTGCCGCGAGCGCTGTGCTGCTTGTTTCCACCAGTAAGCCGACGCCGAGCGCCCGTGCTGCCGTGATACATTCGCGATGCCGCGCGGCGTAAAGCCCGTCCACCAGCGCATGCTTGGTGTGGGTGTTAAAAATCCAAAAATGCACCGCCGCCGGCAAGGGCACGGTCGCAAAGACCGGTCCGCGACAATCGATCCAAACCAATTTATTTTTTTGGCCAAACCCTGACACGCCTTGATCAAGAATCCCGCACGGCACGCCTACGAAATGATTCTCCGCATGCCGCCCGATTTTCACCACCGTCTCGCGAGAAGGACGTGAGCCGGCCATTTCTAAAAACGCCAACGCCGAAGATAACTCAATCGCTGCGCTGCTGCTCAAGCCCGCGCCCGAGGGCAGATTCGACATCGCCAAAAAATCAAAACCTGCAGGCGACGCCACGCCGAACTCTGGCAAGGCAGCCAAAACGCCGAGTGGATAATTAACCCAGCTTTCTAGGCCCGAGCGTTTCGAACCCTCTTTAGCGTCAGACATGACGCGGCCAGGACGTTGGTCACTGATCCATTGGCGCCGTGCGTCCGCCCGCCCCGCCAACGCCACCCACACACCGCGATCCAGCGCAGCGCCCAGCACAGTCCCTCCGTTGTAGTCGGTGTGATTGCCGATAAATTCGATGCGGCCAGGGGCATACGCGCAAATCTCGGGTACACGTCCGTAGGCGGCGCGGAATTTTTCAACGAGTTGGGCCTTCATGGGCGAATGAGTTTTAGTGCGCCGTTTAAATTTGCGAGGTGGTCGCAACCGAGCTGGCCGACGGAGGTTGCGTCGCGGGGAAATCTGCCGGCACTTCGCCTGCCCGGCCTTGCACGAGCAAACGCAGCAGATGTCCGAGTGTTTCTTCCCGTGGACGATTACGCTCGAGCGCGAGTTGATCGGCGCGCTTCAATAATTGTGCCGCCATCGCCGCGGCCTGCGCGGGAGGGGCGCCGAGACGCTCGCAAAGCTGCGAAAGTTGATCTAATTCGCTCATGTTTGCTCGGGCACTACGAGGATTTCTGCTGCGCCAGCAACCTCAAGTGCGAGGGGTTGCGCCGGTTGCCACGAGACGAGTGAAACCATGGCCAGACCGATAAAACCGCCCTCCTCGAGATTCACGGCCGAGCGAAGTTCGCCGACCTGACGTTCTCCTTGCCACAACGCCGCCGGTGACAGCGGCGCCGCACTTGGTCCACGCACACGCTGTAAACGCCGCCGCACTTGGCCCATGGATTTCAAGCGAGCCATCACTTCTTGACCGAGGTAACAGCCTTTCGTGTAAGAGATCGTAACTGACTCGAGTCCGCCCTCGCCGGGTAAGTCCGCCAGGCCGATATCCGCCGGTACCGCGGGAATCCGCGCCGCGATTCGACGCCGCTCCATGGCGACGCCGTCGATCTCGGCCCAGCCCGCGAGCTGCATACGAGCGTTAGGGAGTTGCGAAAGCGGAAAGATCCACTCGAGGGTTTCTCCGGAAGCTCTGCGTCCCGGGAAACTCAGCCCCACTCGCGGAGCCTGCGCAAACCACGCCAACACTCCAGCACCAACCAAAGTCAGGCATGTCCATTGCGTGGTAAAATCCTCAACGATGACGTCGTCCGCGATGATATAATCTTCCAAACGCGCCCGCAACGCAGCCGCGGCAACATGATAACTCACAATCCAAAACTCCCCTACGGCAGCCCCGGCGACCACAAAACTATCCGCCACGACCTTACCTTTCTGATTGAGCCACAAGCCATAAACTGCACCAGCGGTGGTCAAACCACGCAGGTCGTTAGTAAACTGGCCTTGGAGGAAATTCGCCGCGTCCTCGCCGGTTACGCGCAATACTGCGGAGGTTTTTCCGCGATGAAATTGCCGAAGCGATGAATTTTCCTTGGTTTTTATCATATTGTTTTAAAATGAATTATAAATTTCGTGATAGATTTTGATAACTTTGAGTTGACGGGGAGAAGACAAAGTGTACCACTGTTCTTGTCAGTTTTAAACACTTCTCCCGCCTAGCGGGAGTTTTGGGGTAACTAAGAAAGCAAAGGCCGGTCACATAGGGGTATGTGACCGGCCACTTTTTTGCCCAAATTCCTCGGGTTTGGGCTAATCTGGGACTTGCCGCGGCCTCTTAGGACCCGCCAATCTGACCATCCATGCAACGCACTTCCGACATCAATGTCGTAGCGACCCGCGCCCTTCCCTCACCCGCCGCGCTCGTGCGCGAGTTACCCAAGTCCGAGGCCCAAGCCGCTTTCGTGACCCACTCGAGGGAGGATATTCACCGGATTATATTCACGGACGATCGTCGCTTTCTGCTTTTGATTGGACCGTGCTCGATCCACGACATCGAGGCGGGCCGAGATTACGCCCGCCGTCTGGCCGCTCTGGCTAAAGAGGTCTCGGATCGGGTCCTAATTGTGATGCGGGTTTATTTCGAAAAACCCCGCACCACCGTCGGCTGGAAAGGGCTCGTAATGGACCCGCACCTGGACGGTTCGCATGACATCGCGGCCGGCCTGCGCCTAGGGCGGGCTTTTTTGCGCGATGTACTAGATCTGGGTTTGCCCACCGCGACAGAATTTCTCGATCCCATCACGCCGCAATACGTGGCCGATCTGGTTTGCTGGGGTGCCATCGGCGCCCGCACAACGGAATCCCAAACGCATCGCCAAATGGCCTCCGGCCTATCGATGCCTATAGGCTTTAAAAACAGTACCGACGGCACCCTCCAAGCCGCCGTCAACGCCATCAAAGCGGCCGGACAACCTCAGACCTTTCTCGGTGTAAACCTGGACGGTGCTGCTGCCGCCGTCGACACCCGCGGTAACCCCAACTGCCACGTGGTACTACGTGGCGGCTCAAGTGGACCCAATTACTCTGCTGCCCACATCGCGCAAACCGAGGCTCTACTAGCCAAAGCCGGTCTGCCACCGTCGATTTTGGTAGATTGCTCGCACGATAACTCCGCAAAGAAACCCGAATTGCAGCCCGACGTGATGCGCGCACTTCTGGCGCAAATCGCCGCCGGCAACCGCTCTATCATGGGCGCTATGGTTGAGAGCAACCTCGGGGCCGGCAACCAGTCGTTCCCCCAACCCAAAGAAAAGTTGCGCTACGGGGTGAGCATCACTGATGGGTGCATCGATTGGGCGACGACTGAGACCATGGTACGCGAAATCCACGCCAGCCTAGCCCCGCGTTTTAATTAAGTAAACGCTCGCCCCCAGTCTCTACCAAGACCTGATTGAACATTGCCAAAAAAAGTAAGCCTGTCGTTTGATCCTGAGCGGATTTAATTACAGTCCATTACCCAGGTTAGCACCCCCAACCCATTTTTTACATTATGAGCGAAAACTCCACCCCCACCACCCCGCGTTGCGAATACACCTACGCGTTCCTGATTATCCGCCTTTGGCTCGGTCTGCGCGCTGTGCTCGCCGGGCTCGAAAAATTTGAAAGCAAAGGCAGCTACTCTTTCACCGGCTATTACGAAAACATGAAGCGTATGGCTACCGGCATTACCGGCGCTTCCTTCTTGCCGCTCTGGTCAACCAAGCTGTTCGCTGCCAGCATCGGCTACATCTTGATCACCCTAGGGGTTGCGTTGCTGGTCGGTTTCAAAACCCGCTGCACGTTATTTTTCATGGGTCTTACCTATGTAGCCCTATCCTTTGGTCTGATGGCCGTGCAGGAAAGTGACGGGGTGGCCTGGCTCGGAATGCACGTCGCTCTCGTCGCGGGTGGTCTGGTGCTTGTCCAACACAACCGCTACACCCTAAGCCGCAGCTAAGCGGAACCGGCCCTCCCCCAACGCCCCATCTCTGCCCGCCATGCCCGACTCCTTTTCATCTCCCGTCACGCGCCGTGATTTTCTGAGCACCAGCGCCAAGCTCGGGGCCTTCATTGCCGCCGCGCCTTACATCGCCCGCGGCGCTGAAGTTGTCGCCAAATCCGACCAGCTCAACGTCGCTCTAATCGGCTGCGGCGAACAAGGCCGCATCCTGACCAACGCCGCCCTCAAAATCCCCGGTATCCGCTTCAAAGCGGTTGTCGACATCTGGGGTTACAACCGCACCTACGCCGAGCGTCTGCTCAAAAAATTCGGTCACGACCCGAAGCCCTATGAAGACTACCGCCAGATGCTCGCGGAGGTCACAGATTTGGACGCGGTCATCATCGCTACGCCTGATTTTAAACACGCCGAACACACCGTAGCCGCCCTTAAGGCGGGCAAACACGTTTATTGCGAGAAGTTGATGTCCAACACCGTGGAGGGCGCTCGCTCGATGGTTCTCGCTGCGCGGGAGACAAAAAAACTTCTCCAGATCGGCCACCAACGCCGGAGCAATCCCCGCTATCGGCACGCCAAGGACCGCATTCATCTTGAGGGGCGGCTACTCGGCCGCATCACCAACATTGCCGGCCAATGGCACCGCGCCGTCACGGATGACTTTGGTTTTCCAAACGGCCAAGGTATCCCGGAAGCGAAGCTCAACCAATACGGTTTCGCCAACATGCATGAGTTCCGTAACTGGCGGTGGTTTAAACGCTACGCGGGGGGACCGATGTCGGACTTGGGCGCCCACCAGATCGACGTCTACAACTGGATGTTAGGTTCCAACCCCACCATGTGTATCGCCAGTGGAGGCGTTGATTACTACAAAACCCACGAGTGGTACGACAATGCCATCGCCATCTTCGAATTTCCTACGAAAGAAGGTACGGTTCGCGCTACCTACGAGGTGCTTACCACCACAAGCGCCGGCGGTGGTTACCACGAGTACTTCATGGGCGATGAGGGCGCGTTGAAGATCTCCGAAAATCCTAAATACACCAAACTGTACCGCGAAGCCCGCGCGCCGGAGTGGGACAAGTGGGTCACCAAGGGTATCGTCGCCAGCCCCACCTCGGGTGAAGGTGCTCCGGCCCCCGTCAAACCTTGGGAAAAAGTTGGCGTCAAAAAACTCGGTGGTCCTTCCAAAGCCGGTACGGTCGATGTTCGCGAGACCGCTGCTTTGTCTGCTTGGGACATCCCGGTTACTCTGGACAAAGCTATTCACCAACCCCACCTCGAAAACTTCTTCGACGCGATCCGACTCGGCACTCCCCTCAACTGCCCCGGCGAATCCGCCTTCGCCACGGCTGTCACCATCCTTAAAATCAACGAATCCATCGCCGCCGGCAAGAAGCTCACCTTCGCGCCGACCGACTTCGTCGCCTAATCCCTACCTACTCCACTATGAATCGTTCCCGTTTCTCCCTGCTCCTAGCTCTCCTCGCCCTTACCGGCGCGGCCCAAGCCGCGGACAGCGTACCGCTTCAAATCGAGCTGCCCAAGCCGCTCTTCGCTGGCACCCCGCGCCCCATTTCGCTGCCCAACCTCGAGAAACCCCGTACCGGTAAACGCCCCGACCTGATGGTACCCGCTGGTACGATCAACCTGTCCAAAGGTAAAACCGTCACCAGCAGCGACTCGCTCCCTGTCATCGGCGAACTCACCTTCATCACTGACGGTGATAAATCCGGCACCGACGGCACCTATGTCGAGCTCGGGCCGACCCCGCAATGGATCCAAATCGATCTCGGTGCTACGGCCAAAGTCGCCGCGGTGGCGATCTGGCACTTCCACTCTCAAGCCCGCGTCTACCACGACGTCGTCGTCCAAGTCTCCAACGACGCCGCCTTCAAGACCGGTGTGACCACGATCTTCAACAACGACGACGACGATTCCTCCAAGCTGGGTAAAGGCACCGACCAAGCCTACATCGAAGGCTACGAGGGTAAACTGCTCGACGGCAAAGGCGCCATGGGCCGCTACGTGCGGCTGTCCAGTAACGGCAACACCTCCGACGAGCTCAATCACTACTGCGAAGTCGAAGTGCACGGCTCACTCGTGAAATAACTTCTGGCCGCCACCCGCGGTGTAAAAAGAAAGGGCGGACCTCAAGTCCGCCCTTTCTTGTGCCCGCCCCACTCGCGCCTATAAGCTCCACCCCATGTTCGCCTCTGCCCTGAGACGCTGGTTACCCCTCGCGCTCCTCACCCTACTCGCTTTTGGGCTGCGAACCTATGAGCTTGAGCGTCGCCCGCTCCACGCTGACGAAGCCAACCAAGCGGTGAAAACCGGCGAGCTAGTCGAGCACGGTCGCTATGCTTTTGATCCGCGCGACCACCACGGCCCTACGCTCTATTACGCCGTGCTACCGCTCGCGTGGCTGCGGGGCGAAACCACCCTAGCTGCGCTCAGCGAAACCACCCTGCGCCTGGTTCCTGCCCTCGCCGGCACCTGCAGCGTTTTATTTTTATTTTTCCTCGCGCGCTCGCTGGGTTTCGGCCCCGCCTTCCTTGCGGCCGCGCTCATGGCGGTCGCACCGGCCTCCGTTTATTACAGCCGTTATTTTATTCAGGAAACCCTCCTAGTCAGCTTTACGCTCGCCGCCACGCTCGCCACGCAACGCTGGTGGCAAAGCGGCCGGCTGGGATGGGCTCTAGCCGCCGGGGTCGCCCTGGGGCTTATGCAAGCCACCAAGGCTAGCGCTCCCGTCTTCGTCGTCTGCGCTCTCGCCGCCGCTCTCGTTTTCGCCCGCCGGCGGCCGGCGACACCTCATCTTAGCCGCAACCTTGCGTTGATCTTCGGTACCGCGCTTGGCGTCGCGGCGCTGTTTTATTCATCTTTTGGCACCCATGCCGCCGGGCTACGTGACGCGGTCGCGACGTACACGTTCACCTCCGCCCGCGCCGCCGGCGACAGCGGTCACGAAAAACCGTGGTGGTACTACGCCACCCTTTTCGGCTGGGAAAAAAATGGGGGGCTTATCTTTCAACAAGTCGGCTTTTGCGCGCTCGCCTTCACCGGTGCACTTTTAGCTTTCGCCACCCGCCAAACATTGCTCCGGGCCACCGCTGTATACACCCTACTGGTATTTTTAGCGCTTTCGTTACCACCCTACAAAACGCCTTGGCACGTTGTCCACTTGGTTCCCGGTCTGGCCGTGCTCGCGGCCGGCACCCTGGCACTCATTCCATGGCGAACGCTCGCGGTCATCGCCACCGCTAGCCTGCTTTTCCTCCAATTCAATCAAACCCAGCTGGTCGCGTTTCTGCGCGAGGCCGACGCCCGCAACCCGTACGCCTACGTTCATAGTTCGCCCGACGTTCTAAAAATCCGCGCGCTCGCCCAGGCCGCCCTCGCCGCCCGACCTGCCGGAGCCATTCGCATCATCAGCGAAGAATATTGGCCGATCCCGTGGTACCTCCGCTCGTTTCCCGCCGGCTCGGTTGGTTACTGGTCCACGCCACCGGCCGATTGCGATGGGGCCCTTATTATTGTCTCGGCTGCCCAAGCTAGCGCCGTACGCGCCCGCCTCCACGGTGATTACCACGAAAGCTTCCTTGGCCTGCGTCCGGGTTTTCTTTGTGTCGTATTCACCCCAGTGCCGCCTACACCATGACGCCGCACTATTCACTCGTAGTTCCATTCTACAATGAAGGGGGTAACATCCTGCCGCTAATTGAGAGCGCAGTCATGGTCCTCAATTCCATCGGCCAAGACTACGAAATTTTGCTCGTTAACGACGGTAGCACCGACAGCACAGGCGATGAAATCGCTGCCTGCCTCGCCCGCTGGCCGCGTTGCCGCGCGCTTCACCAACCACGCAATCTCGGCCAAGCCACCGCGCTGCTCGAGGGCCTACGCGCCGCTCAAGGTGAAATCATTCTGACGATGGACGGCGACGGGCAAAATGACCCAGGTGATTTCCCACTGCTTATTGCCCCCGTCGAAGCTGGCACGCTCGATGTTGCGTGCGGCTGGCGACACGAACGACACGATTCTTGGCTCCGGCGCAAAATGTCTCGCCTGGCTAACGTAGTGCGCAGTCGCGTTCTGGGCGATCACCTCAACGACAGCGGCTGCCAACTTCGTGTCCTGCGCCGAGCAACGATCACAGCGCTATTTCCCTTCGAACTTCTCCAGTCTTTTTTACCCGCTATTTTGATCGCCGCCGGTTACCGCCTCGGCGAATTCAAAGTCCGCCACCACCCGCGCACCTGCGGCCAAGCCCACTACGGTCTCCGCCAACTCTGGCTCCGCCCCACCCTCGCCATGTTCCGTCTGCGCCGTCGCCTTAGAGCGAGTGGCTCCTAATAGGTGATGCTTTTGGCTAACTAATTTTTGAAAAAAACATTTTAGCGGCATGAAATTTCCAGAGTTTGCTGAGTTCCAGCACGAGGCGATGGCAACCCGGTTTGCCCTCATCATTGCGGACCAGTCGCCCGACTACGCGCGTCAGGCTGCGACCGCGTGCTTCCGCGAGCTCGAGCGCCTGGAAAGTGAACTTAGTCGCTACGTAGAATCGAGCGACATCGCCCGCGCCAACCGTCTTAATCTCGGCGAAACCATCGTGATCGGCGAAGACGCGCTGCATTGCCTGTTGCTCGCCGCCGACGCCTCGCTCGCCACCGATCGCGCCTTCGATGCCGCGTACGCTTCGGAACGCTCGCCTGCACAACCCGCCGACGCTCCGCTATTCACACTGGATCCACTTACCCACACGCTCACCTCACATACCGCAAGGCTGCACCTGGATCTCGGCGCCATCGGCAAAGGCTATGCCCTGGATCGACTCGCGGCCGTTCTCACCGATTGGGCCATCACCCGCGCATGTCTGCATGGCGGCGGCAGTAGCGTCCTCGCCCTGGATCCGCCTACGGGCCAGAGCGGTTGGCCCATCAGTATTGGCGAGGACCCTCATCAGCGTATACTTTTGCTTACGCGTTGCGCCCTTAGCGGCTCCGGTCTCGCGGTCCAAGGCGAACACCTCGTAGATCCGCGCGCCCAAACCACCGCACAGCGACGCGAGCGCACTTGGGCTCTCGCGCCGGGCGCAGGTTTATCCGACGCGCTCTCAACCGCATTTTTTGTTTTCAGTGATGCTGAGGTCGCAGCGTTTTGCGCCACCCATCCGCACGTCGGTGCCGCCCTCGCCGGTGCTGACGGAAAACTCATGACCCATGGCGCGCTCACCGCGCGGCTCGACTAAGCTCACCTGTCCAGCCCCAGCAGCCACGTTTCTTCAACCAGCAACAGCTTCTAACATCTGCCTGATCAGCAAAAATCTTTCGTGCGCTCCGCCTCAGTTTCACAATCATAACTCCTCTTATGAAATCCCCTATTCGCGTCGCCGTCACCGGAGCTGCCGGTCAAATCGGTTACTCCCTGCTTTTCCGCATCGCCTCCGGCGCGATGTTCGGTCCCGACCAACCTGTTATATTGCAGCTGATCGAAGCGCCGATCGAGAAGGCTCTCAAAGCTCTGGAAGGGGTCGCGATGGAGCTGGATGACTGCGCCTTCCCTCTGCTTAAGGGCATCGTCCAAACCTCCGATGCGTCCGTCGGTTTCAAAGATGCCAACTGGTGCCTTCTAGTGGGCGCCAAACCCCGCGGCCCCGGCATGGAGCGAGCCGATCTACTCAAGGACAACGGCAAGATCTTCATTGAGCAGGGCAGAATTATCGATGCCGTCGCTGCTGCTGATGCCCGAATCGCGGTGGTCGGCAATCCCGCCAACACTAACTGCATGATCGCTGCCTCCCAGGCTAAGCGTCTGCCAGCCGATCGATTCACGGCGATGGTGCGTCTCGATCAAAACCGGGCGCAAACCCAGCTCGCTAAAAAAGCCGGGGTCGATCTTACCGCGGTCAAAGACATTTTCATCTACGGCAACCATAGCCCGACTATGTTCCCGGCCTTCGCCCACGCCACGATCAATGGCCAACCGGCTACCTCCGTCATCACGGATAGCGCCTGGCTCCAAGGTCCTTTCTGCGAAACCGTCGGTAAACGCGGGGCCGCCATCATTGCCGCTCGCGGCCTTTCCTCCGCCGCCTCCGCGGCCAACGCCCTCGTCGACCACGTACGCTCCTTGGTGACTCCCGGCGCGATTCACTCCATCGCCGTCAAGAGCGAGGGCCGCTACGGTTTCGATGCCAACGTCTGGGCCGGCATGCCCGTGCGCACTACGAGCCCCGGTAGCTACGAAGTTATTACGGGCTACGCCATGGACGAGTTCGCGAAATCGAAAATCGCCGCTACCAACAAAGAACTCGCCGAAGAACGTGCATTCGTGGCCGAGATGATCAGCTAAAACACGTCATCGCTTCATTGTTTTTCAGAGCGGCGCCTTCACCGGCGCCGCTTTTTTTTAGGCCTCATCGCAGTAGCCCTCGAGGCTAGAGCTGAAACCGCTTCGGGGGGGGGTTACAACATTCCTGCGAGCACGCGTACTTTGGTCAGGGCAAAGGCCCGCCGTAACTGCGCAAAGCCCGCCACTAATTCCCGCGGAGAACCCGAGCGCGCGAACTGCATCTCTAGGCTCGCACCGTCGCACGCCACGGCCGCATCCACGCCTTCAGCATGCAAGGTGCAGCACCGACAATCCGAGGGATACTCCACGCTGAGACCAACGCCTGCCGCCTGGTTCTTCGGGTCAAGCCCCTCGACCGCGTCGATCACCGCTTCCACCCGCACGCCTTTTTTAAGCGCAAACACCACCGAAGAAAATTGGCCGGAAAACAACGTATCGAACTCCACCACCTCCACTAGCTGCGCGTTGCGTAAGCTGTGCAAGGTGCGGGTCAGCGTATAACTAGACGGATCCGCCGGCTCGAGTGCGTAGCTTAATTCGAGGGTGAAATCCTTCGCCACAAGAACCGCCGTCGGACTCGACACTTCGAGTGTGAGCTGCGCTCGCTTGTAACCGAGCGCAACCTTGGCCGCCTGGAAAAATTTTTCCCCTTCCGCGGCAAGTTCCTCCGTGCACAATTTAGCGAGGAACGCACTCGTCGCCGGATTCACCGCGTCAGGTACCGTGTGATGGGCCTTCTTGAAACCGGCCAAATTCTTCACGAGTCCACCGCTGCGCCCCACCAGGGACACGCCCCGGATAAACGCTTGTGGTTGCTCAGCCGAATTTGTCATCCCGCGATTCAGCCCGCCTCCGCCGCTAGTGCCACGCAAAAAAATCTAAACCTGCGGAGTTTAAGCCGGCATTGCGCCCAGACCGATTTCTCTGCGTTGATGCTGTTCTTTTACTGTGCCTGCCCCCACTCCGATTCCCGTTGTCTGCGCCGTCATCGAGGACCACGCCGGTCGTATTCTCATCGCCCAACGCCCCGCCGATAAACACCTAGGACTCAAGTGGGAGTTTCCAGGAGGAAAGGTCGAACCGGGCGAAGCCCCCAACCGTGCGCTCCTGCGTGAACTCACCGAGGAGCTGGGTTGCACCGTGGTCATCACCCGCACACTCGAGCCGTTCCACTACGATTACACCCGCGTGCTTATCGAGATGTTTCCTTTTGTCTGCCAGCTAGCGCCCGGCAGTGCCGCGCCCGCTGCACTTGAGCACGTCGAGATTCGCTGGATTACACCTGCGGAAATTTCCAATTTCGATCTCGCTCCTGCTGATTGGCCGGTTGTCGCGCGTTACCGCGCCGAGCCGAAACCGAATTGTGCTCACGCATAATTCGCCGCCGATTTTTTCATCTCACCCCATATTAACCCCAAAGCCCCGTGAAAAAATTTCACCTGCTACTGACCGCGCTCGCTTTAGTGATCAGCCCTGCGATTGACGGCGCCGAAGCCGCGAAGCTGGATCTGTCCGCGCTCGAAAATCTCCGACCGGCCCTGCCGATCATTCCCGAGCGCTCGTTTAACCTCGCCGATTACGGCGCCAGCGGCGACGGCCATACGCTCAACACCGCGGCTTTTCAGCAGGCAATCGCGGCCGTTCAAAAAGCCGGTGGCGGGCGTCTGATCGTGCCTGCGGGCGTGTTTATCAGCGCGCCTTTCACCCTGTGTTCCAACCTCGAACTCCACCTAGAAGCCGGTGCCGTCATCAAAGCCCCCGAGACATTCGCCGCGCTTGGCTTGCCCGATCCGGCCAGTTTTAAAACTCAAGCGGAGGCTAATGCTGTATATAAAGTTCCTGAGCCTCTCATTAGCGGAAAAAATCTTCATGACGTAGCCCTAACCGGAACCGGCACCATCGACGGAAGCGGTGCTCACTGGTGGGCCTGGTCCGAGCGCGCCGCCCGTAACCTCGCTCGCACCCAACCTGGCCGCGTCGTCTATCGCCGCCCTCACCTCGTCGTTATCAACGGTTGCGAACGCCTCCTCGTCTGCGATCTCACGCTCTCCAATTCCTCGATGTTTCACCTCGTACCCAAAAACATCACCGAGCTCACCATCGCGCGCATCAAGGTCCGGGCTCCTTGGGACGGCAGCGGCCCCAACACCGACGCCATCGATCCCGGCCCAGGCACTAATTTCTGGATTCACCACTGTGATATCGACACGGGTGACGACGACATCGTGATCAAATCCGGAGGCACCAATATTTTGATCGAAGACAATATCATCAAACACGGCCACGGTCTCTCCATCGGTTCGGAGACTAGTGTCGGCATTCACAACATGCTCGTGCGGCGCTGCAGCATGGAAGACACTGACACGGGTATTCGCATCAAATCGATGCGCGGCGCCGGCGGCCTCGTGGAAAACATCCGTTACAGCGATATTACGATGAAAAACGTCTCCACCGCGATCACCCTACAACTCGACTACGTCGACAACAACCGACCCGACTTCAAAGGCGATCCCGCGAAAATTCCTGCCATCCGTCACATCGTACTCGATCGCCTCACCATCACCGGCAGTCGCAACGCCGGTATCATTCACGGCCTTCCGGATAGCCCGATCACTGATATCACCCTCCGCGACATCACTCTTACCGCAGAGAAAGATTTCGACATCCGTCACGCCGATCATCCCAGCTTCGAGAGGGTAACGCGTACGATCAAAGCTGGCGTCGCCCCCAAAAAAATTCCTGGTGAGCATTAATTTTTGCCCACGAATAATCCTTACCCCCGCCAACCGATGAAACCCCTCCGTTTTCTTCTCCTACTCGCACTGGCTTGCGCTGCCGACTACATCCACGCACAGACCAAACCCTCTGGGCAAACCGCCACCTACACCCGCACCGAAGATGTCGTGTATGGCCGCAAATTCGGCACGGCCCTGACGCTCGATGTTTTTCAACCCACTACCATCAAGCCCAACGGCTTCGCCATCATTCAAGTCATCAGCGGTGGCTGGGTTTCCAGTCACGCCAACATCTCACCCGTTAGCATTCAAACCTACCTAGATCGCGGCTACACGGTTTTTACAGTCGTTCACGGCTCACAACCGAAATTTACCTTGGCTGAAATTGTACCCGACCTGCACCGCGCCGTCCGCTTTATTCGCCAAAACGCCGAGCGTTGGGCCATCAATCCTGCCCACCTCGGTATTACCGGCTCGAGCGCCGGCGGCCACCTTTCTCTTACCCTCGGCACGCAAGGCGGCCCCGGCCCTGTGGACGCCAAAGACCCCATCGACCGCGCGAGCAGCGCCGTACAAGCCGTAGCCTGCTTTTATCCGCCGACCGATTTTCTAAACTACGGGCGTGAAGGTGAAATCGCCGTCGGCAATGGTATCTTGAAGGACTACATCCCCGCCTTCGGTCCGGATGCGCTTACGACCGAAGGTCGCCAAAAACTGGGCCAAACTTTTTCCCCCGCCCGCTACATCAGTGCCACTACCGCACCTACGCTCATCATCCACGGCGACGCCGACCCCCTGGTCCCGATTCAACAGTCCCAACTTTACGTCGCACGCGCCACCGCAGCCGGCGCCACCGCACGACTGGTCGTGAAACCGGGGGCCGAGCACGGCGGAAAAAATTGGCCCGATATCGCCGGCGATCGCCGGCGCTTAGCCGATTGGTTTGATCACTACCTGCGCGGCCTGCCGATGGCCGCCTCTGATTATTAAGAAACCCGCAGCCCCATCACTTTAGTTTACCCATGAACCCTTCCACGCTCTCCCGTCGTAGCTTTCTTGCCCAAACCGCCGTCGCCACCGCTGCCCTTACACTCGGTGCGCGCGCCGCCGCACCCGCTGCAACGCCACATCGCCCGATCATTGCGTTTTCCAAACCATTCCAAAATTTAGACGCCGAACAAACCGCCGCCTACGTCGCAGAGATCGGCTGGGACGGCATCGAGTGCCCCGTCCGCGCCAAAGGGCAGATCGAACCCACCCGCGTCGCCGACGATCTCCCGCGCTTTACCACCGCCCTGCGCCGCCGCGGCCTCGACCTGCATCTCGCCACCACCGACATCACTAGCCTATCCCAAAAAAATGCCGAAGCCACCCTGCGCGCCCTCGCGCAGTACGGCGTGAAACGCTTCCGCTTGGGCTACTGGAAATACGACCTCACCCGCTCCCCTGCCGACCAACTTAAAGAAATTGCCCCCGCCCTGCGCGACCTCGCCGCTGCCTGCAAAGACCTTGGCCTGCAGGCTGGTTTTCAAAATCACTCCGGTCACAACTATGTCGGCGCACCCATCTGGGATGTGTTCAGTCTCATCCGCGACCTCGATCCCGCGCATTGCGGTATGTGCTTTGACATCGGTCACGCCACGATCGAGGGCGGCCT
>CANGCX010000016.1 GCA_947452315.1 Opitutia bacterium | reverse complement strand
CGCCGGGCAGTTACACGGCGGTCGTGAGCGGCGTCGGCGCTACTACGGGTACGGCGCTCGTCGAGCTCTACGTGGTGCCGTGATTATTCCGGTTTAAGCGAATCGGGCGGGAGCAGCGTTGACGGGGTATGAATGCACCGACAACTCTCGGTTAACCCCAGTCTGCATGCGCCCCATTGTACAAATTTCGTTGGACCTTACGGATCGTAAAGAAGCGCTCGAAACGGCCGCGTTGGCGATGCGTGCAGGCGTGGATTGGCTCGAGGCTGGTACGCCGTTTATTTTGGCCGAAGGCGTGCATGGCGTACGGGCGTTGCGAGAGCGTTTCCCTGGTGTGCCGATCGTCGCGGATCTAAAAATTATGGACGGTGGTTATCTCGAGGCCGAGATGATGGCCAAGGCCGGCGCGACTCACGTCGTCGTCATGGGCCGCGCGCATGAAGAGACGCTCAAATGCGTCGTCAAAGCGGGGCGTGATTACGGCGTAAAAATCATGGGCGATAATCTGGGCTTTCCCGACATGGTCGCGGGCGCAAAATTTATCGAGGATCTCGGCTGTGATTTTGTGATTCACCATATCGGCTACGATGAGCGCCGCGGTATCGCCGCCGCGGGACGACGCATGCCAAGCCCGCTCGATGATCTGCGAGCGGTGGTGGCGGCGGTCAACGTGCCCGTCCAAGCTGTGGGTGGACTGACGCTCGAGCAGGCGGTGCGCACACCGGAGTTTGGGGCGCCGCTGGTCGTGATCGGCGCGCCGCTCGCGGTGGATGCGGATGCATTTCGCACCGCCGATGGTAATCTCGAAGGCACGCTGCGCATCATCTGCGAGCGCGTCCATGGCTACGGCGATGTGCCCGTAGGTAAATTTTCCCGATGAAAAGTCCCGCCGTCGTCAACTACTCGTCTGAACCTCACAGCGTAGAATTACGCGAAGTTTCCCGGCCTGAGCCTGGCCCTGAGGACATCATCCTCGCGGTCGAGGCGGTCGGCGTGTGCGGCAGCGATCTGCATCAATGGACGTCCTCGCACAGCTGGAAGGTCAACTATCCCGTGGTCCTCGGACACGAGTTCGGCGGACGTATCGCTGAACTCGGATCTGCCGTGCGGGGCTGGAAAGAAGGCGACCGCGTAGTGAGCGAGACGGCCGCGGTGATTGATCCCGATAGCCCGTTGACGCGGGAAGGACTTTATAACTTAGAGCCATCGCGCAAGGGCTTCGGCTATGGTGTCAACGGTGCGATGACGCGCTTTGTGCGCGTGCCGGCGCGCTGCCTGCATCGTGTCCCCGATGGGCTGGCGATGGAACAAGCCGCGCTGACCGAGCCGTGCTGCGTGGCCTTCAACGCCGTGATCAACAACGCTCGCGTGCGACCCGGCGATCGCGTGGTCGTGCTCGGGCCTGGCCCAATTGGCATTTTGTGCGCTGCGATGGCTCGACTTGCAGGGGCGCAGGTTGCGCTCGTCGGGCTCGAGCGTGATCGCACGCGCTTGGAAGTGGCGAAAGTTTACGGCTGCGAAGTGATCGTCGGCGATGCGACGGCGTGGGCCAAAACGCGTGATGGTCTCGGCGTAGACGGGGTGATCGATGCCGCGGGTGCGTCGGCCGCGCTTAAAGTCGCAATGGAACTGGTGCGGCCAAATGGTTGGATCAGCAAAGTGGGTTGGGGCCCGCAGCCGCTGGGTTTCTCACTCGATCCGCTCGTGCAGAAAAATATCACGCTCCAAGGCAGTTTTAGTCATAATTGGCCGGTGTGGGAGCGCGTTTTGGCGCTCTTAGGCTCCGGCCAACTCGACGTGCGTCCTATCATGGGTGGCGTGTGGGGAATCGAATCGTGGCATGATGCGTTTGAAAAAATGCACTCGGGCGCGATTGTTAAAGCGGTCTTGAAACCCGTGTAATCGGGCGACTGTTTTTGAGCATGCGCTTAAAGGACAAAGTCATTATCGTCACCGGTGGTACTTCGGGGATCGGTCAGGCGATCGCGGAGCGTTGTGTCGCGGAAGGCGCTCGCGTACTGGTGCACGGGATCGTGCGTGCTGACGGCGAAGCGGTTGTGAAAAAACTAGGTGCAGCGGCGGCGTTGCACCTCGAGGACTTGGCGGATCCAACTAGCGCGGGGCGCATCGTGGCGGCGGCGCGCGCGGCCTTTGGGCGGGTCGATGCTCTGGTGAACAACGCCGCAATCGTGCCGCGCAGTACGTTGGCGACTGCGACCGTAGAAAATTTTGACCGTACTATGGCCATCAACGTGCGGGCACCATTTTTTCTGATTCAGGCGGCGTTTCCCGAGCTGAAAGCGAATCAAGGCTGTGTGTTGAACATTGGTTCAATCAACGCGTACAGCGGCGAAGCTACACTCCTCGATTACAGTATTTCCAAAGGAGCTCTCCAGACCCTCTCGCGAAATCTCGCCAACGCACACGGTACCGACCGAGTGCGGATTAACCATCTCAACGTCGGTTGGGTACTCACGGCTCGCGAATATGCGGACCAACAAAAATGGGGGCAGGCCGCGGATTGGCCGGAGCATATACCGGCGGTGTTCGCACCCTCGGGTCGGTTAATGCGGCCCGAAGAAATTGCGGCGGCAGCCGTGTATTGGCTCGGTGATGAATCTCGGCCCATCACAGGCTCGGTCGTCGAGCTAGAGCAATTTTCGGTGTTCGGTCGGAACGCAGTGAAAATTTGATATTTAAAAAATAAAAATGCCCAAACTAGCTGCATTTCCCAAGGCCTTCATGCGGGCGCTCTGCAAAGACGGCTCGATGACATTGCGTGAATGGGTTGATCTGGCGGCTCCACTCGGGCTCGACGGGTTGGAGTACTATAGTGGGATGCTGGAGCTGGCCGATCCGGCGAATTGGCCGACTGCGCGGCGTACCGTAGAGGAGCGCGGGATGGTGATTCCGATGCTCTGTTGCTCGCCGGATTTCTCACACCCCGATGCGGATTTTCGCGCTAGGGAAATTGAGAAGGAAAAAAACTGGATCCGAATGGCGGCGGCGCTAGGTGCAGGTTATTGCCGCGTGCTTTCTGGGCAGCGGCGTCCAGAGCTAACGCGGGAGCGCGGGCTCGAGTTGGTTGCACAAAGTATCGAGGCATGTTTGCCCGAGGCTGAGCGTTGTGGTGTTACTCTGATAATCGAAAATCATTACAAAGACGACTTTTGGAGTTACCCTGAGTTTGCGCAGAAAATGGATGTATTCTGCGAGCTTGTGGAGCGCGTGAAACATCCGCATTTCGGCGTGAACTACGACCCCAGTAATGCATTTCTTGCAGGAGATGATCCGCTCGAGTTGCTGGAACGGGTCAAGCATCGCGTCGTGACCATGCACGCGAGCGATCGCTATCTGGCTGAGGGCACAATCGATGATCTGCGCCGTGATGAAACCGGGGCGGAGGGCTATGCCAAACGCCTGCGTCACGGCACGATCGGTAAGGGCTTGAATGACTACGATGCAATTTTCGGGACCTTAAAAATCGTGGGTTTTGACGGCTGGGTGAGCATCGAAGATGGGGTCGATGGCATGGAGCAATTGGCCGAGAGCGTGCAATTCGTTCGGCGTAAGTTGCGGCAGCATTGGGCGATCGCTTAGATTTAGCTCTCAATTTGTCTCAGGTAGGGTCAGTTTGAGTTATGGAAAAACGTCTCTTTACCGAATTGGGCCTTTCGCCCGAGCTACTCAAGGCCGTGGAAAAAATGGGCTTTGAGGAAGCATCGCCTATTCAGACTGCAGTGATTCCTACGATTCTCGCTGGGCGCGACGTGGTTGGTCAGTCTTCGACTGGCTCGGGTAAGACAGCAGCGTTCGCTATCCCCGCCATTGATAAAGTCGACGTTCAGAGCCGTGCCGTACAGGTTTTGATTTTGCTGCCGACGCGCGAATTAGCGGTCCAAGTGGCCGAAGAAGTGGCAAAACTCGCGTTTTTCAAACGCGGTCTCCGCGAGTTGCCCGTGTACGGTGGTCAAAGCTATGAGCGGCAATTCCGCGGGCTCGATGCCGGCGCTCAGGTCGTAATCGGTACCCCCGGGCGCTTGATGGATCATATGGAGCGAGGTTCGCTGAAGCTGGATAAACTCAAGCTCGTGATTCTCGACGAGGCCGACCGCATGCTCGACATGGGTTTCCGAGAAGACATCGAAAAAATTCTCTCTTCGGTCCCGGATCAGCGCCAGTTGCTCTTTTTCTCGGCCACGATGCCGAAGGCGATCCAAGACCTGATTAAACGCTACTCGCGTGATCCCGCTTGGATTAAGATCGAGTCCTCCGCCCAAAATGCTCCGCAGGTCGATCAGGTCTACTTTGAAGTCGACCGACGCTCCAAAATCGAAGCGCTCACGCGCCTGATCGACGTACATGATTTCCGCTACGGCATCATTTTCTGCAGCACGAAGATCATGTGCGACGAACTTGCTGAGATCCTTTCTGCGCGCGGTTACGCGGTCGACCGCCTGCACGGCGACATCACGCAGATGCAGCGCAACCGCGTCATGGATAAATTCCGTAAACGCGGCTTTGAGTTTCTCGTGGCGACTGACGTCGCTGCGCGTGGACTCGACGTCGATGACCTCGAAGTCGTTTTCAATTACGATTTGCCGAATGATGCCGAAGATTACACGCATCGCATCGGTCGTACGGGTCGCGCTGGTAAGTCTGGTCGGGCGTTCACTTTCGTCTGCGGCCGCGAACTCTGGGTGCTCCAGAATTTCATCCGCTACGCCAAACTTAAGATCCGTCGTGAAAACATTCCCTCGCTCGATCAAGTTGAGGAAGCACGCGAAAATGTGTTTTTCGAAAAATTGCGCGATACGCTCAACGCCGCGAAATTCCGCAAACAAGATCGCATGATAGATCGTTTGTTGGAACAGGGATATCCGAGCACAGATATTTGCTCGGCCTTGATTCACTTGCTGCAGGGCGGCGGTGCCGGCCCTGATAAGCCCGACGCTAAACCCGTGTCCAAGGCTCCGACCAGTTCGGCGCCGAGTTGGGCGACGAAGAAAGCGGCCCCAGCGCTCGCCGCTGGCCCCGTCGCGGCGGACGCGTCAAAGTCGTCCGGCCCGACTAGTTATGCCTCGCGGCCTAAAGTCGCCGCCCCAGTCGCCGTAGAACGCGAACCCGCACGCGCTGAGGGCGATTTCGCTCCGCCCGCGCGTACGGGTTTGGAAAAAGGCTTTACGACGATCTTCCTCAACGTAGGTCGCAAACATCTCGTTACTCCTGCCGATATCGTGGGCAAAGTTGCCGGAGTCACACGTCTCCCAGGTAATGTCGTTGGCGCGATTGATATTCACCAGCGCCACACGCTCGTTGATATCGCCGAAGATCAGGCACTTTTCGTAATCGAAAAACTCACGGGCATCCGCGTGAAGGGTGAATCCCTCACTCCTTCGGTAGCGACTGCAGGCGATAAAGCCTAATTTTCGCTTCTTATTTAGGGCCGTCCCTCAATCGGCTTTAACGAAAAACCCCGGTTTTTGAACCGGGGTTTTTTTTGGAATTCTGAGCTAAAGTGGACAGAGAAAAATATGCAGCTTACGAACCAGAGGGTTTCTCGCGTAGGGATTCGAGATAGCTAATGAGATCAGAAAACTCCGCGAGCGAGAGCGAGGCTTGGAGGCCCTCGGGCATGAGAGAAATGGCGCTTTCTTCGCGCTTGGCGATTTGTGTTTTCGGCAGGTGGTGTTGGGCGCCGGCGACATCGACCAGTAGGACTTCTTCTGCGGTTTCGTAACGCAGGAACCCTGCGTGCGCCTCTTCATTTTTCAACGTGATCGTGACCGTGTGGTAGCCGTCGAAAATTTGCTTGGAAGGGTAGAGCACGGATTCGATCAGGGTGGCGCGGTCGTAGAGGGCGCCCACACCGTCGAGGGCTGGGCCGATGGCGGCGCCTAATTGGTTGGCGCGGTGACACGCGATGCAGGTGGCGTCGCCTTCGAATAACTTGCGGCCATTTTTGGCGTCGCCGGGAGCACGGAGGGCGAAGCGGGCGTATTCGGCGACGGCAACGGGCTTGGAATTGCCCTCGAATAGTGGGCCTGCGAGGGCTTTGTCGTTGTCTTGGTATACGCGCTGGAGGGCGAAGAGTGCGGGCCCAGTGAACGGTTTTTCGCGGTGACGCTGTTCGATGGCGGGGCGCACGGATTCACGGATGTTGCTGATTGCACGGCGGGCACGGTCGCGCGGTCCGCTGTCGTGGCCGGTCAGCGCATCGAGGTAGATTTCCAGGGCGCGGACGTCGGGCATCATGATGAGCGCCTCAATCAAGGCGGGGCGTAACTCAGGCTCAGTATATGAAGTGAGCAATGTTGGGATCACGGAACGGGCCTTGAGCAGGCCGGCGGTCGTGATGGCGGAGATGCGCACAGGCGTGGGAGCTTGGGTGAGCAGCGGCTCGACGACTGCGAGCGCGGCTGCGTTGCCTATGGCGGCGAGGGTTGCGCCGGCGGCAGTGCGGACGGTGGCTTCGGGGTGTTGGAGGAGTTTGTCGACAGCAGGAATCGACTCGGGCGACTTGATCACGGTGAGCGCTTGGGCGACCAGCACAAGCGTGTCGGACGTAGTGGCGGAATCAACGAGTGCAATCAAAGCCGCGAGGGACGCGGAGTCGCCGATTTGGCCGGCGGCGACGATGGCATCGGGTAGGAGCGCGGCGTTTTCGGCGGCGGGCGTTAGGAGGACGGCGATGAGTTTTCCGGAGGGTTTATCGCGTAATGCGCCAAGCGAGCGGATGAGTGTACGACGGAATTCGAGGTCGGTTTCAAGGTCGAGCATCGCACGCATCTGTGGCGTGAACGTCGTGATTCGCGCGGTGGCGATGGCCGCTACGGCTGCGCCGCGCACGGCTAAAGCGGAATCGGTGAGGGCGTTGGTGATCGCGGTGGTGACACTCGCGGTACCAGCCCAATCGATGGTATGCGGCGACGGGGCTTCGCGCAGGACCGGTTGCGTGCCCCACCATTTGCCATCCCAAGCGAGGGGCTTGCGGTGGAGTTCGGCGAGTACGCCAAGGGCGAGAGCGCGCGTGGCAGCGTCGGCCGCCGGGTCAGAGACGAAGGCGGCAAGCCCCTTGACGTTACCCTCATCATAGCTTTCGCGCAGGGCAAAGCGGGTGCCTTCGCGGATGGCGGGTTCGGGCGAGTTGAGACCGTTAGCAATGCGGCTCCAGGCGGCGGGCGTGGCGGTGCCAATTTTTTTGAGGGCGGTGAAGGTGGCGTAGCGGGTGAAGAAATCGGCTTCGCCGAGCTGGTCGGATAGGGCGGCGACGGCGTCGGGCTGGCCGATCCGCCCGAGTGCGGTGGCGGCGCGGAAACGCAGGACCGGGTCGGGCGATTTTAAAGTGGTGAGCAGCGCGGGTACGGCGGCGGCGTTGCGGCGGGTGCCGAGTTGGCGAAGGGCTTGGGCGCGGACGGAGCTATCCGTTTCGCTGGTGGCTACGGCAATGATCTCGGTGGCGGCGGAGGTGCCGGCGTCGATGGCGTCGAGGGTCCAGATCGCGTGCCAGCGAGCGGGGGCGGGCGCGGTGGGATCGGCGAGAAGTTTTTTAAGCGCGGGCACAACGGCTTTGGTGCGCTCGGCGAGGCGGCGCTGCGCGACGAGGCGGACGTTTTGGGCGGGGTGGGCGAGGGCGGCGACGAGCTCGCTGTCGGTGGCTTGGAACGGGCGGCCAGAGGCGGCGGCGATCCACCAGGTAGGTTTGGGCGCGGCAAGGCTGGGGCCAGTATAGGAAATTTTCAGGAGACGGCCGGCGATGGTTTTATTTTTCCACCCCGAGTAGTTCCAGTCGGCAATGTAAAAACTCAGTCCGTCGGGCGCTAGGGCGATGCCGACAGGGCGGAAGGGTTTTGTGCCCTCGGTGAGGAAATCTTTGCCGTCGAGCTGGACGCGCTCGTCGATCTTGTAAGTGGCGCCATCGCGGGAGACGCGCAGGCGAAGGAGTTGTTTGCGGCCCCATTCACAAAGGAAGAGGTTGCCTCGGTATTCGGCGGGCAAGGCGTCCTCGTTGTAGGCGATTGCGCCGGTGGGTGAGCCGCCGCCGTAATCGGCCATCATCCAGAGAGTATAGGGGCGGCGAGGTTTGTAGTCGAAGGGGTAGCCGTAGTAGCCGCCGTCGACCATGTGGGTGACGCGTGTCCACCAGCCGTTGCCGTCGTCGGTGTTGTCGTAGGTGAAAATTTCGTCCTCGGCGTTGATGGCAAAGTCGAGGTGGTTGCGCGTGCCAGTGGCGTAGACCTCGAGGTGCGTACCATCGGGGCGAAAACGGATGAGGCCACCGCCGCGGATTTCGGCGCGGCTACCGTCGGATCCTGTGGCCCCAAAGATGCCCTTATCGCCCGTGCTCATATAGAACCAGCCATCCATGCCGAGGCGCAGGTTGGACGGGATGTGATCGTTGAAGCCGGTGCCGTTGACGTTGGGGTTTGGGTTAGTTGTGAACAGCTCGCGTCGGTCGACTCCGACGCTGTCGCGATCGGTGAAGACGGTGAATTTTGGCGTGTGGTGGACGTAGAGTTTGCCGTCGAGGTAATAGAGGCCAAATACGGCATGCAGGCCCTCAGCGAACGTTGTGATTTTACCGTCGGGGTGGTAAACGAGGATACTGTCGGCGGTCGCGTCGCTGGGTTGGCCCATATCGATGGGATCTTGGGCAACAAAGACACGGCCATCGGGTGCCGCACAGACAACGCTCGGGTGGATCAACTGCGGTGGCTGCGCGAGGATTTCCACGCGCCAGTCCGGTGGGGCGCTTGGGACTGCTGTAAGCGCGGGAGCACGTGGGGCGGGCGTGGCAGCTGCCAATAATGTGCTTGGGGGCTCAGCGCCAATCGCTGTGGATAAGTAGGCGAGAGAAACGAGTAGGGCAGGGGCAGAAAAGTACTGTCGCATGGAAGGTGGCAGCAAAAGCAAGCCGCCACGACTAAGGAAGCCCAGAAAATCCATTCGCTTCACCAAGGTCGGATTTAGCAGAGGCTCGGCAAGTAGATCCCGCGGATTTTAACGCGGATCGCAATAGTGATAAAGCCGCCCCAAAGTGAGGGGAAGATGAGGATAATTTTAGATGAGACGCAGCCAGTTGAAGGCACTGTCTAACGAGTCGAGATCGCCACTAAAGATATCTTGGGCCAAAAGACGGTTCTGGCTTTTTCTAAGAATTAACGGCCATGCCTGTTTATGTGGCTAAGGCCCCTCTACTCAGGCGGTATCATTGCTTAGGCAGGCCCATCTATAACAATTCAGAAGCGTTTGCGCGACTCGGGCGTCATACGGTAAAACCCGCTACACAAGCTAGCCTTGCTAGCTCGTTTACCTCCGATTGCGGTATCGCCTTGGGCTGCCGGCATCCGGCGGCGCTCAGTCGTTCTGCGCTAGCGCCACATGCTTATTTTAGGGCGATCGGTCGGAGACCAAGAGTCGAGGCTGCCGCGATCTATTCTATCTGATTCGAAAAAGGGGCCTGCGCGCTCACTTGTGATGCGCGGGCTCGATTGCTTGGCCGGCGGATGAGAGGGTGGCGGTGAGTGGCGCCCCGGGCAGGGCTTTCAGACCAATAACGACGGCAGCAGCGTTGAGTTCGGCGCCGGCGCGGCTCGTGTGCGTGTTGGCATCGGCGAACAATTTTTCAACGGCCTCGACGCCTAGCGCCTCGTAGCGAAGGGCAACGAGTTCGTTGAGCGGCAGGAAGGCGGCGCCGGTGGTGCGTGCGACTTCGGCGGCCCAGGCGGCGTAGGGCGCGCGGGTGATGTGGCCGTCGCGCCATGATTTGCGTGGCACAAGCGAGCACACGATGGGCGTGACACCACGCTCGCGGGCATCGGCAATGAAGCGCCGTAAGTACCAACCGTAGCTGTGCACGACCTCGTGTTTTTTGGTCATGACGTTGTCGATCTCGACGCTCTCGTCGCTCGTGCCGCGGATGGTGCCGCGGGCGCGGAGTGGCCCGGGTGGTTCGTTGTTGAGGGCGCCGTCGTCATTGTGGCCGAACTGCATGAGGACAAAATCGCCGGGTTTCATAAGCGGAAGCACCTGCGCCCAGTGATCGAGCGTGAGGTAGGTGCGACTCGAAAGTCCGCCGACGGCGCGGTTAACGACGTTGATTTTGGTCGGATCGAAAAGCGCAACGAGTGGTTCGCCCCAGCCCCATTGGCCGTTGTTGCCGTCGCCCTGGCCGTTGCGGACAGTGGAGTCGCCGATGAGAAACAGCGTGGGTAATTTCGGGTCGGCGGGCACGGGCAACGACCGGCGTGCGCGGGCGGCGTTGAAGGTTGCGGCGGCGGGCGCCGGGGCGACTGCTTCACCTTGAGCGGAGAAGCTGCGGGCGAACGGCGCGCCATTGAGATTTTTGAGGGCGGCGACGACGAGGCGGGCGTTGAGGTCAGCGCCCTCGGGGCTCGTGTGCGTGTGATCTTTGGGGAAAAACGGTTTCACGGGCTCGGCGCCGCGGCGTTCATATTCTTCGGCGATGAGTGTCGTAAGGTCGATGAAGGCGACGTTTTCGGTTTTGCCGAGTTCGGCGGCGAAGGCGCTCCACGGGCCGTTGGTGCGCTCGACTTTGCCTTCGCGCCATTCGTTGCGAACGGTGAGCGAAAGGATGATGGGCGTGGCTTTTTTGGTGCGAACCTCGGAGATCATTTTGCGGACATACCAGCCGAAGGAGTGAACCAACTCGGGTTTTTTGGTCAGGAGATTGTCGATCTGCTCGGTTTCTTCGCCGAGTGAGCGGATCGAGCCGCGTGCGCGGGAGGCGTCGTTGATGGCGCCGGCGTCGTTATGGCCGAATTGGATGAGCACGGTATCGCCGGCTTTGACTTGGGCGAGTAGTTGATCCCATAGGCCCTCGGTAATAAAAGTACGGCTGCTACGGCCACCGCGGGCTGCGTTGACGATGTTGATTTTAGCGGAGTCGAAATACGCGGCGAACGGTACGCCCCAACCAGTTGCGGTGGGTGGGCCTTTAGCGGCCGTCGAATCACCCGCGATGAAGAGCGTGGGTAGGGCGGGGTTCAGGGTCTTGGCCGTGACGGGTTCGGCCGACGCGAGAGGCGGAGGTAAAGTAGTGTCGCTTGAAGTGGTTGTAGCGCTTGGAGCGGCGAGGAGAGCTAAGGTGAAGAAGGCAGTGAGCGAGAACATGGTGGGGATTCTGCGAACCTGGGGCGCCAAGACCTTGAGGCCAAGCTTCGGGTAGGTTGGCTAACTACGGACCGTCCGATGAATGACGTGAGCGAGGTTGCAACGAAACGACCCTCCCTGCGTCCTTCTGCCAATCGCCCGAACCTCGCTTGGTTCCGGGCGCTACCCCCAAAAAACTATGCATTCCTTTCGTAATCTATTTTGCACCCTGCTTGTTTTGTGGCCTCTTAGCGTGCGGGCAAGTGACGATCCGTCCGAGTGGATCGACCCCGATACAGGGCATCGCGTGGTGCGTCTTTCGCAAGAACCGGGGACATCAAGCCTCTACTTCCACCAGAACGCTTATTCGCCCGATGGCAAAAAATTGATCGTCACCTCGCCCAACGGAATTTCCACGATCGACCTCGCGACTCGCGCCATTGAGCCCATCGTTAAGGAGCGAGTGAGCGTCATTGTCGCTGGCCGCAAGAGCGGACTCGTTTACTACTCCAAGCGCGTAGCGCAGGAGAAGACGCAGCCCGACGGTACGAAAAAAATGATCACCGAGAACGTGATTTTCGCGACCCACCTCACGACTAAAATTACTCGTGAAATCGCCAAACTACCGCGCGGTGGGATCGCGTCGATCAATGCCGACGAGACGTTGATGCTCGGCTCCTACGTAGACGGCGATCCGGGGATTTTCGCTCGCGACGGCGCCGGTCGGCCCGCATCAGGCACGACGGGATCCGCCGAAACATTTCAGGCTGACTACCGCGCGAACGGGCCGGATGGAAAACCGCTGACCTTCGCCGAGGCCAAAGAGGTCCGCATGAACGAACAGCTCGAACGGCGACTCAAGCGCACGATGTTCACCGTGAACATCGCGACGGGCGAAATCAAAATCGTGCACGCCTCGACGGACTGGTTGAATCACCTGCAATTTTCTCCGACCGATCCTGGCTTGATCATGTTTTGCCACGAAGGGCCGTGGCACAAAATCGATCGCATCTGGACTATTCGCACCGACGGTAGCGCGCTGACGAAAATCCACACGCGCACGATGAATATGGAAATCGCCGGGCATGAATTCTTCAGCGCCGACGGTAAAATGATTTGGTATGATTTACAAACACCTCGTGGTGAAGATTTCTGGGTTGCGGGCTATGAACTCGCGAGTGGACGTCGCGCCTGGTGGCATCTCCAACGTGACGAGTGGTCGGTGCATTTTAACGTTTCACCTGACGGTCGTCTCTTCGCCGGCGACGGTGGTGACAACGAAATGGTGGCGCACGCCAAAGACGGAAAATGGATTTATTTGTTCACGCCGCAGCGCATCCCCGATGTGGCTGGTATCAAGAATCCTGAATCAGCGAACCTGATTGATCCGGGGTTTTTCCAGAGTGAGCGCCTCGTGAATCTCTCCAAGCACGATTATCGCTTAGAGCCTAATGTATCGTTTACGCCCGACATGAAGTGGATCGTGTTTCGCTCCAACATTACCGGCGTCGTACACACGTACGCAGTTGAGATCGCTAAGGCAAAGTAAGCCGCATCGCACTGCCCCTTCAAAGCGGTCAGGGCTTGAGTCATTTGTCGATTGAGGCGCACCTGCTCGTTGTTATCTTAATTTCACATGAACTCCCTGCGGTTTCCTAGGTTCCTGATTTTGGCTTCTTTCCTGATTACTGGGCTTGCTTCACCCAGCTTTGCAGCACCTGCAAACCTGACTGCTCCTAAACAACCGGCGCCGGCAGAGGTGCTCGTGGTGATGGAACGCGCGGCCGATTGGCAACTCACACATCCCTCAAAATGGGCGCCTAATTTGTGGCACCCCGCGGCATTTTACACCGGGGTGATGGCGCTCACGGAGCTTTCGCCCAACCCGCGTTTCCACGACGCGATGATGAAAATGAGCGAGGTCAACGGCTGGAAACTCGCCGCACGCCCTTATCACGCCGATGATCACGCGGTCGGACAAACTTACGCCGAGCTGTATTTTAAACACAAAGATCCGAAGATGATCGCCGGTTTGCAGGCTGGTCTGGACTACGTGCTCGAGCATCCAATGGACGATAATCTCGCGTTTGTCGGTAAGCAGAAAAATGACCGTTGGGCATGGTGCGATGCACTCTTTATGGGGCCGCCGGCCTGGCTGCGGCTTTCCGTCGCGACTGGAAATCCCAAATACACTAACTACATGGTCGAGCACTGGTGGAAAACCTCCGCATATCTCTACGACAAGGACGAGCATCTCTACTACCGCGACAGCACCTATTTTGGTAAAACCGAGGCCAACGGGAAAAAAGTTTTCTGGGGTCGCGGTAATGGTTGGGTCATGGCCGGCCTTGTGCGCGTCTTGCAGTATCTCCCGAAAAATCATCCCGCGCGGCCGCGCTTTGAGCAACAGTATCGGCAGATGGCGGCGAAGATTGTCACGCTGCAACAGTCTGACGGACTTTGGCGCGCGAGCTTGCTCGATCCGGCCAGTTATCCCCTCAAAGAGACCAGTGGCTCGGGCTTTTACTGCTACGCACTTACCTGGGGAATTAATCAAGGAATGCTGGATCGCGCGACGGTTGAGCCCGTGGTCTTGAAAACTTGGGCTGCGCTCGTCGCCTGCCTCCAACCCGATGGCAAACTTACGCACGTGCAGCCCGTCGGCGCGGACCCCAAGGCGTTTCCGGAAGATTCGACTGAGATCTATGGCGTGGGCGCGCTTTTGCTCGCGGGCAGCGAAATTTATCGCCTCGGCGGTGGTGCGGTACCAGCGGCCAGATAAGGCGAGGCGCCGCGCTTATTTTTTCTTAGGCGCGGCGGGTTTGCCGGTTTCATCCACGATGGTCGGCGTGCCGATCTCGACTTTGCCTTCTTTGGCGAGGGGTGCGTTGACCAACTCGGGGAGCTTCGTTTCACGGCCGAAATGCGGCCCGCCTGCAGTGATTATCGAAGGTAAAACTTCGGCGAGCGAAACGCCGTTGGATGGCGTGCTCAATTTCGCCTGCCAGAGGAGTTTTTTCTTTTTCTCTTTGGCGGCGGCGAAATCATAGGCGGATACGACGACGAAATAGCGTTCGTCGCGGGCGGCTTGGAGGACGTCCTCGCGTTTGAAATCAAAGACACCGATATTTTTAAGGGTGTTGCCGGCGACTAGAGCGAGCATTTCGCGTTGATTCCAAAATTGTTGCTGCGGGTTTTCAGAGTCACCGACGTCGTCAATCTGCGGGTTCATATACCCCCAATGAAAGACGAGTAACAGCGTGGGCGCAGGAGTCTTGGTGCCGACCACGTAGTAATTTTGCGCAGCGAGGGCTTTGGCGAGGAGCTTGGCCACGGGGGCGGGCGGCGGGCTTTTCTCGCCGGCGACGAGCGAACCGGCTTCACGGTAGCCCGCCAGCACTGGGTAATAAAAGGCGGGTTGTTCCTTCGTCGGCGGGGTCACAGCGCGGCCAGCGTCGGTCATGTCGACGACGACGTTGACGTCCGTATCTTTGGGTGCCCCGAAGCCTAAAAAACCAGCGTAAGCAGACGAGATAGGTACAAGCGGAAGGGCAAGAACGACGTAGATCTTCAGGCTGTGCGCGAGCGATGTGCGAACGGGCATAGCGGCTTAGACGCTCAGCCTCGAGAGAAGTTTCTACCCTAATGCCGGTGGGCCGATCAGAAGTCGAACTGGTCGATGTTGCCCTTATTAAAAATGAAGGGCTTCCCAAGGAGGAGATTGTCGCCCTCGATGGCGAATGAGCCGAGTGAGCCGGCCTTGAAGGATTTGGCGCCTTTTTTCAGTTCGTCTTTGGCTAGGGCCACGCCGGCGTAGATTGTCAGGTAACCGAGGTCACCGGTGTTCCAGAGTATAACGCTGTCGGTCACACCGGAGTGGACGTAGCGTTTGTTTTCGTTGGGCAGGCCCAGCCCCATGACTTTTACTTTGCCTGTTAGGCCGGCTTGTTTGACGGCTTCTGCGGCACCAGGGACGCCGGGCGAACAGATGGCCATAATAAGTTTGAGCTTAGGGTTGGCGCTGAGGAGCGCGGTCGCTTCGGATTGGGCTTTGTCTTTGAGGTCGTCGCATGGGCGAACGGCGACGAGTTTCATCTTCGGGAATTTTTCCTTCAGGCGGGCTTCAACATGTTTTTGCCACTCCCGCTGGTTGGCTGCAGTAAGCGAGCCGACGATCATGGCGAACTCACCTTCTTCACCGACGAGGCGCGCAGCTTCATCCATCAGGGTTTGGCCGATGCCTTGGGGGGTGGCTTGATTAACAAAAAACGAACGGGAGTCGGCCATAGCATCGGCGTCGTAGGATAGTACTTTGATCCCCTGTTTCTGGGCCTTGCGGAGGGCAGTCGAGATCCCCTCTTTGTTTTCCGCGGCGACTGCGATCACGTCCACGCCTAGCGTGATCCAGTTCTCGACGATCTCGTTTTGTTTCGCGGCATTGGAATCAGTGGGGCCGTCGAAGAGGAGTTGGATACCGAGTTCTTGAGCGGCTTTATCGGCGCCGGCTTTGCAGGAAATGAAGTAGGCGTTGCCCTTGGACTTGGGGAGCATCGCTACGATGAGTTTGGAATCGGCTGCGGAGGCGGTGACAAACGAATTGAGCAATACGACGCCGGCGGCGCAAAAACGCAGGAGGGAATTTTTCATGGGGAAAGAGAAGGGGGCTAAGCAGTGGAAGTGTGACGGCGTGGGCGGAGGTTGGACAAGATTTTTGGTAGGACACTCGCGCTCAGCGCAACCAAGAGCAACGCGCCGGTCAGTAAACCCGACATCTCTTCAGCGGCGTTGAGACGCATGACCACGGGCAGACAGGCGAGGCCATTTTTAAGTACAGCGATCGCGGCAACCCCAAGAAGCGTGCCCGGTATCGTACCGGTTCCGCCGAAAATGCTCGTGCCGCCGAGGACCACCGCAGTTATGGCAAATAGTTCGTAGCCGCTGCCGGCATCGGCCTTAGCCTGGCCGAGCCGTGCGGTATAAATGATCGCGGCGATGGCGGCAATCAGGCCCGCCAGCACGTAAACTAATGCCAACCTGCGTTCAACGGGTAGACCGGCGTAACGTGCGCCCTCGGGCGCGAGACCGATGGCGCGGAAGGCCCGTCCGAACGTCGTGCGATGCAACAGTAGCCCAACAGCAAGGGCGACGCTGAGAAAAATCCACGCCTGCGTCGGTAGTCCGAGCCAGCGCTCTTGGCCGATGAACAGAAAGTTATCTGGAAAATCCGTGTAGGTGATCGAGCCCCTAGTGATGGCTTCGGCGAGACCGCGGAACAGAGAGTACGTGCCCAGCGTTACGATCAAGGGTGGCAGCCGCAGCATAGTAATGAGGACGGCGTTGAGCGCGCCGGCTAGAGCGCCGATTCCAAGCGTGATTCCCATCGCGACGGGAATAGTTAGGCCGCCATCGTGCCACAGCTTACCAAAAAGAATCGCACATAGCCCAAGCAACGAACCGACCGAAAGATCGATTCCTGCCGTAATAATGACCGGCGTAAGGGCGAGTGCGAGTAGGCCGATTTCACAGGAATGGCGGAGAATATCAAACTGCCGATCCCAGGTGCCAAAGCCGACAACGACCCCGCGCCGGTTGGTGCTCGTCCCCGCGAAATAAAAAAACAGCCACTCGGCGATCAGTACGTAAAGAAGCAGCATCTCATGGCGCGTGAGCAATGCGCGCCAGTCTCGGCGGGGAACTTTGGAAATAGCGGGAGCTTGGCTGCTAGTGCTCATGGATCAGCGATTGCTCTGGCGGCTGCGCAGGCCATCAGCGATGACGGCGAGCAGGATGATCGCGCCATGGACGGCTTTTTCCCAATAGGCTTCGACGTGCAAGTGCGTCAGCGCAGGTGAGACACAAGCGAGCAATAACAACCCCGCGAAGGCACCCCAGAGATTGCCGCGTCCGCCTGAGATCGCAACGCCGCCGACAACAACCGCCGCGATAACTTTCAACTCGAGGCCGTTGCCAGTCAGAGGCTGAACTTGGGGGGATTGCGCGAGATTCATCATGGCTCCGAGACCGGTGAGCGCGCCAATTAAAACAAATACGAGCATTGTCACCAACTGCGGCCTGATCCCTGCCAGTCGTGCCGCCTCCGCATCCGTACCAACCGCATAGATATAGCGGCCTGCCGCGACATGTCGCATCGCCAACGCTAGCGTCACAAGTAAGCCCAGTGCGGTGCTGACAAGTACGAGTTGGCCCTCGGTTTGACTTAGACCAAACCACTGCACGCGATCAGGTAAATTTACGAATTCGCCCTGACGAACCAGATTCAGGCCCTGGCGTAACGTCACCATCGTTGCGAGCGTGACCACGATTGAAGGCAAGCGCAGCACCGCTACGAGAAACCCGTTAAACACGCCGAACAGCGCGCCGAGCCCTACACTCGCGGGCAACACCAGCGCCAGCGGCCAACCTCGTGCCGCGAGCAGGCCTGCGCATACGCTGCACACCGAAAACATCGAGCCGACAGAAATATCGATTTGGCGAGTGATGATGATGCACGCCATGCCGCACGCCACTACGAGCGTCGGCGCTTCGCGGGTAACCAATGAGAGCAACGGCTGTGGTGCAAAAAATGCCGGCGCAAACAGTGCGAGCCCGATCAAAACCACAAGCAATGCACCTAATACGGAGAGTTCTCGAAAATAGCGTTTCATGCAGCAGTGCCTAGCGCGGCGGCCATGACAGTATGCGGATCTGAACCGCCGGGTAGAATCGCGCGTAGCGTCCCATGGGCCATCACGCCGATCCGATCGCTCATGCCGATGACTTCAGGTAGATCACTCGAAATGAGGATCACGGCCAGACCCTCATGTGCGAGACGGCGAATAATTTTGTGGATTTCAGTCTTGGCCCCTATGTCCACACCCTGAGTAGGCTCGTCGAGAATGAGGAGTTTTGGGCGTGTCGCGAGCCAGCGGGCAAGAGCGACTTTTTGTTGATTGCCTCCGGATAGACTGCCGCCGGGCGCGTCGGGTCCGGCGCATTTTACGGCTAAGTCACGTATGTAATCTAGAGCGAGTGCGCGCTCGGCGTTGAAGCTTAACCACGTAGTTGGAAATAGTCGTCGATGGATGGCCATCGTGATGTTCTGCTCGAGGGGCAACTCCAGCACGACGCCGTGGCGTCGACGGTCTTCGGGGACATAGGCGATGCCATGCGACACGGCCTCTTGGGGTGAACTCAGCTCCAAGGTCTCGCCTGCGAGCTTGATTTGTCCGTAGTCAGCGGGCGTGAGGCCGAAGAGGATGCGGGCAAGTTCGGTGCGACCGGCACCGACGAGGCCGCCGAGACCGAAAATTTCACCAGCGCGGACCTCGAAGGATACGTCGTGCACGCCGCTTGCGTTGCAGCCGACGCCCTGGAGGGAGAGTACGGTTGCCCCCGGAGCAGATTGCGCGGCGGGATATACTTGAGCCACTTCACGGCCGACCATGAGTCGGATGAGGCCGGCTTCGTTAATGTCTGCCAATGCGTGGGTGCCAACGCTTTGGCCATCGCGTAGCACGGTGACGCGGTCAGCGAGGGCGAAGATTTCTTCGAGACGATGCGAGATATATATGACGCCGACGCCGTTTTTGCGAAGATCGTGAACGACGGCGTAAAGTAGGTGCTGTTCTTTCTGTGTTAGCGATGCCGTGGGTTCGTCCATGATCACGATGCGGGCGCCGGATCCGAGCGCGCAGGCGATTTCGACGAGTTGCTGCTCGGGCATCGATAAGGACCGAACCTCGGCGTCAGGTGAGATGGCTGCCCCAATGCGGGCGAGAAGAGCGGTGGCGCGGGCACGGCGAGCGGTCCAATCGACGCGGGCGTGCACGGTGGTTGCGTCGAGACGTAGAGCCAGATTTTCAGCGACGGTGAGGTCGGGGAACAGTGCTGGTTGTTGGTAAATGCAAGCAATACCGAGCGAGCGCGAAATGGCGGGTGTGAGCTCGGCGATGAGTTGGCCTGCGATTGTAATCGTGCCGCCATCAGGGGCGTGGGCGCCCGTGACGATTTTAATGAGCGTGCTTTTGCCTGCGCCATTTTCGCCTAGGAGCGCGTGGACCTCGCCGGCACGAAGATCAAAATCGACTCCGCGCAAGGCGCGCACGCCGCCGTAATTTTTTACGACTTGGCGAAGGGCGAGGAGCGGTGACGACATGCGGGGTAGGGTCTAAAGCAGGCTATGTTGCTTAGTTCGCCGCAATTTAGCCAGCCGAAGGACAGTCCGAACCGCAGTCTCCAGCCGCGCGCAGCGCAGCGAGGTCGGGGTCGGTCCGAGCTGCGATTTTAAAGTGAGGCTCGAGAGCAATGGCTGCGTCGACCCGTCGGCGGGCTTCGGCTAAGTCTCCGCGTTGGCAAGCGTAACAACCCAGATTAAACTGGATCGTGGGTTCGCGCGGGTGCCGGAGTTCGGCCTTGCGGAGAATGGCCTCGGCTTCGTGCAGAGATTCCGCTCGGCGCGTGGCATAGGCGAAAGTGATCCATGCGTCAGCGTTGGCGGGTTGGCGACGGGTGAGTTCGCCGGCGGTTACGCACAGCTCTATCCAGCGAGATTGCGCACGAAAAATTTCCATACGCAAAACGAGGGCTTCATCACCGTCGATCGACTCAGGCGGAAGTTGCGCAAGTTCCGCGGAGGCTTCTTCGAGTAGGCCGAGTTCAATGTAACCGCGGGCATGGGAAAGCAGCCAACGCGGTTGCATGGGACTAAAAAGGGCGACTTTTTTAAGCGGCCTTGGAGATGCAGCAGTGCTTATATTTGCGGCCGCTGCCGCAGGAACAAGGGTCGTTGCGGCCGGGTTTGACGGCCGCTTTCGCGGGCGCGGGGCCGGTGCGCACGGGACGAGTGTAGATCCAGCCGGTGGCGGGGTGTCGGCGGAATTCGGCCTTTTCTTGAAGTACGTACTCGTTGTTGGCGTCGACGTAATAAGCGGAGAACTCTACGTAGGACAGGTCGGGTTGGGCGTTAGGCTCGTGGGCGTGGATTTCGAGGCGCGTCCAGCCGATGGCCGGTTCATCAGGCAACTCAACGTAGGCTTCGCTGGCGGTACCGGCATAAGAGCGGTGCAGATGCGCGTAGTCTCGGGCGACGTGCGCAGTGAAACGCGAGCGCATGAGCTCTTCAGCAGTGGCGGCGGGGCGCACGGCTTTGATGATCGGTTCACAACAAAGATCGTAGGATTTGCCACTGCCACAGGAGCAGGCTTGTCCACGTTGCGGGGCCGGCAGGGCGGCGGGAAGTTTTGACATGGATTCAGTCGTAGTCGCGCGGCCATGGCCGATGCGAGCCTGAAGCGCCTAGGCGCTCAGGCTGCGCGGGTACGGTGTGGGTGCTCGTGGGAGGCGAGTGGGGCCAGTTCCGGTGTGAATTGGGGGCACAGAGTCATGAGCAAGAAGTCATGCGGCGAAGCGGTGAGGGGGAGCGTGGTCACGATTTTGGGCGTGGCGGTGAAGCCGAGGATTGGGCTCAGCAAGGTGCGCGGTGTGGTAGTCGGTTGATTTTGCATCGGGATGGCGTGGTTTTGGTTTTTTAAAAACCCGCCCGAGGCCTCACCGTGGGGGCCAATAAAAAGCCCCTCCGGTTTGGCACCGGAGGGGCGAAAGTCGTTAGACGAATCAGGCCCCCCGCGGCGCGCGGCTAATGGATACGGATACGACGGAGGCTACGACCACGGAAACGTGGGCGAGCAGAGAGGCGTTAATCGTCGTGCCGGAAAGGCTCATGAAGGAGTGATGAACAAGTTTGAAGCGCGGGGCCGTGTCAAGCCCGAGACTGGCAGGGTTGAGTGCGGGCCGGTAGGGGATCACTCTTGTTTTGTCTCAGGTGCGCCGCTTGACAGAGGGGGAATCGGACGATTATTCCACTCATCCCGTATGGACGTTGCTCTCGACCAACCGGTGCTGGTTTTGAATCGCCTATGGCAGGCGGTTAACGTCATCGGCGCTCGACGGGCTTTTGCGCTGTTAGCCCGTGGGCATGCACATGTGGTGCATCACCACGATGATGATTTCCGGATGTTTTCGATGATGGATTGGATCGATTTCTCAGCGAGTAATCCACCGATTGAGGCCGTAGAAACAGTCCATACGCCGACTCGCACGATTCGTTTGCCGCGGGTGATCCTGCTCACCTTTTTTGATAAGTTGCCCTGCAAGGAACTGAAGCTGACGCGCGGGAATGTCTTCGATCGGGATAAGAACACCTGTCAGTATTGTTCAAGGGTTTTGCCCCGCGAGCAGCTCAATCTTGATCACGTGATACCCCGTGATGCTGGCGGTAAGACGACGTGGGAAAATATCGTGTGTTCCTGCATCAAGTGCAATTCACGTAAGGCCAATCGCCTGCCGCACGACGCGCATATGCGTCTTATTCGAAAGCCCGTGCGCCCGAAGTGGCGTCCCGTGATTTCGCTCGTTCTAGGTAATCAAAGCCAGCATGCCGCGTGGAAGGACTTCCTCGATGTCGCTTATTGGAACGTCGAATTGGAAGACTGAGTCGCACGCCGTGCTACGCGCTTATTGTTTCAGGCCTGCGGTTTAGATTTTTGGCGTACGAGCAGTAACAACGTAGCTGCGGCGATGATATTAATCGCGCCTAAAATCAGTCGGGCGGGCAGCGGGATTTTGGGGTTGGCTACGAAGATCAAGACTAGGGCGCACACGATGAGTACAGCGCATGCGAGGTATATGAGTTTGCGTTGGCGCGGAGTGGGCGCATACGCGTCGACCGCGGCGGGCGGGGGCTTAGGGGCGGCGGGAGGGACGGTCATGGCGGATAGGAAATATAGATGAGTCTGATTACGCTATGGGCAAGGTGAGGCGCATCGCAGTGCCATCCGGGCTACTCGAAAGCAGGGTGAGATCGCCGTGGTGGGAAATGAGGACGCGTTTAGCGATGGCAAGACCGAGGCCCGTGCCGCCGGGGCGACCGGAGAGGAAGGAATCGAAAATGCGTTCACGAATGTTTTCAGGAATGCCTGTGCCGGTGTCGACAAGGTCGAGTTGGGCAACCGCTCCGGAATCGCGGAGCACGATCTCGAGCGTGACCTTGATCGTGCCGCCGTCAGGCATGGCCTGCATGGCGTTGATAATTAAATTCAGGAGGACTTGTTGCAGTTGACCGTGGTGTCCTTCAACGACGACTGGGCGTGGAGGGGGCTCGAAACGGAAAGCGATTTTGCTCTGCGCAAGTTTGAGGCGGAGTAGGACGAGCGTATCTTCGATGATTTCTCCGAGCGAGCAACGTGTGTGGAGGCTCGTGGGGGCTTTGGCGAAATTTAGCACACGCGTGACGATGCCTTCAAGTTGATCGAGCTTTTCAGCGATGACGCGCATATCGGTCTGGCGCGGATCGTCAGGCGTGAAATCGACCCCTAGGCCGCCGTGGAGAAGTTTGAGGACAGTGAGGGGGTTACGTATTTCGTGGGCGATCTCCGCAGCGAGAAGGCCGAGCGTGGTGAGTCGTTCGTTTTTACGGAGTGAATCTTCGCTCTGGAAAACGCGGGTGTAGAGGCGGGAATTTTGTAGGGCCACCGCTCCTAGAGACGCGAGGGCGGCGAGGAGTCGTTTTTCGTCGTTATCAAAACGATGGACGCGATCAGTAAAAACGGCGAGCACGCCGAGAACTTCGCCTTCGTAGCTTAGGGGCGTGGCGAGGGCGGAAACGAGCGCGGGGTCGAGTGGTAAGTCATTGAGATCGCGAAAATCGGGCGTCTGGATGTTGGTGAAGGTGATGGCGCGGCGGGTGTGGACGGCGGACGCGAAGGCGCAAGAATGGAGCGGGAGCGCGCCAGCGGGCGGTGCGGTAACGACGGCGCAGGTGGTTAAGGCTGCGAAGCTTAGCGTGGCGGTTTCGGAGTCGTGCAGGTAGAGCGCACAGGCTCGAGCAGAGAGGACCAGACGAGCGTCTCGCGTGAGTGAGTCAAAGAGCTCTTGGGGTTCGAGTTTGGCGACCAGGGATTGGCCGGTGGTAATGAGGGTCTCCAGTTGACGGGCCTTGGCTTTAAGGTGGCGGAGTTGCCAGAGGCGTTGAACGACAGCGGTGGCTTCAGCGGTGAAGCGCACCAGCAGAGCGAGGTCGCCGGGCGTAAAATGGCCGATGGTGTCGTGATCGAGGCAGATCACCCCCAAGACCTGACCGTTGTCCTCCATGGGGGCTGCGATTTCACAGGCGGTGCTCGAGCGGACTCTGACATAACGGGCGTCGCGAGTGACGTCGGGAACGAGTTGTGCTCGGGAATGGAAGGCTACCCACCCGGTGATGCCTTGGCCCAGACGGAGGACGACTTCGCGGTAATCAGCAGGGAGTCCTATTTGGGTTTCGATTTCCAGGCGGCCGTGGTCAGGGTTGAGGAGCGAAATGGAGCCGGCGGAGCCTTGAAAGCGGGTGAGAAGTTCGCCTAGAATGCGTGGGAGTACAAAGGCAGGATCGTCGCTCTGAAAACCGAGCGAGGAGATGCGGCCAAGTGTGGCTTGATCGGCTAGGGAAAGGGCGGAGGCGGATTCCACGGGTTCGAAGATTGAGGAATCGGGGCGGAAGGCCAGAAATTCTGTGCTCGCCGCCCAATTCGGCCGCGGCTGCATCGTAAAAGAATTTTATCCGGCGGGCTGCCGAGCGACAGCTCGCCGCTTATTTGCCGGCTGCGTTCGCCGGCGCAGGGGCGGCGATGACTTCGGCTAGCGCGTCACGGAGGGCGTGCAGGCGTTCGGGGTTTTCGACGGCGGCATGGTCGCCACTTTCGATATAAAACGTGTCGATAGCTACACCACGCTCGGTGCCGATGCGCGCGAAGGTAGTGTCGAAGCCGTGGTCGGATACTGTCTTGGCGAGTCGATAGAGGAGACCGATTTGGTCGCGGGCTTGGATTTCCACGATGGTGCGCTCCATGGAAAGTTCATGGTAAACCTCGACGGTGGGAGGAAAGGAGCTGTGGAGCGCTTCGCCGTTGGTGGCGGATAGGTAGCGGGTGGCGGCAATTTTTTTAGCTTGGGCGACGATATCGGGATAGAGGTCTTTGTTGGAGACGAGCGCCGACTCGATGGTTTTGGCAAAAATTTCCTGTGCGGCGGCGCTTTGGACGACCCCGCGGCCGGGTTCGACAACATAGAAGGTGTCGATGGCGATGTGATCGGTCCGAGAGATGACCTTGGCCCCGAGGATGCTCAGACCTGCGACGCTAAGGGCGCCGGCGAGTTTATAAAAGAGGCCGGCGCGATCCCAGGTGACGACGTTGACGACGGTGAGCGAGCGGTTGAGATCGTCTTTCCACTCAATAACAGGGCGAAGCGTGCCGACAGAATCAGCCGCGGCAATGGAGGTGAACAGTTTGTTCACCATCTGAATGTGCAGAGCGATTTCGCTGCCTTCGGTATGAATGAAATAGCGGTCGGGCAGTAGGCTGAAGTGCGCGGCAATTTCGTCATCACTGATGCCGGGGATGCGTTGGGCGATGAGGTCCTGTTGGGTCATGAGCTTTTTAGCTTCGTAACTGGCGGCGAGGGTGGGGCCGTGTTTCAGGCGTTCAAGGGTGGCACGAAAAAGTGTGGTGTGGAGCGTATCTTTGTAACTGTTCCAAAGATCAACTGTGGTACCGCGAGCGTCGCAAAAGGTGTGGACGTAGAGCATCCGCAGGCGCTCGGGATCAAGCACAAGATCGGCGAAGGCGGCGGCGGTATTAGGATCATCGACATCCCGCTTCTGCCAGAATCGTGCCATCGCCAAATGATTTTGGATGACAAAAGAGACTACGGCGCATCCCTCGGGTGAAACATCAAAACGCTTGAGCAGGGGCTCAGCGATGCGCACACCGCTCTCGGCATGACCCTGGATGCCCTCGGCTTTGCCGATATCATGAAGTAGCAGCGTGAGATAGAGCAGGGCGGAGTCTGAAATCTCGTGGAGCACCTCACGGTATTTGAGCGTGATGGGTTCGGCCGCAGTAAAGATGCGGTCGAGCTCACGTATCGCGTTGAGCGTATGCACATCTGCCGTGTAGCGGTGGTAATATTCATGCTGCACGAGGCACGTGAGTGCGTCGAAGGCAGGAATGAAACGACCGAGTACGCCCAGCTCATGCATCAAAGCCAGCGCGGGATAAACTGCGCCGACTTCGGATAGGATCGCGCGAAAGCTGGCCGTGGCGTCCGCTGAGGCCGCGACCTCCGGCGTGAGCAAAGGCAAGGATTCCCGGATGAGTTCGCGCAGGTGCAGGTCGATCGCGCAGTCGAGTTGCTGGCTATGGCGGAAAACGCGAATCAGACGGACGGGATCGGTGGTAAAAACCGCGGGGGATTCGGCGGCGAGTTCGCGTCCGCGTACAATAAAGCCATCGAGGCGCTTACTGCGGGTGAAACGTGAGATGAGTAATGATTCGCGAATCGAGCTTGCCGTGCCCTTCGCGCCACGGCCGATACTGAGCGCGAGACGACTCTCGACGAGTTTCGACATGCGAAAAATCGTCTGCGCCGCGCGGTAATAATCCTGCATGAAATGCTCCACGCGCTGGAGCATGTCAGTCTCCGTGTAGCCGAGGTTTTCGGCCACGCGAGGTTGGGTATCCAGGTTTAGGGTGTCCGTCGGCCGCGGGCTGATGAAATGTAGCTCGTTGCGCACGCGCAGGATGAATTCGTGCGCACGTTGCGCAGACTCGACATCAGCGGGCTTCAGATAATTTTGCGCGGCGAGATCAGCGAGGGTGTCGATGCCGAGTTTCACGCGGGCCATCCAGACGGTGCTTTGGTAATCGCGGAGACCGCCGACGCCATTTTTGAGATCGGGCTCTTGGTTGAAAACGGTGTCTGCAAACTTGGCGCGGCGGCTGTTTTGGTCGTCGAGGCGGGCGGCGATGTAGGCCTTGGGATCTTCGCTCGTATAAAAATTGCGGTAGGTTTGAGCGAACGTATCGGCGAGCGCAGTGGAGCCGGCGACGAGGCGCGCTTCGAGCAAGGCGGTCTTCGTCTGGATGTCTTTGCGCGCCTCGATAAAGACTTCGTCAAGGGTGCGCGTGGAATGCCCAACTTTCAGTCCACAGTCCCATAATAGGTACAAAATTTCCTGCGTTAGGTGTTCTTGGAGCGGTTGAGCGAGGGCGGCTTTCGTCTTTGCCGGGAAGAGAAACATCACATCGATATCGCTCCACGGCGCGAGTTCTTCGCGACCGTAACCGCCGAGAGCCAGTAGGGAAACAGGCATGGGCTGCGGCCCGTGTTTGCGCGTAAAGGAAGCGATTGCGCAATCGAAGAGCGCGACGAGCAACGTATCGATCGAGGTGGAGCGGGCGCGGACGATGGTGAGGCCGGTGCTACCAGCTTGGTGCGAGGTCAACAACACGGCTTGTTCGGCTTTGAGATAAGCTTTGGCCGCAGCCAAGCGTGCAGACGCGGGCACATCGCCGGCAAAGGCAAGGAATTCACGGGCGGACGCTGAGGAGCTTAAAGACATGGACGAAAAGTACTGTGAAGTTGAAACTGGTCGCGCGCAAAGCGTGAAAAACGGCATTGCGGGTGGACCGTTGGCGGAGTTTTCTAACCGGTTTCAATCCCGTAATCCACTATGGCCGAGATCACCAAGAGCTACGAATCCCGCGATGTTGAGCAGAAATGGTACGCCGCCTGGCAACAGGCCGGCTGCTTTGCGGGCAAGGTTGTACCCGGCCAGCCCGCCTACAGTATTGCCATCCCGCCCCCTAATGTCACCGGCGTGCTCACGATGGGGCACGTACTCAACAACACCATTCAGGACATCCTCATCCGCCGCGCGCGGCTCGAGGGAAAATCAGCCATGTGGTTACCTGGTACTGATCACGCCGGTATTGCCACACAGACCGTTGTTGAGCGCCAACTCCGCAAGGAAAAGAAAACGCGTCACGATTTTGGTCGCGAGAAATTCGTCGAGAAGGTCTGGGAATGGCGCGAGGAAAAGGGTGGTATTATCTTAGAACAACTGCGTCGACTTGGTGCCTCCTGCGATTGGGATCGCACGCAATTCACCATGGACCCGCATTATTCGCAGGCCGTGTTGGGTGTGTTCGTGAAACTTTTCGAGCGCGGCAACATTTACCGCGGCAAACGCATGGTGAACTGGTGCCCAGCATCACAGACCGCTCTCTCAGACGAAGAAGTGATCATGAAGCCGGTCAACGGCACGATCTACCGCGTCCGCTACGAACTCACGCGATCCCCAGGTCAATTCATTGAGGTCAAGACCACGCGCCCCGAGACGATTCCCGGCGACGTCGCCATCGCCGTTCATCCTGAAGATCCGCGTTACGCCACACTCATCGGCCAGACGGTCTGGCGTCCGCTAAACCGCACCGCGATTCCGATTATCGCTGACGCGGCGGTCGACAAAGAATTCGGCAGCGGAGCGCTCAAAATCACCCCCGCCCACGACAAAGTCGATTTCGAGGTAGGCACCCGCCACAAACTTCAGGTTATCGACGTACTCAACGCCGATGGTACTCTCAACTCTCTCGCGGGCCCCGAACTCGCAGGCCTGGATCGTTTCGCGGGCCGTAAGAAAGCAGCCGAAATTTTAAAAGAATCCGGCGCCCTTGTCGCCGAAGAAGCTTACGCTAACAACGTCGGTTATTCCGAGCGCGCCGATGTGCCGATCGAGCCACGTTTAACGTGGCAATGGTGGCTGCGTTATCCTCGGATCGAGGAAGCCAAGACTGCTGTGCGCGATGGCCATATCAAATTTCACCCCGAGCGCTGGAGTAAAGTTTACCTCCACTGGCTCGAGAACATTCAAGATTGGTGTATCAGTCGGCAGCTTTGGTGGGGCCATCGCATTCCAGTTTGGTACCGTAAAGGTGTCGATAAGGAGACGCTCACCGAGGCTGATCTACGTGACGGTAATAAAGTTCACATCTCGCTCACCGGCCCCGCCGATCCAGCTAACTGGGTGCAAGAAGAAGACGTACTCGATACCTGGGCCTCGTCTTGGCTCTGGCCATTTGCCACGCTAGGTTGGCCCGACGCACAAAAAATGCAGGCCTCCGGCTACAATTATTTTTATCCGACCAGCACGCTCGTAACTGGGCCCGACATCATTTTCTTTTGGGTCGCGCGCATGATCATGGCAGGTCTTGAGTTTACCCACGAGGGCGAGTCGTTGGAAAAACGCATACCGTTTAAGGATGTTTATTTTACGGGAATCATCCGCGACCAACAGGGCCGCAAGATGTCGAAGTCGCTCGGTAACTCGCCCGATCCACTCGATCTGATCAATAGCTACGGCGCCGACGGTCTGCGTTTCGGTATCATCTCGATCGCTCCGCAAGGGCAGGACATCCGCTTCCAAGAAGACCGCATCGAGGGTGGTAAAAATTTCTGCAACAAGCTCTGGAACGCCTCCCGTTTCCGCCAAATGAGTGGCGAGATGAGCGATAACTCATCGCTCGCGGCCATCGCTGCACGGCTCGATGGCGCGAAGTTTGACGCCGACGATCATGCCATCCTTGAGCGCTTGCTCGCCACCACCCGCGAAGTGGATCGTTGCTTCGCGCACTTTGAGTTCAGCGGCGCCGTCCAAGCGCTCTATGGGTTTTTCTGGAACGATTTCTGCGATTGGTACGTCGAAGTCTCGAAATCTAAACTTCAGTCCCCAGATACTAAAGCCAATTGCCTCGCGCTCCAAGACCTCGTGTTGCGACAGACGCTGCTTTTATTGCACCCCGTGATTCCGTTTATCACGGAAGAACTGTGGACGTTGCTCGGCTACGGGGCGGCGGGAACTTTCCTCATGCGCGATGCGCGCGTCGAAGATGAAGCGACCTGCACGCGTATTCTCGCGGCGGCGGGTGTGCGACTTGACCTTGCTCAAGCCTCTACGGTTGAAAGTGTTAAGGCTTTTGTTTCGCAAGCACGCGCGCTCAAAGCCGAACACAACCTCGCCAGCCGTCGCGACGTGCGGTTTTTGGTGAAGACTAACGATACCTCTTGGGCAGTCTTGGCCGCGAGTTTGGGTAAACTCACGCGCATGGCGGGAGCTACAGAATTTGCGCGTCAAGAAGTTGTGGAAGGCGCTCCAGCTGTCGTAACGACGCTCGGTACGCTTTATCTCGATCTCGCGAGCACAGTCGATCCCGCGGCCGAAAAAGTGCGGCTCACCAAGGAGCTCGACGCGATTGCCAAGCACATCGCCGGCACGGAAGCGCGCTTGAGCAACGAAGCATTTGTGAGCAAGGCACCGCCCGCGGTTCTTGAGGGTGCACGCAAACAACTCGCCGATCAAAAAGCGAAACAAGCTGAGCTGACGCGCTTGCGGGCGGCGTTGGGCTAAGTTTTTGATTTCGCGAAACTCTCTGTTTCCGCCCTTGACCTAGGGCGGAGGCGGCGCACCGTTTTCCGTTCTACTGATGCCTGATGGTGTAATGGCAGCACAGGTGACTTTGACTCACCTAGTCATGGTTCGAATCCATGTCGGGCAGCCAGTGGAATAGATGCGGTAATGTCGGTCTCTAGTTTGAGACCTTTCCGATTTGTAATGCCTAGTTCTAGTTATCCGCGACTTTTTCGCGTATTTGTATCGGAAGGTTGCGGTGCCAAGCGATCGGCTCACCCAGAATGGCGCTAATCGAGCGGGTGCAGAAAACGAGCTTCATCCTGCTATGACCGACTTTCGCTAAAACGCCTCCAGCCTACAATTCGACGATGGCTGGCATAAGGTTGTTGCAGCTCACAGCTCACCTGCGTTCGGTGTCTCGTGGCAGCTGTAAAGGATTGGGCCGATGAGATCGATGAGTTGCAGCAGAACTTTAGAGCCGCCTCCGGCGAGGGCGTTGCGTTGATTGGCAGTTTGCCGATTGATTAAATAGGTTTTTGTGAAAACAGCGATCACTTCATGATCGAGTACAGGTCCGTCTTATCGTCGGTCCACAGTATGCCCGAGGGGTGCTTGGATTTCATAGTTTCCGTAGCGGCCGCTATTTTTGGGGCACGCAACAATGATCGATCACGGGAAACCAACATCCACGTCGTTGAGTAAAGCCAGGCTTCATCGATCGGTTCATCTGAGATGCACGCAACGTCCAAGCCGAATTCTTGAGCGAGTCGTTCTACGACGGGTTGAAGGTCGAGGTAGCGATTGGAAATGTGGATAGCGATGACGCCATCCGGTTTAAGATGTTTTAAATAAATCCCGAAAGCTTCTCGGGTAAGCAGGTGCACCGGAATGGCGTCACTGCTAAAAGCGTCGAGTGCGAGTAGATCGAGCGACTGAGTTTTCCCGAGGGCTAGTTCGCGTTCCATCATGAGACGGGCGTCGCCCATAATCACATCGAGCTTGGCCGGGCAACGGGCCAGATAGCTGAACGATTCGCGGGCTAAGCGCTCGACGGCGGGGTTGATTTCATAGATGCGAACATAATCGCCTGTGGCGCCATACGCAGCGAGTGAACCGGTGCCGAGGCCGACTACGCCCAAGCGTTTGGGGCCTTTTTCAGAGAGCTGATTGATCGCTAGGCCCACGCCGCTGGTTGGTCCGTAGTAGGAGGTAATTGAGCTGGCGCGATCAGGCGCAGTAAATTGCAGTCCGTGAGTTGTCGCGCCGTGCATGAGTAGGTGGTAATTTTCCGCGGGATTATCTCGGGAGTAATCGAGGACTTTCAACGTGCCGTAGAAATTACGCGACGAGCGCAGTACCGGCACCGGATCGGCTGCGCGAAGTTGCTTCGTGATCATGTAGCCGAATTGGACGGCGAGTAGAACGATCGGAAGTCCGAGGATCGGGCGCCACGTAGCTGCCAGTGCTCGTTGCCTGAAATCGATTGTGCTCACTACGGCCACCGCGAAACCCGAGGCGAGTAGGGCCAGATGGATGTCAAAAAATTTACGATACTCAAAAGCGATACCATCGCTCCCATCCAAGGTTGAAAATAGCACGGGCAGGATGAGTACTGTGATTGCAGAGCCTGCGATCGCGCCGAGGGCGAGTGAGCGACTGCGTTGGCGGATACAAATGAGTGCGACAATGGTCCCGAGAACAATGAGGCTGAGCGGGAACTCGAGATAATCATTGAAGACTGCCGGAGCCACTACGGCTATGAGAAGGCCACCCAAGGCGCCTCCGGCAGAGATGAATAGAAAATAAGAAGTTAGACGCTCGGGCGCCGGCTTGATCTGATAGAGTTCGCCGTGGCAAATCATGCAGGCGACGAAGAGCGCGGTGTTATAAATTACGATCTGCAGCTTCATGGGCGCGTCACTGCCTGCTTCGATTAAAACTACAACGCTCGCCAGCCCCACGACCAGCAAGGCGGCAAAGACGCCGCGGTGATACCAACGCGCATGATCAAAGCAGATGACGAAGCTCAATAGATAAAGTGCGAGCGGCAATACCCACAAAAATGGGATGACCGCGACCTCTTGGCTGAGTTTATTTGTGATCGCTAACAGCAAGACCGAAGCAATCGCCGGCAGGGTAATCCAAAGTGTTTTCGAACCCCAATGCGTGGGCACTTCCGTTGCTGTCGCGGTGTCTAAACCTGCTTTGTTTGCCTCATTCTTCGGGTCCTGACGCAACAAGCGAATAGCGCTCCATCCGCAAAGTACCGCAAATAAGCCGAGCCCGATTGACCACAATGCGGCTTGCTCGCTCCGAGTAAACTTGACCTCGAAAAACACCGGATAACTTAGCAACGCCAGCAACGAACCTACATTGGAAAGCGCGTAAAGCCTATAGGGCGAGACTCCGGGGTGGGTGAGACTAAACCAGCGCTGCATGAGCGGGCCGGTGGATGAAAGCACGAAGTAGGGCAGTCCAATCGTCACGCTGAGTAAGCACAGGATGCGTAATGAAGGATCGCCGGCGAGTAACGGCTTCCACGTTTCCGACGGCGTAATGGGCAGGAGGGCCAGCGAGCCGAGCAATAGAGCAACGTGGAGCACGATCTGGCCGCGCGGTTTTAGATATTTTGTGGAAAAATGCGCATAAGCATACCCACCCAGAAGCAGCATCTGGAAAAATAATAGACATGTTGTCCATACTCCCGGACTTCCGCCAAACCACGGCAGGATGTATTTGCCGATAAGTGGCTGAACTTGGAATAAAAGAAAGGCGCCAGTAAAAATGGAAAGGGCGAAGGGTAGCATGAGAAAATTATGAGCAAATCAAGGGGGTTAGCTCGAATTGATAGGGCGGGTTTTTCGGCGAGACGTTCCGCGCCAGGGGAAGGTTCGGAATGAAAATACAATGGCGGAATCCTGTTTTAAATCCGAGGGAATTACGTTTCTTTTATACATCACCTCTAATCATACATCTGTACCCAAAGCTGGACTCCATCCGCGCAATCGTCATCGAGCTGGCTACGATTTTGCACGGCTCACGGCACGTTCTCCGGCTTTGGCTCCTTACGTTGCTGTCAACGCCTACGGCAACGCCTCGATTGATTTCTCGGATCCGGAGGCGGTGAAGGCATTAAATCAGGCGTTGCTGCGCGTGGATTATGGCTTTGAGGAGTGGGATATACCTCTTGGTTATCTGTGTCCCCCGATTCCTGGGCGTGCAGATTATCTGCATTATGTGGCGGATTTGTTGAGTGGCAGCGATGAGCGGGCAATCCCTCGCGGAGCAGCCACTGTCATTTTGGATATCGGTGTCGGAGCGAACTGTATTTACCCAATCCTCGGCTGCCGCGAGTATGACTGGAGTTTTGTCGGCACGGAGACAGATCAAGTCGCCTTGCAGCATGCACAGGGATTCTTGCGAATGGATGCGACCCTGGCGGGGCGGCTAAAGTTGCGGCGTCAACGTTCAGCGTTGGCGATGTTCCGTGGCGTAATTGAGCCCGGCGAGACGTTTTCCGCCTGCATTTGTAATCCGCCATTTCATGCCTCGCCGGAGGAGGCGGCGGCCGGTACCCGGCGCAAGTTGCGCAATTTGGGTGGCCGTCGCGATGCTTCGCCGGTTTTGAATTTTGGAGGTAAAAACACCGAGCTCTGGTGCACGGGCGGTGAGTTGGCGTTTGTTCGGCGTTTGATCGCCGAAAGTGCACAGCTACCGTCATTATGCCGATGGTTTACGATATTGGTGTCAAAAGGCGCGCATCTGCCCGCGATTAGTCGCGCCCTTGCCGAGGCTGGCGTGAGCGAGTCGCGCGTGTTGCCGATGGCGCAGGGGCAAAAACACAGCCGCATCGTGGCGTGGCGTTTTTGACGCGGCGGTTACGTTTTTGGATCATCCCTAGGTCGTCTGGCCTCCGCTGTGTTTCCTTAAGAAGGGGGTTGTCTGATGGCGCCTAGCCCGCTCCGCTGCGCTCCTGAAAACTAAATCGAGTAAGACCACTAGTCGCCGCGCTGCCGTCTCGCGCTGGATTGAGCACCGGGCTTCTTTGATTCATGGTCGCGGCGTTTATGCTCGTGATATTATTCCGGATGGAACGGCGGTGATCGAATACACAGGCGAACGCATAACTAAGGCGGAGGCGGAGCGGCGTGAAGCGTTGCGCTTAGCGCGCGGGCGGCGTGGCGGCGACGACTGCGTGTATATTTTTGAGCTCAACGCGCGCTACGACCTCGATGGTCGAACGCGGCGTAACGTCGCGCGTTTGATCAACCACTCATGTGCGCCCAATTGTCGCGCCGATACTATTCGCGGTCGCATCTGGATTATCGCGCGGAGAGAAATTGCCGCGGGTGAAGAGCTTACGTTTGATTACGGGTTCGGCTTTAAGGAATGGCGGCAACACCCGTGCCGTTGCGGTAGCTTACGTTGCGCGGGTTTTATCGTTAACGCCGGTCAGCGTTGGCTTTTACGCCGCATCCCGCGGGCTGAACGCGCCGCCGCCCTGCGCGCGAGCAACGAGCTTTAACGCCAGAGCGGGACGAGGTCTTCCGCGCGCACCCAACCGGTTTGACCCGATGGAAAAGTGAGGTGGCGCCATCCGAGGAATTTTTGGTCCACGGCGGCGAGGCTGCCGGCGGCGAGGGGCGTGGTTTTTTGCGTGGTGTCGGCTTCGGTGGGAATGGAGCGAAGCGTGCCGGCGCGCCAAGCTATGGCCGCGCGTGCATCAGTGGCGGATCCGTAAGTGAAGAGGCTGGTTAAGGCGCCTGCGATGACGAGTAGGCTCACGATGATGACACTGTAGGCGAGTCGACGTGATAGCCCTTGTGCGCGTGCGGGGCTCTGGGGCAGTTGAAAAAACGATGCTAGCAGGCCTGCAGTGCTGAGTAGGCAAAAGCTAACTCCAGCCAACAGCGTAACTTGCCAGGCGACTGGCGATTGCAGGCGGGCAATTTTTTGCAGTGGTCCGGGCGCGAGGAAGGCGGCGAGCGCGGCAGGAACGTGGCCGGATTTTTCAGCTGACAGAGTGAATTGGGCGCGGATCGCTTCGTGGGTCGGGGCTTGCAAGAGGGCAGCCGAGGCGTGCGCGGCGGCTTCGTCCCAGCGATCTTGCTGCGCGAGTGCCAGTGAGAGGTTATGATGTGCGAGGGCGTCCGTGGGGTTCGCCGTCAGGATGGTCCGGTAGGCTTTTTCCGCCGCTGGAAAATCTCCGCGCCGGTAATCACTAGCGCCGTCCGCGGCTTGTAACTGAGCGGGCGTGATGAGTACGGCAAAGGCTAGCGCGGCGATGAATGGGAAAAGGTTGCGCGGCAAAAACAGGCGCAACGGTGAGAATCGCGGCAAGGGCAACGCGTCAAGCGCAGCGCGGGCGCGCGTGGACCAATCGGAAGGAAGGGAAATATTTTCGCCGTAGAGCGTGCAGTCGGTTTCTGCCCAGAGGGTTTTGAGTGCATCGCTGGCGGTCGAAGTGCGGTCGAGATCGGCCAATGTGGGCGCGGCGATGGGCAGGAGCAGAAGGCGCGCGATGTCGTGTTGCCAGGCGATAAGTTGGGTGCGGAGTACCGTCGGATCGGCGAGGTTAAGCTCGGGAAGAAGTTTTTCTAGGCGCGAGTGTGCGGCCCGACGCGGCGCAAGGGGATCGGTGAGGCGAGCGCGGAGGTAGGCTAGGATCAGCCAGAAAAGGAAGAAGCCAACGACCCCGCTGAGCAGGCTCGCGACGACAGTGCGAGTTGGCAGCGGCACGGTGGCGAGGGCGGAACCGTTGACGGGCTCGCGCGGGAGGCCGAGTGGCAACGGCGCGGGGACGACTTTCGCTGGGGTGGGCTTATCGGCCCGCGTGCTGTCAGCTGGATTGGGTGTTACGTTGAGATTGAGTCCGGTGGTGGAGGAGGGGCTGTTGGTCGGCTCGGTGATTGTCACGCTGGTCGTGGGAGAGGTGAGCGTTTTGTAGATGCCGGCTTTGGGATCGAAGTAAGTGAAGGTAACTGGGCCTAGGGTATAGGTACCAGCTTTGGTAGGGACGAGGACGACGTCTTCGGCGAGCGTGGCGTCGAAGAGTTTACCCTCGGCGGGGGTGCGTTTGGCTTGGGGCGAGACGACTTGGAAATTTTTGGAAACGGCGCGGGCGGGTAGTCCGGGGATGTCGGGCCAGTTGGCGGCACCAGAGAGTTCGAGCGTCCAGGTGATCGGCTCGCCGACCGCGGCGGTGAGAGGCACGATTTTGGATGAGAGCTTGAGACTGCCGACGGCGCCGTTGAAACCGGCGGGGGCAACGGGAAGTGGTTTCACTTCCAGCACTGGGGCGGCGCTGGTGATGGAGAATTGCTGGTACTGACGTTGTTGAAAAAAGCCGAATCCGGTTACCCCGACGGAGAGGTTGATGAGTTGGCTTACGGCGTTCAGGCGGATGCTGCCCGGAGTGCGGGCGATGGCGCGAGTGCGGTAGGAAAGTCCAGTGCGGGGTTCGTTGCCGGCGCGGAAATCCAGGGGATCGGGGCGAGACCAATCTTCGGAAACGAGCGGCTCGCCATTCCATTCAATCTGGCCGCGACCGAAATCAGGAAAGTAGCTGCGCGAGGCATCGAGGCTGTAGGTCAGGTTAAAAACTTCTCCAGCCCAGACGCTGCTGGGATTGGCGGCGAGTCGGGAATTAGCGGCGTTCTCTAATGAAACACCAGTGTTACCTACGGTGGCAGCTCCGGGCTCGTAAGACGCTACAGGCGTGCGGAGCTTGCCCTTGTCGGTCTCGACCTCGAAGGACGGAATGGTGACGCGTTGTTTTTTGGTGAGTCGAGCCGCGTAAGTAAACGTGACGGAATCAGAGCGCGTGAAATTTATGATCGAGGTACTGGTAGACTGGCCGGCGAAATCGAGCGAGAGGCCATCTATTTTGGGTAGACGTGGCGTTTCCTTGGGCGAGCAGTCTTCAAAAATCAGGAGTAGTTCACTCGTCTGGCCAACGGCGAGCGCACCTTGTAGGGGCTCCCAGCGCACGGTCTGCGCGTGGGCAGACACGATGGCTCCGAGAGCAATAAGGACAAGCAAGGGGAGAGAGAAGCGGCGGCGGTACATGCGGGTTGTCACCAGTTTTTACCTTTTTTGGCGGGAGCGGGCTGAGGCTCGCCCTGCATGAGTTTGAAGAGTTTGGCGGGAGAATCTTGATTGCGTAGCTGATCGAGCTTTTGGAGCGGCATCGCGAGGGAGGGATCGGCAGTGGCGTCGGCGGGTTTTTTGTCAGGATTGCCCCCGACCTGTTGGGTGTCGCCCTCGGGTGGTTGCGGCGGTGGCGGAGGCTGGTCTTTCATATCTCCAAAGGCTTTCTGACCTTGCTTGCCGTCTTGCGGCTTGGAATCAGGCGAATCCTTGGAATCGTTTTTTTGGTCGTCAGAATTTTGTTGGTCTTGCTGCTTTTGCGACGGATCGGATTTGTCGGAGGACTTGCTCTTGTCGTCTTTGTTTTGCTGCTGGTTTTTATCCTGCTG
>CANGCX010000015.1 GCA_947452315.1 Opitutia bacterium | reverse complement strand
TCCCGCCAAAATTTCCGTCTGATTACGCCCATGAGCACACCCGCGAACGTTTTCACCGCCACCGGCCGCCGCAAGACCTCCACCGCCCGCATCCGTATCACGGAAGGCAAGGGCAAGCTGACCGTTAACGGCCGCAGCTTTGAGAACTACTTTGTGCCAGAGAGCTTTGCCAAACAAGCGGCAATGCCCCTCATCACCGTAACTCTGAGTGATAAATTTGACGTTAGCGCCAATGTTTCCGGCGGCGGTCTCGCCGGCCAAGCTGGCGCGGTCGCTCACGGCATCGCCCGTGCGCTCCAAAAGTTTAACGCCGAACTCCGTCCTGCTCTCAAGAAGGCCGGCCATATGAAGCGCGATCCTCGCGCCAAGGAACGTAAGAAAGCCGGTCAACCCGGCGCTCGTAAGCGCTTCCAGTTCTCGAAACGTTAATCCGGTTTTACCGCGCTTCATTCGCGGTATTTACGGCTTATTTGGGCCGACGTTGCTCTCAGAGCGCGTCGGCTTTTTCGTCACCTATTTCCCGGTTTTTCCGGCACGAGGGAACTTGGCAAGCCGCTTGCTTACACACTCTCGCGCCCGGTTCCTTCGGGCTGTTACGCTACACCATAACCACCAAACTAAAGTATGAATAAACTATCCTTCGCACTCATCAGTGCTCTCACCTTGGGTTCGCTCTCTTTGAGCGCTCAGACTGCTCCTGCGCCTGCACCGGCGGCTCCTAGCGTCGCCGTGACGGTTACCCCGTCGTTCGCGTCGCAGTACATGTTCCGTGGCCAACGCCTCGGCGGGGCCTCGTTCCAACCCACCGTTGAGCTGGGTTACGGCAACCTGACTGCTGGCGTCTGGGCTAACTCCCCGATCCAGAACAAGGTCGTGGGTCAATCGGATCCTGAATTCGATTTCTACGCCTCCTATACCTCCGTCGCCTCGGATACGTTGAGCTTCGTGCCCGGTGTTACCTTCTACACCTATCCTTCGGCTAACGAGGCCAACGGTTTCTACAAGCTGACGTTTGAACCCAGCTTGGCTGTGAACTACACGATCTCCGGAGTGAAACTCACCCCCAAGATCTACTACGACTTCGTCCTCGATGGTCCTACGGTTGAGATCGCCTCGGCTTACGCCTTGCCCCTCAAAGACCTCGGTACCGAGCTCGATTTTACCGCTTCCTATGGTTCCTACCTCGCCAACGACTTCGTCAAAGGCTCGGTCCCGCAGACGAAGGCTTGGGGTAACTACTGGCTGCTCGGCGTCGCTACGCCTTTCCAGCTCACCAAGGAATCCAAGCTAACGGTTGGTTTCGCTTACACCAAGGGCGACAGCGCTTATTTGAAAACCGGCAGCGCTCCGAAGTCCACCAACACCTCGGCTGTCGGCCGTGGCGTCGTTACGATCAGCTACTCCTACGCATTCTAACACAATTACGCGCGTGCGCGTGATTACAGCTTCGGCCCGTGCCTTTAAAAAGGCGCGGGCTTTTTTTGGCAAAATCGAACGAGCCGAAAATTCCGTCTCGATTATTTCCCCGCCGCTTTGAATGCTGCGACTACTATGAAAGTCGGTGTTGTCGGCGCGTCCGGTTATTCGGGCGAGGTCTTGGTTAAACTTTTACTCAGTCATCCGCACGTGGAACTCGCGGCGGTGACCTCACGGACCCATGCAGGCAAGGCCTTGGCTGCGATTATGCCGGCGCTTCGCGGCCGCGATGCCGGTCTGCGTTTTGTCGATTCTGACCCCGCGGCTCTCGCGGCCAGTAACATCGACCTTTTTTTCCTCGCGCTGCCCCACGGAGCCGCGGCTACGTACGCTAAAGCACTGGTTCCCGCGGGCAAACGCGTGATCGATCTCAGCGCCGACTTCCGCATCGCCGATTTGGCGACCTATCAAAAATATTACGGTGAGCATCATGCGCCAGAATTATTGGCCGCAGCGCGTTTTGTTCTGCCCGAACTGACTCCGCCGACATGGAAGAGCGAAGCGAAACTCATCGCTGCGCCCGGTTGTTACCCGACCAGTGTTTTGGTGCCACTGGTTCCTCTGCTGCGAGCAGGCCTCGTTTCTCGCCAGCATATCGTGGTCAATTCTTTCAGCGGCGTGAGTGGTGCGGGTAAGAAAGCCGAAGAAGCCTATCTTTACTGCGAACGCGCCGAGAGCGCCAAGGCTTACGGCTTGGTAAAGCATCGGCATCTCGCCGAAATCGAGGAGCAACTCGCGCTGCGTACCGGCACCGCCACCATTATCCAATTCAATCCTCATCTCGCACCCATGCGGCGTGGTATCGCGACTACGATCACCGTCCCAGCCGCTGCTGGTGCTACGATTGATGCGCTCTACAGTGCTTGGCGCGAAGTCTACGCCGCCGCTCCGTTTGTGCAGGTGCTCGCAGCGGGCGAAACACCGGATACGGCGCACGTCGTTGGCACCAATCGTATCGACATTTCCGCAGTGCACGATGCGCGCACCGGTAACTTCGTTCTGACTTCCGCCGAGGATAATCTTATGAAGGGAGCAAGCGGCCAGGCTGTGCAAATCATGAATCTCTGGAGCGGTTTCCCCGAAACCGCCGGACTGATTTAATCACTGCTCCTGTTCAAAAAAGCGCCCCGAGAAGGACCGTTGCGCTGGGTGCGGGTGGCGCGAAATTGGGTTCGTTCAGATCAGCTCCGGTAATCGGCGTTTTCGCTCACGTATTCGTGGGTGAGATCGCCTCCGATGACGATCGCGCTGGCGGCACCGTTGCCGATTTCGACTTCGATTTCGACGCAGCGCTCGTGCGGCGGATAATCGATCGCCGCCGAGAAGACGCCGTCTTTTGGGGGCGCACTTGCGTAAAGTTCCGCGCCCCGGAGGTGGGCGACGAGAGCCGTTTCTTTTTCGGGATTGAGTTGGAAAACTCCGCCTGAAAAAATTTCGATTCCGCCTAGCCGGAGCCGCAAACGCGCCAGATCCGTCTCGGGCGCGTAGGCGCCAATGTATTTTCCAATGGCCTGTACGAGTCGGCCGACGTTGGGATCATTGCCTGCCACGGCGCATTTAAACAGCGGGGCGTTGACAATGGCTTTGCCGATCGCGCGCGCCAACTCAGTCGTCGCCGCTGTGCTCACTGCTACACGGATAACGTGGCGCACGCCCTCGCCGTTGCGCACGACGTCTTCTGCGAGATCGCGGCACACCTGAGTGAGCGCCGCTTCGAAGGCGGCGAGATCGGGACAAGGGACGCGGCCCGAGGAAATGAGCGCCACGGTGTCTGAAGTGCTTGTGTCGCTATCGACACTAATCGTGTTGAAACTGGTCTCAACGGCACGATGGAGGGCCGCGCGCAATGCTGCGCGTGGGATTTTTAAATCAGTCAGCACGTAAACCAACATCGTGGCCATATTAGGTTCGATCATACCCGCGCCTTTGGCGATGCCGACGATGCTGCCCGAGCCGACGTTGGCTCGACGGATTTTTGGATAAAGGTCGGTGGTGACGATGCCCTCGGCCGCCGGCAAAATAGATTCGCTGGTCAGGGTTGCAGAGGTTTGCGGCAACGCTTCCATGATGGCTTCAACAGGCAGGCCCCAGCCGATCACACCGGTCGAACTCGGTAGAATTTGCCCGGGCTTGAGCTTAAGTAAGTTCGCTAGTCGCGCGCAGATTTTTTCTGATGCTTCGACGCCTCCTGGCGCGCAGACATTGGAGACCTTGTTGTTTACAATCACTGCACCAAGCGTGGCCTCGTTGAGGCGTTGGCGACCGACGATAATAGGCGCTCCGGGGAGTGCATTACGAGTGAACATCGCGGCGAAATCTGGCGTGGGTTGATCGAGAGCGATCAACGTGAGCGTCATCTTAGCGGGTTTTGGTGCCTCGCGCGGCATGAACTCGAAACGCGAGGTGCCCACACGAAAACCGAGCGGGAGTTGGGCTTGGCTGATGAGCCAAGCGCGATGAGCTGCACGGTTAGGGAAAGTAAGAGCTGTACTGGCCACTGGGGAGAAGTGGGCCGGTGTGGGCGCGGAGTGAAGCCGAATTTTTAGCGGCGGTGGCCAGATAATTTATTTCCGACCCTTGCGAATGTGATGGAAAAGCGCCGCCGGAGTGCGCTAGTTATTTTCTCTTCGAATTTAAAACGTGCACGCTGTTCCCAGTTTCCTCTCGCTCCCTGCGGCCCTTGGCCGCGGTCTTTGATCTGCTATGAATGTGAATGTTGCTGAACTCACCGCCAAGGCGAAGGTGCTTCTCGAGGCACTGCCTTACATCCAAGATTTTCGCGGATCCACGTTTGTGGTGAAGTATGGTGGGAGCTTTATGGATGATCCCGATCCGGTCGCCCGCACGCGCGTGGCCTTCGACATCGCGTTTCTCGCGGCCGTCGGTATCAACGTCGTGGTTGTCCATGGCGGCGGCAAGGCCATCACCAAGGCCATGGAATCTTCCGGCCTCAAAGCTAACTTCATTAATGGCCTCCGCGTGACCGACGAAGCCACAGTCGCCATCGTTAAGCGCACGCTGGACGAGATCGTGAATAAAGACGTCTGCAACGCGATCATCACGGCCAATGGTAAACCCAAGGGTCTTGCTGGCGACAGTGTGCTCGTCTGCCAAAAACTCACGCAAGACGACGACGGCAATACCGTGGATCTCGGCTACGTCGGTGAAGTTACTGAAGTTAAGGTGAAGCTCATTAAAAAAGAAATCGCCGAAGGTTTCATTCCGGTGATTTCGCCGGTCGCCGAGGGCTACGATGGTAAGCCTTACAATGTGAACGCCGATCTCGTTGCGGGTCGCGTCGCAAGTGCGTTGCGGGCACGGCGTTTGGTTTATATGAGCGATGTCCCCGGTCTTTTGGCCGCGCCGCCCGATGCTTCAACGCTGATTTCGACACTTAAGATTAGCCAAGTCGAAGGACTCAAAGCGAAGGGGATCATCGATAAAGGCATGCGCCCCAAAGTCGGTAGTGCCGTGCGGGCCCTCGAAGAAGGCGTCCAACGGGTTCACTTCATCGACGGTCGTCTGCCGCACTCCTTGCTGCTGGAAATTTTCACCGATAAGGGCATCGGTACGGAAATCGTCCACGGGTGAGTCCTTTTTGCACGGGTTCTCGGGCGATCAAGAAAAAGCGAAAGTTTTTCCCGCTTTTAGGTCCCCGTACCCGAGTTGTTTTTGCTCTCGTCCGCCACGGGGGCGTTGTCCTAGATTTTTCTTTTTAAGCGATGAAACACTTCCTGAAAGAGACCGACTTCAAGTCCCATGAACTGGGTGAAGTTTTTGCGCTGGCTCGAGAATTCAAAGCCAACCGCGGTCGCAATCCTACGCCCTTACTCGCTGGTCAGACTTGGGCGATGATATTTTCCAAATCCTCGACCCGCACCCGCGTGTCCTTCGAGGTCGGCATCCACGAGCTCGGCGGCAATCCGCTCTTCCTTAACAAAAATGACATCCAGCTCGGCCGCGGTGAATCCGTAGAAGATACCGCAAAAGTCCTTTCACGTTTCGTGCACGGCTTGATCGTCCGTACCTTCGATCACAGCGAAGTCGAGCGTCTCGCGGCGGCGGGCAATATTCCGGTGATCAACGCGCTCACCGATTTCCTGCATCCGTGCCAGATCTACACGGATGCGTTTACGATGACCGAGCGCTGGGCGAAAAATGACGACCTCGTCGGCTCGCTGCGCGGTCGTAAGATCGCGTTTCTTGGCGATACGGCCTGCAACATGGCCAATTCGTGGATTCTCGGTGCCAACCTCTTTGGCATGAAAATCTCGCTCTCCGGCCCGGCAGAATTCGCCCCCGGTGCGGAGTTGAAGGCGCAGCTGCAGCGCGAAGGTTTCCCGGCTGATTCCTACCAATTCACGACCGATCCGTATCTAGCCGTGAAGGACGCCGATGTCGTTTACACCGACGTCTGGGTGAGCATGGGCAAGGAAGACGAAAAGGCCGAACGCATTCGCCAGATGTCGCCCTACGCCGTCACCGCCAAACTTTTTGCCGCCGCCAAACCCGATGCGCTCTTCATGCATTGTTTGCCGGCGCATCCGGGCGAGGAAGTCGAACAAGCGGTCCTAGATAATCCGCGCTCGATCATTTTTGATCAGGCTGAAAATCGCCTCCACACGCAGAAAGCCATTATGGCGGTGTTGGCCAAGGCTGTACGCAAGTAAATCCACCTAAAGTCCTAAAAAATTCTATCCATGAAAATCGTTCTCGCATACTCCGGCGGCCTCGACACGTCCGTCATCGTCAAATGGCTCAAAGAAACGTACGACGCAGAGATCGTCACCTTTGCCGCTGATGTTGGCCAAGAAGAGGAGCTCAAAGGCCTCGATAAAAAAGCGCTGAAGACCGGCGCTTCGAAACACTACACACTCGATCTCGTAGAGGAATTCGCGAGCGATTTCATTTACCCAATGATTCGCGCCAATGCGATCTACGAGGGTCAATATTACCTCGGTACCTCCATCGCGCGCCCGCTCATCGCCAAGGCCCAAGTCGACATCGCGAAGAAAGAAAAAGCCGACACCGTCGCCCACGGCGCTACCGGTAAGGGCAATGATCAATGCCGTTTCGAACTCACCTACATGGCGCTCGCGCCGCAGCTCCAAATCATCGCCCCTTGGAAGATCGAGGCTTACCGCGAGCTCTTCCCCGGTCGCGCCGAGATGATCGCGTACTGTGCTCAACACAAAATCCCCGTTGAGGCTTCGCTCAAGAAGCCGTATTCGATGGATCGCAACCTGCTTCATATTTCTTACGAAGCCGGTATCTTGGAAGACCCTTGGTTTGACCCCACGACCATCGCCAACAAAGGCATGTTCAAACTTTCGGTCTCGCCGGAGGATGCGCCGAACAAACCAGAATACGTTGAGCTCGATTTTGTGAAGGGCGATTGCGTCGCCGTGAATGGCAAGAAACTCACGCCTGGCGGCGTGTTGAAGACACTTAATAAACTCGGCGGCAAACATGGCATCGGCCGCGTCGACCTTGTCGAAAATCGTTTTGTCGGAATGAAATCGCGAGGCGTGTACGAGACGCCCGGTGGCACCATCCTCATGCAGGCTCATCGTCAGGTCGAATCGCTTACGCTCGACCGCGAAGTGCTGCACTTGCGCGACAGCTTTATTCCGAAATACGCCGAACTTGTTTACAACGGGTTCTGGTTCGCCCCGGAGCGCGAAATGCTCCAGGCGATGGTCGATGAAAGCCAGCGCTATGTTACGGGCACCGTCCGACTGAAGCTTTATAAGGGTAATATCATCACCTGTGGTCGTAAGTCGAAATACTCACTCTACGACGATAAGATCGCTTCGATGGAAGGGGTGAAGAGCTGGTACAACCAAAGCGATGCCACCGGTTTTATCCGCCTCAACGGTCTGCGACTCCGTGCACGTAATCTTGCACAGGGCGGACCGAAGGTCTGAGGTTTTTAACGCTGACTTAGCGAGCGAATCGCGGTCTGGGCTGCAGCCTGAAACAGGCGCCGTGGTAATTTCCACCGCGCCTTTTTTTTACACCTGTTTACCTCTCTGGCTGGATCAGAATAAGACGTTGGCGGCTGCGCCTACGGCGGTGATGGGGCCGCTATCGCCTAGACCGTCGATGGCGCGGTCAGCTTTTTTGAGCGTGCTCTGGGCACTAAGATAAAGGCTGTCGTCGGTGAGGAGTTTGCCCAGGGTGCCTTCTCCTTTAGCGATTTTTTCGGAGATATCGCGAAGATTGCGCGTGACGACTTTAAGGTCGTTACCCGCGGTCTCGTCAAAGATGAGCGCGCCGAGGGTGCCTTTGCCTGATTTGACTTGGTTTACGAGGATTTGAGCGTCTGCGACGAAGGATTTTGCATCGGTGGCGGCGCCTCTTATTTCGCTCACCGTTGCTACGAGTTCATCGTGAAGTTTGGAATCATTGAGGAGTTTACCTAGGGTTCCTTCGCTTTTGTTGATTTTATCAGTGGCTGAGGCGAGGTTGGTCATCGTGGTGTCGATTTTCGCGGAGTTGTCGGTCACGAGACGGTCGAGCTTTTGAAATAGACCGGGATTTTTTCCGTCGCCGCTCACCGTATTGGTGATGGAGCCAAGCGCGCCTTCGAGTTTTTGGCCAAGGCTACCGAGTTCGGTCATGATGGCGTTGATGTCGGGGGTGATTTTGGTACGGAGTTCGGCGCCGTCGGAGAGGACGGGCGAGCCGGGGCTGCCCAAGTCGAGACCGATGTAGTTGGTGCCGATCAGGCCTGCCATGACGATAGTGGCTGTGGCGTCTGAGGCGATTTTGACGCCTGGGTCGATGCGCAGGACGGCTTCGGCTCGGCGACCGGCGAGGCGAGTGCGTTCGACCGAGCCGATTTTGACGCCAGCCATGCGGACTTCGTCGCCCTGTTTGAGTTCTTTGAGATTATCAAAGCCGGCAATCAGGCTGTAGCCGGTTTGCTTAAATAATTTGCCGTCGCTGAGCGTCTCCCAAGTTACCCAGGTGAGGGCGAGGCCAAGCAGAAAGAAGAGACCGACGCGGGCGGTTTGTTGAGCGGTGTTCATGGTGGTGGGTCCGTTGCGTTAAAACAGAAAAGGGCAGATTAGGTTTCGAGATTTTTGAAACGGGGGTTTTTCAGGTCGATGCGCGGATGAAAAAAATCGGCGATACGGGGATCGGCTGGCTGGCGCAAATTAGCGGGTGGGCCGAGGAAAACCAGTTCTCCGCCCATGAGAATGCCGACGCGGTCGGCGATGCCTAGGGCTAGTTCACGGTCGTGTGAGACGACGATCGTGGTGACATGATATTCGTCTTTTAGAGTGGCGATGATTTCGCTGATCGTGGCGCTCATGACGGGGTCGAGCTCGCTCGTGGGCTCATCGTAGAGCATGAGTTGCGGCTCCATTACGAGCGCGCGCGCGATGGCGACGCGTTTACGCATGCCGCCCGAGAGTTCAGAAGGAAATTTTTGAGCGGAGTTTTCTAAGGATAGAATCTGGAGTGCTCGCATGACTTTGTCGCGGATGGTCGATTCGTCGCCGAAGCGGTGTTCGCGCGGATACAGGGCGAGGTTGTCGTAGACACTAAGCGAGTTGAAGAGCGCGCCGGCCTGAAAGACTAGGGCGATACGAATGCGCTCGAGGGTGTGTTCGGCGGTGGCGTCTTGACCGTTAATGAGCACGCGGCCGGCCGTGGCTGCTTCGAGACCAACGATGTGTTTTAGCAGTACGCTTTTGCCAGAGCCACTAGGGCCCATGAGCACAAAAATTTCACCGGGCTCCACAGAAAAGGAGACATTTTTCAACGCTCGGAACGTGCCGAAATTTTTCGTGAGGCCGTCGATGGTGACGCCTACAGCCGGGCTCTCGACGGCGGTGATAGGATTGCGATGGATCGGATGAGTCATGGCGGGCGTCACATGAGGGCTTTCGTGACGAAGTAATCGAGCACGAGGATGGAGATGAGGGATACGACGACCGCTTTGGTGACCGAGGCGCCGATTTCGCGTGGGCCGCCGCGAGTGTTTAGTCCTATACTGCAGCAAATGAGCACGACGACGAACCCGAATATCTCGGCTTTCATGAGGCCAGTCCCCACGTCTTTGAATTTCATGTAACGACGCAGCGCGGAAAAATAGGCTTCAGGCTCGATGGCGATGGATTCAACGTATTTACAAATAACAGCGCCGCCGAACCAGCCGATGAGATTTCCAATAATCGCGAGCACGGGCATCATCACGAGCACAGCAGCGAGACGCGGGAGCACGAGAATGCGCGCTGGGGGGATGTTCATTGTTACGAGGGCGTCGACCTCTTGGTAAACTTTCATCGACGCGAGCTCCGCGGTGATTGCGGAACCGACGCGACCGGCGACGAGTATGGCGACAATAACCGGACCGAGTTCACGAGCGAAGGAGAGGCCGACGAGCGAGCCGATAAACTGTTTTGCGCCGAAATTTTCCATGGAGTAGCCGGACTGCAGCGCGAGTACGCTGCCCATGAAAAAGCACAAAATGGCCACAATCGGTAGCGTCGTGTAGCCGATAAGGTAGCACTGATCGATGAAGCGAGCGCGTTGGCGGGGAAGGGTGCCCGCGAAGCGGGCGGACTGAAAGAGTAGTTGCACGGCGCTGCCGAAGCCTTCGAGAAAATGGGTGAGTTGTTTCATATCAGCGGGCCGCTGCCGGGTTGTGCTCGTTCAAGGAAGGATTGAAATCTAACCAGAAGATTCTCCAAGAGTGACGCCCGCTCGTGCGCGAGACGCCTATGAGGCCGTGGCCGATCACGATGCGTTGTTGCTGGGAGTCGGTTTGCACGCTCAAGAGTGGGCCGAGGTGAAATGCACTACGGTTATGGGCGTCTTCACGGGTCCAAGTGATGGCGTCCCAAAAAAGGGAGGCGCGGATCTCGCCTGGTGCGCGTTGGTCGTAGCGATAGAGCACAAAAAGCGGAGTCCAGCTTTGGCGTATCGTTTCGTTATTGGGAAAGAGGGCTTCTAGTGGACTTGGAAATTGATACTGGCGGCGGCCTGCGCCGTTGTCCCAAGCGCTCAGGAGCGGCCAGACGTGGACTTTTTCGGCGGGTGCTGCGGCTGAGTTGCCCAGGCTGCGTTGCTCAAGGGAAGAGTAGACAAAAAACAGGAGTTGAGTCTGCGTCTGCGCGAGGCCGTCAGCTTGCCATTTTAATTGGCGCCAAAATGGCCATGCGATCCAAGTTTTGTCGGTGCCATTGATGCTGGAATGAGTGTATAAGGGTCCCCAGCGATTGACGCGACGATCCGTGCCGTAGCCTTGCACAAGAAATGGCCAGAGGTAGCGTGTCTCTTGGTAGCGATACGGAGCAGTCCGGTCGGTGTAACCAAAGAAGGGCCAGAGGAAATTTTCGTTGATTATACCGGGGCCTTGTTCGCATGCGTAAAAGGGTAGCGCACCAAATTGTCGGTTGGGTGCGGTGCCAGCGGGGGCATCGGCGGCGGGGGATTGCGTGTGGTTCCAGATGAGCGGCCAGAGGGCATAGCGACTTTGGAACTCGCCGGGGCGGTCGCGCCAGCCGAAGAGCGGCCAAATGGCGAAGCCTCGCTCCGCGCCGCTCGTGAAACGCAAGAATGGCCAGGGGGCCAAGACCGTGTGCGCATCGTGCTTATCGACTTCTGTGTAGAGGGGAAACAGAGTCCACCCGATACGATCGTAACCAAAAAAATTCTTAATCGAGCCGGCGATGGGCATCAGCCCGCGATAAGACGTCTCCGCCTCGCCGGTCTGCCGGGAAAAATAAAACGGCCAAACAGCAAATTTTTCGGCGTGGGTGGTTTTTAATTTCGGTGATGCTCCCGGTTGGAGGCCGGAGCGGTTTACGACATTGAAAATTGACCACGTATAAGCCTCATCATCGCTGCGATAAAAAAAAAGTGGATATAGTGCCGAGGCGCTCGTGACACGGCCAGCGGAATGAGTTCGCTCGAGGTATAAAGGGCGAAATCCAGAAATTTGCCCACCCTCGGGTTCGCTTTTTTGGAAAAAAAGTGGACCGAGTGTGTTGGTCGAGGTGTGGTTTCCTGATGAGTCGACTTGCTGGACCATCAAAGGCCACGCGTTGCGCTCCTCGGCCCGGATGGGCTCGAACCCGCCCGCGGCAAAGCCGAGGTAGGCAAGGAGGATGCAGTGTACCTTCATAGTCTTAATGGTTTACGCAATGCCCGCCAACGAGATCAGCGATAAGTCGGAATCGCTGACATGCTGGATGGTTAGGCTCCTAACTAGATGGACGAATTTCACGGGACAGCAAACGTTATGTGTGGATTTTTTATGCTCTGATGAACCGATATGGAGTCATTGGTTCCGAATGGTTTCTAAATTGGGTGAAACTATCTAAACTAGTTATAGCATAAAATTTGCATTATATTTTATTGCTACATATTTGTAATAAAATTATCAGCTCTTAAATTAGGGTATTTAAAAAAAGGGCGGGATGGATTGCTTGAACCGCGGTGGGGTGTTTCACGTTTGCCATGAACAGTTAGGTCTTTTGGCTGCGCGGATGCGTATTTCCGGTGGTGTCGCCCGCGGGATTCCCCTTGTCGTGCCGAGGGGCGATGCGGTGCGTCCAGCGACTGACGGGATGCGACAGGCGGTGTTTTCAAGTCTTGGCGCACGCGTGCCGGAGGCGCGATTTTTAGATTTATTTGCGGGAAGCGGCTCTTACGGCCTCGAGGCTTTAAGTCGGGGAGCGGCGGGCGGGATTTTTGTGGAGAAAAACGGCAAGGCCGCCGCGTGTGTGCGGCAAAATATCGCCGCAGTGTGCAAGTGTCTCGGGCGAGATCCTTCCGATAATCTTACGTTACTTGAGGCGGATGCGCTGTCGGTGCCATTCGGCAGCGAGGTAACACCGGATCTGGTTTTTATTGACCCTCCTTACGAAATCATACCGGAGGTTGCGCCAAAATTATTTGCGCGGCTGGCTGAGGCGTTGGCGGCGAAGCCGGAGGCGTTGGTTGTGTTTGAGGCGCCTGGTGAAATCGAGCTAGCCCCGACCGGTTGGGCCTTACACAAGCGTTTGGGCAAGGGGCGTGGACAGCCGACCGTGATGTTTTTTCGGCGGAGCATTTGAGACGTGTGGGCGAATTCTTGATTGGACGCCGAGATTCAGAATAGTTTCGGCGGAATGAAACCTACCCTGTGGCGGCTGGCGTTGATTCTGGTTTGTGCGTCGACGATTGGAGCGGCGGCGCCGCAGACGTGGACGGCGGATCGAGCTGTAGGGGTAAAAGATCTGGAGGATATGTGGATAGAAGTCGGCGATCCCAGTCGCACGATGGGTATCCGTGGATTGTTTCGTTTTGCGGTCGAAGCGACGGGACTTAGTTGGCATCCGGAGCGCGTAGAGGTTGCGTTGTCTCGGGCGCGCGCTATGCAAGATCTCGATCCGGCGAGTAAGACACGCGGTAATTTCAAGTGGAACAGCAGCCAGAACGGTGTCGTCGATCTCAACGCCGTGGAATTTGCGTCGCAGCTCATGGGCTACCTGCGCCGCGTGCAATCGACTCAGTTGTCAGTGAAGGCGCGCGCGCAACTGGATGAAATGATGACGGATGCAATCGATGGGTTGCGCAGCCACGTTGTAAAAATCGACTACACAAATATTTTTGTGATGAAGGCGTGGGGCTTGATCGCGATCGGTGAGACCTTGGGGCGAGTAGACGTGGCAGAGGACGGCTACAGGCGTTTCGATGCGTGGTTGGAGTTTACGACACGACACGGCATCGGCGAGTACGGCGCGGTGGTGTACTATGGAATCGACCTAGATTCCTTAGCACTGCTGGCGCGATTTGCGGGGCGGGCCGACACTCGAGCTAAGGCAGAAAAGGCGATCCAGCATGTGTGGACCGATCTTGCGGCAAATTGGTGGGCCCCGGGCGATCGCATGGGCGGGACGAATGCTAGGACTTACGATTATATTTATGGTCATGGTTATACGGAGGCACACACGTGGACGGCGGGTTGGTTGCGCCAACGTCCTGATCTGGAAGGCGCCGGTTGGGTGACAGGCGTCCGTTATAATCTGTCCACGTTTCGTGATGCCGTGATGTGGAGGCCTTCGACGGAATGGACGGAAGCGATCCGCGCTCAGGTGCCGCGCACGGTCGTGCAGAGCTGGGGTGACCAACCCGAGCAGCGCGCGGTGAATTGGATTGGACGGCAAGTGAGCCTCGCATCGTCGGGTATGGCCCGTAGTCGCGATGAACGTACGCTTGTGGCTAATCTCGGTGATTCGCCGGCTGTGCCTCAGTTGACCATGTTCATGGAAGGCCGGCGCGACCCTTACGGTTATAAAAAACAAGTTGGTGGTAAGGCGCTGCATTTGATGCCGTTCATCGCGACAGTACAGCGCGGGCCAGAGGTGTTGCAGGTATTGTCTGATGATCCCTTGAAGACAGACAGCCGAAACAAAACGGGTGATCTCGTAAATTTTGTGACCCATTTCACGGTACCGGCAGTAGCGGAGGTGTGGTCGGGTGATGTGCGCGTAGAACCGGGCTCGGCGGCTCGGCCGCTGCGTCTATCGACCGGTGTGCCGGTTTATGTGCGGCTTGGCGACGCTGTGATCGGCTTACGTTGGCTTGTGGCGACGACCACGACGGGTGAGTCAGCGGCGCTAGAATACATTGAGGATGCGGTGGGCGGGGTGGTCCGGCGGTTGACGCTGACGCATAGTGCGACGGAGCCGCAGGGGCGGGCGACGCTCGCGGTCTGGTTGCGGGCAGCGGAAGGGCTTAATGCGTCGGATTTTACTGTATGGCGGAAGGCTTTTTCAACTGCACCTGCACAGGCGAATATTTCTGGCGATGTTGTCGTGGCCGAGGTCGCAGGCGCAGCAGGTCCTTTGCGGATTGAGGCCAATATCTTGAAGAGCGATCGTCGAGTGCTCGCGGGGGGCGAACCGGCGGCTCTATTGAGCGTGAACGGGCGCGAGGTAAGTCCTTTGCGTTGAATTTGATTAGACGCGGGCAGCGGGCGGCCGCGGTGGCGGGTCGGGCCTCGTCAGTTTAATTTTCGGACTCTTGCCAACGAGCGATTTTCGTTTGGTTTTATACGCATGCCCCTACCCCTTGCGGCGATTATTCCGCGCACCCTCGACGTCGTTGATTACATTTTGCTGGCTGCTTATTTTGCGGTGAATCTTGGAATCGGCTGGTGGTGCTCGCGCCGCAAGCAGTCGAGCGGTTCATTTTTTCTCGGCGGCGGGCGCGTGGCGCCGTGGGCGATGGCGGTGAGTTTCTTCGCAACGAGCACAAGCAGTATCAGTTTCATGGCTTTGCCTGCCATGAGTTATTCGACTGACTGGATGGCTTATGGGTCGTCGCCGGCGCAGGCCTTTGCCGGTATTTTGGTGGGCTTCGTTTTCGTTGGGCTCCTGCGGAAACTTAATCTTACGACGGTGTTTGGTTATCTCGATCAACGTTTCGATCATCGCGTGCGGTTGTTGGGCGCAGGTTTGGCGGTCTTATTGAAGGTGTGCGGACGCATGAGCGTGGTGATGCTGTTGCCGGCGTTGGCGCTTTCCACCGTGACCGGTCTCAACGTGTATTTGAGTATTTTGGTGATGGGTATTGTGACCACGATCTACGCGATGGAGGGTGGTTTCGAGGCAGTCGTCTGGACGGATGTATTGCAATCGGCGGTGATGATAGGTGGCGTCGGTGTAGCCATTTATTTTATTTCGAGCGGCGTGGACGGCGGGCTCTTTGGGCTCATTCAGACAGGACAAGAGACGGGTAAATTTAAAATGATATCATGGGATTGGGATTTTACGAAGCCCACGGTGTGGGTGTTTGTGGGAATGTTTTTCGCGACAATTCCGACGCAGGTCGGCGATCAACCGCTCATGCAGCGCATGCTGGCGACTGCTGATGTGCGCGAGGCAAAGCGCACGGTCGTCATGGGTAACGTGATCGGGCTTGCGGGCTCGGTGTTGTTTTTCTTCGTGGGGACAGCGCTGTTTGTTTTTTATCGAGCGCATCCTGACCGGCTCACGGCAGATTTGCCTAACGATAAAATTTTCCCGTACTTCATCGCGAACGAGCTGCCACATGGGATCGTCGGCTTGATCATCGCAGGCTTGCTGGCGGCGGCGATGGGGGCCCTCAGCAGCGCGATGAATGCGACTGCGGCAATTTTGGTAAGTGATTTTCAAGGAACGTTGAAACCGCAGGCAACCGAGCAGCAACGGCTGCGTTTGGCGCGCTTTTCCACGATGACTTGCGGGCTGGTGGCCACGGGGATGGCGGCTTATTTGGCGTCGCTCAACGTCACGTCGTTGTGGGATCAATTCCTGCGTTTGATTGCGCTCATCGGCGGCGGCTTTCCGGGCGTATTTGCGCTCGGGCTGTTGTCTCGGCGGGCTAATGCCTCAGGCGTCATCGTTGGTACCCTGGCGAGTATCGCCATCACCGCTTGGGTCCAATATAACACGAAGATGGTTTCGTTTCTTCACACCTTTGTAGCTATTGGCTCGTGTATGGTGATCGGCTATATCGCCAGTTTCTTCTTCGCGGCGAAAGCGGAGAAACGCGATTTGCGCGGACTCACGCTCTGGGACTTAGCGAAGTGATCACAGCGAGCCTCTGCTGAGGCTCGCGCTCAACGGAGCGTCACTATAACAAGCTGAGTCTTGCGCGCACGAGGGTTAGGGCAGCGATAACGGCAGTCTCGCTGCGGAGTACGCGCGCTCCGAGGTCGACGAGCGTGAAGCCGTGCGTACGCAACGCCGCTCGATCCGTCGGCCCCCAACCGCGTTCGGGTCCTAACGCGAGCACGATGGAAGTCTCTTCTAATAGGTGATACTTGCTCAGTGAGGCCGTGGTTTCGTAGTTGTCGAGAGCGAGGCGGGCAAAGGTTGTTGCCGCGGGTGGATGCGTATGGCCTTGCGAGGGAGTAAAGTCGGTTGCGCTAGGAAGCTCGGCGAGCGCAGTTGCGAGGCTGCGGTCGTGCGTGATGACGGGCAGTCGGGTTGCAAAGGCCTGGGCGGCGCCGGCGAGACAGTGGCGGCGCCATTCGCCGGCAGTCCAAAGCGTAGCGGTAGCGTAGTTGGGATCGCTGCGCTCGGTGGCGATAAAGTGGATGGCGCTTACGCCAAGAGTGGTGGCATCGCGCAGGATATCGCGGGCGGTTTGTGGGCGCGGTAGACCAATTAAAAGTGAGATAGGTGCGGCGGGCGCAGGTAGTGGACCCCAGGTGAAAGCGAAGGAAAGGGCTTCGTCGGAGATGTTGGAGAGAGTGGCTTTGCCGAGCGGGCCGTCGACGAGGCCAACATCGAAGGTGTCGCCAATCCGACGGCGTAGAATTTTAAGAATGTGCTCGGCACGAGGGTCTGAGCGCGGAAGCGGTGAGGAGAGCTCGGCCAGCTCAAAGAGAATGAGGTTCACGCGGAGCTTATTTAGGTTTGGTCCAGCGTTGATTATGCGAGAATCGCGTCAATCTGCACGAGTTCGGCTGGGACAAAATTGAGATTCGAGAGGGCGACGAGGTTGTTTTCGAGTTGGGAGACTTTGCTCGCACCGATGAGCGCGGTGGTGACGCGCGGATCACGCAGGACCCAGGCCAGTGCCATCTGCGCGAGGCTTTGGCCGCGGGCTTGAGCTAGGGCGTTAAGCTTCTCAATTTTGGTGAGGATGGTGGGAGTGATACCGGCGGCTTTGAGGAAACCGTGGGGTTTGCCGGCTCGGGCATCGGCTGGAATGCCAGCGAGGTAGCGGTCGGTGAGGAGGCCTTGCGCGAGCGGGCTGAAGGGTATGCAGCCAATTCCTTCCTGAGCTAGTACATCGAGGAGCTGGGGTTCGATCCAGCGGTCGAGCATGCTGTAACGAGGTTGGTGAATAAGGCAGGGGGTGCCGAGTTCGCGGAGCATTTGGGCAGCGCGGGCGGTGTCGGCGGGACGGTAGTTGGAGAGGCCGACGTAGAGTGCTTTGCCGCTGCGCACAGCATGCGCTAGAGCGCCCATGGTTTCTTCAAGAGGCGTTTCGGGGTCGGGTCGGTGGGAGTAGAAGATATCGACGTAGTCGAGTCCCATGCGGCGGAGCGATTGGTCTAAGGAGGCGAGGAGGTATTTGCGTGAACCCCAATCACCGTAGGGACCTTGCCACATGGAGTAGCCGGCTTTGGTGGAGATGATGAGTTCATCGCGGTGGGCAGCGAGGTCGAGGTGGAGGAGTTTGCCGAAATTTTCTTCGGCGGAACCGGGCGGTGGACCGTAGTTGTTGGCTAGATCGAAATGGGTGATGCCAAGATCGAAGGCACGGCGCACGATAGCTCGGCCATTGGCAAATACATCGACGTCGCCGAAATTGTGCCAGAGTCCTAGTGAGATCAGCGGGAGTTTGACGCCACTGCGGCCGCAGCGGCGGTAAAGAGCGGGTCGCTCATAGCGGTCGGCAGCGGGAAGATAGGGTGTAGCCATGTTGATCGGAGCAGAAATAAAAAACGCGCCCAAAGTACGGGCGCGGGCGATGGTAAAAATGGAGTGGAGCGGCTAGTCAGAATCGAACTGACGAGACCACTTTGGAAGAGTGGAGTTTTACCACTAAACTATAGCCGCGGACTCGGGCACTAATGTCGTCGAGGTGGGGCGTGGGAGCAAGATTTAAGAAAAACAGGGCAGACGGCTCTTTTAGGGGCGCTGTAACCTCGGCTTGCGCTTAGTTGGATGGTAGCGGGATGTTAGGGTGTGAACTCTGGGGAAAAATTGTGCTTAGCATGCGGCCTGTGCTGTGACGGGACCCTTTTTGATAACGTCCAGTTAGGTGCAGACGAAAATGCAAAAAAATTAAAGACGTTAGGTTTGCCGGTGGCGGTGACGCGTGGTCGGGTGGCAGTCTCTTATTTTCGTCAACCGTGTACGGCATTATGCGCGGATCGTGCGTGTCGGTTTTACGCGGATCGTCCGGGACAATGTCGAGCGTTTGAGTGCGGAGTTTACAAAGATGTCCAAGCAAGCCGGATCGAGGAGACTTCAGCCCTAAATTTAGTAAAGAAGGCGCGTCGAAAAGCAGACTATATTCGTCGGCTTTTGCGCGAATTGGGTGATGCCGATGAAACGCGTTCCTTGGGTGATCGTTTTCGCCGGACGCAACGACGGATGGAGGCGGGCGGGGGCGATGCGGCGGCGGAGGCGAAGTTTGCGGAATTGGGTTTGGCTGTTCACCAGTTCAATTTGCTGGCTCACAAAAAGTTTTATACAAAAGCGTCCGCCGCGAGCTGAATTCTAGGCTATCGTGAGATCCCAATCTCAAACGATTTCCAACAGTAATTGTCACTGGGCGCGGCCCTTGTTTGGCCCAAGGAAGGCAGGGCTTTTTGCGTCCGTCTATTTTTTCTTCGCCGCGGGTGGTGGTGGAGTCCAGGCGAGGACTTGTTTGTCGGCGAGGAGCTGGGCGCGGAAGCGCGTGCGGTCGATGCTTTGGACGGAGGTTTTTTCCGTGATCGCTTGGGCGGCGGCGGTAGCGGCGCTTTGGCCTAGGACCATGAAAACGGGTTCCATGCGAATCGAGCCGTAGGAAATGTGCGTGGCGGAGAGGGCGACGGGCACGAGCAGGTTTTCGCATTCGGTAGCACGCGGGGTAATCGCGCCGTAGGCGATTGGATAGGGTGAAGGTACTTTGACTTGAACGTCACCTTCGTTGATGACGTAACCGTTAGCATCGACGTAACGCTGGGTGTTATGCGAATCCATGTTGTAGGCGCCCAGGCCGACGGGATCGGGAGCGACCGCTCTGCCAGTGCAGTTATGCTCGGTCATAATGTAGACCCCGATCATACGGCGGGCTTCGCGCACGTAGAGTTGGGTGGGCCAGCCGGCATTATCTGTGAATTCGTCGCGGGAGAGACCCCAGCGGGCGGCTTCGGCCTGGATTTTTTTAGGGACGCGCGGATGGTTTGTGAGCGTCCAAAGCAGGCCTTGGGTGTAAGCGAGGTGGGCGGCGCGGATCCGGTCGCGGGTGGCGTAATCGGCGTCGGCGTAGGCGTAATTTTCGCCGATGAAATCAGTGGAGAAGCCTGTGTTGTTGTTAGTGTCGGTCTTACGATTGGGCATATCTGCCGGGTGGAGGGGTAGAATTTTTAGGCCGGCTTCAAAATTACGCAGTAGTAACTCGTAGTTGATTTCGTCATACGCCGCGGGCTTCGGAAAAGGGATGCGGTTGCCTGGAGCGTCGGTGAAACACAGGCGGAAGTTGTAGGCTTGGACGCGGGCATCAGCAGAGCCTTCGACCCCAGGGCCATTTGCGGCGATGCCGGGGAGCAGGCCGCTGGTGGCGTCGCCGGGAATTACATAGGCTGAGACATGGGGGAAAAATTGGTGGGCAGTGGCTTGGCGGGTTTGCACACCGTTTAGGGTTTCGCCATGCTCTGTGTTAGCTTCGCGGCCGACTCGGTAGCCGACCCCGGCTTTGGCCATAAGGTCGCCTTCGTAGGTGGCGTCGATAAACATCTGGGCCCGGACACTGCGACCGGATTCGAGGTAGATAGTATTGAGACGGGCGCCGGTTTTCTCGACGGAGCGGGCTAGGTCGAGACGCTCGCGGCGGAGTACTGTGATCTTATTTTCGCGCACAAGGTCCTCAAAAATTTTTTCGGCGACGTGGGGCTCAAAAGTCCACATGGCAGGCTCGCCGGGTTCGGTCGCGGATTGTCCGATACTGCGGTAAGAGCCGAAAGGTTGCTGGGTCCAGGCGCTGGGTTGGGCGTAGTGTTGGGCGACGCGTACGTAGAATTGGCGAGCAAGGCCGCCAATGGCGCGCTTGTTACCGATGTCGGTTTGGCCGAGGCCGCCGCTGCTGAGGCCGCCGAGGTGGGCGTCGGGGTTGATGAGTATGACGGAGTGGCCGAGGTGGGTGGCTTGGACGGCGGCAATGACGGCGCCGGCGGTGCCGCCGTAGACACAGATGGCGGTTTCCAACGGAGTGGGCGCCGGGGTTGCGCGGAGCAGAGCCGCGGAGAGCACGAGCCAAGTAACCAAGGGGCGGGGTTTCATACGATGCGATTGAATATAGGATTAAATCTCGGTCAATCCGCCGGCACCTAGGCTAATTCTAGAGTTTGCGAAACAGTTAAAGGATTTTCTGGCGCGCGGGCACTTAGGACGCTTGTCTATCTGAGATGTTCACCCGCCCGGGTGGCGAAATGGTAGACGCATGGGACTTAAAATCCCCTGATCGTAAGGTCGTGCCGGTTCGAGTCCGGCCCCGGGCACCAATTGGACGTGGTGCGTTTTTTCGTTATTTTAAGCCGGCGGCGAGGGCGGTGGTGATGCGATGGGCGATCTCACGCATGCGGGTTTTCACCTTGGCGACGTCGATAGTGAGGACTTTTCGGTCTTCCATGATGACACGGCCGTGGATGATTGTCGTACGAACATCTTTGGGTCCGGCGGCGTAAACGAGCGTGGAATACACATCGTAAAGGGGGATCATGTTCGTGCCCTCGTGATCGAGGATGATGATATCCGCGAGTTTTCCAGGCTCGATGGAGCCGAGGTCTTTTTCACGGTGCAGGGCGCGGGCGCCGCCGAGGGTGGCCATCTCGACCACTTTCAAGGCAGGCATGACGTTACGGTCTTTGCGGTCGAGTTTGTGAAGCTTGGCGATGTAGCCGAGCTGGCCGATGACATCGAGGGTGTTACCGCTCATGGGGCCGTCGGTGCCTAGGCCGACACGGAGGCCTTCGTCGTGCATCTTGAGGGCGGGGGCAACGCCTTTAGCTGATTTGATGTTGGCGACGATATTGTGGGCGATACCGACGTCGCGGGCTTTCAGGAGGGCGATGTCGGAGTCGTTGACGAAGATACAATGGCCGGCGACGAGGCGCGGGGTGAGTAGGCCGACGGAGTCGAGGTATTCGACGGGGGTTTGGTTGCGCTCTTTGCGCAGGGTGGTGACTTCGTCGGGCATCTCGGCGACGTGCATGAGTACAGGTAGATCTAGTTCTGCGGATAATTTGGCCACGAGGGCGAGGTGGGCCGCGTCCAGAGAGTAGAGCGCGTGCGGGGCGAGGGCTGGCGTAATGAGAGGATCGTTGCGCCAGTCCGCGGCGAATTTTTTAGCGTAGTCGATGCCACCGTAGGGTGTAGGAGCGTCGGGTGTAGGAAAATTAAGGATGCTTTCGCCAAGGATGCCGCGGATGCCGATCTGTTTGGCGGCGCGGGCGACTTCATCTTCAAAGTAATACATGTCGACGGCGGTGGTGGTGCCGCCCTCAACCATTTCGATCAAACCGAGGAGCGCGCCCCAGTAGACGAGCTCGCGGTCGATTAGGTTTTTCTCTAAGGGAAAAATGAAACGGCGGAGGCGGTCGGGCACGTCGTCGCCGAGGCCCCGAAAGACGGTCATCGAAGCGTGTGTGTGGGTGTTGATCATGCCGGGCGCAACTAGGTCGCCTCGGGCATCGATGGTTTTTTTCGCAGTGTAATGGGCTGCAATCGCGCTCGGGCCGACAGCGACGATGCGGGCATCCCGGATGATCACGGCGCCATCGAGGATTACCTCGCGCGTGGCGTTCATGGTGACGACGTGCGCGTGTGTGATGATGAGATCGGCGGGCTGGAGCGCGGGGGACGTGGTCACGGGTTGAGCGGGAGAAATTGCAGGCGCAAAGAAAGTGAGCAAAAAGAGAATGCGGCGCATGAGCAGGTAATCAGTGGGAGAGTAACGTGGTGAACAGCGCGGAAAAACGGGCAACATCGAGCTGCTTTTCAAGGCGCGCGCGGGCTTCGCCGTGGCCGGGTTCGAAGCCAATTGGCCAACTGAGGGTGTCGCCGTAGCTGGCTCCGCGGTCGAGGTTTACGTCGATAAACACATCTTCGGCGTGCGTTACGACGGTAGGGTCGATCCAAGACGCGGCGGCGATTTCATCCCAGAGTGGTCGGCCGCGTTGACCAAATTTATCTAGGTACGCGGCGAGGGGCGTGCCAGCGCTAGCAATGGTAGAAAAATGTTCAGGTGTGGAGCGCACGTCTTGGGAAATGTCGATGGGTGAGCAGGTGATTTTACGCCACGGAGAGTGGAAGACGATGCGAGCGGCTTCGGGGTCGAAGCGTAGGTTGAACTCGCGTCGCGGTGAGTGCTTGAACTCGCGGGACTCGGTCATCGGGTGGAAGGAGCCGCCCATGAAATGAAGTTCGCGCAGGAGTTGAGGAAGCTGGGGCTCGAGACGGAGGGCGAGAGCTACGTCGGTGAGCGGACCGGCGCACCAGAGGGAAATTTCGCCGGGATGGGCGCGAGCTTGGCGGATGATGAAATTGGCGGCGTGTTCGGAGGAATGCGCGGTGGAGGGGTTGCCTTCGGGTAGATCGGGTGTGGCGTGAGGGTCGACGGTGCGGCCGGGGCGCGCGAAGTCCCATGCACCGTTGTAGTAAAGGCGTCCGTGTTGTTTTTCCCAAAGGGTGTGATCGGTTAGGGTGCGCACGAGAGGCGTAAGGGCGCCGGGGAGGACGGGCACCTCGGTGCGCTCCATGATTTCTAGGAGGCGGAGGGCGTGGCGGACTTGTGGGTCGCGCCAGTGGTCGCCGGTGGGAACGCAGATACCAAGCACCTCGACGTCGGGTGCGTTGAGTAGCATTGCAACGGACTGGAGGTTAGAGGTTGCCGGTCCAAGCGTGTCTTGGTCGATGATGAGTTTGCGAGCGGGCATGAGCGGTTAATTACTTTTCTAGCCAGACGTCTTTGTAGTTATGGAAAGCGAGAGGAGATTTTTTCCAGCCGCGGACGGTGCTTTGGACGAGGGTGGTGCGGGTGCCCCAGTAAACAGGGGCGATGGGGGTATGGTCGAGTAGGTAGCTTTCGGCTTTTTGGAGCGCGGTGTGGCGACGGGCCGGATCGAGTTCGGCGTTGGCGGCGTGAATGAGTGCGTCGTAGGCGGGGTCGGTCCAGCCGGTGCCGTTGACTCCGTTGCCCGTGGTGAAGATGGCAAGGTAGGATAGCGGGTCGGGATACTCGGCGGTCCATTTACCGCGCGCGAAGGTGTAGTCGCGCGATTGATCGTTGATGGCGGCGAGGAACATTTTGAATTCTTTTTGAAGGATCACGACCTCGACACCGAGTTCGCGGCGCCAGCGTTCTTGGAGGGCTTCGGCAATGCGTTGGTTGGTTTCTTGGGGAATGGTGAGGAACTCAACTTTTGGGAAACCAGCGCCACCAGGGTAGCCGGCATCAGCGAAGAGTTGGCGGGCGAGAGCGGGGTCGGTGGCTAGGCCGGGAGGCGGGAGGTAGCCGGCGATGTGGGGAGGGGTCAGAGATGAGGCTGGGAGTTGGCCACCGCGAAGAATGTTTTTGACGATCGCTTCGCGGTCGATCGTGAGGGCGAAGGCGCGGCGGATGCGAGGGTCGCGGAAGGCGGGCGCGGTAACGTTGAAGCGGAGGAAGTAGCTATCGAAGATGGGTTCTACGCGAAGAAGCGCGGGTGCGTCGGTTTTGTAGGCGTCAATTTTGCTAAGGGGAACGTCCCAGGTTGTGTGGAGTTGGCCGGCGCGGAATGCGAGCTCTTGGCTTTGTAGCGATTCGCTGGGGTAGAAGCGGATCTCATTGAGCCGTACGTGCCCCGCGTCCCAGTAATGGGGATTTTTCTCTACGGCGAGGTGTTGACTCTCACGCCATTCCCGAAGGCGGAACGGACCATTACTGACAAAAGGAGCGGTTCGCGTCCAGCGGGCGCTGCGGTCGTCGAAGGCGCCTGATTTTTCCACAGAAGCGGCATGGACTGGGAACCAAGCGTTGGTGCGCAGCAGGGTGAGAAAGTAGGCAGTGGGTTGCGTGAGCGTGATCTCGAGCGTGGCGTCGTCTAGGGCTCGAAATCCGACTTGAGTGAAATCGGTGAGTTGACCCTTGGCGTAGGCTTCGGCGTTTTTGACTGGGTAAAAAACGTCTTTGTATTCGGAGGCGAGGGTGGGCGTGAGTGCGCGGCGAAAGCTGTAGAGGAAATCGCGGGCGGTGAGTGGTTCGCCGTTGGACCAACGGGCTTCGGCTCGTAGGTGAAACGTGTAGGTGACGCCGTCGGGGGAGGTTTCCCAGTGTGTAGCCATGCCGGGGCGGGGTTGGAGGGTTTCCTCATCCATTGTGACGAGTCCCTCGTAAAGTGCGCTTAGAACGTTGTGATCGATTGAGCCGCCGGCGATGTGCGGATCGAGGTATTGGACCTCGGCGCCGTTGCCGACATGGAGGATGCCTTGGCGGTCGCCGGCTTGGACGAGGGTTTCGCGTCGCGAGCAGCCAGTAATGGCGGCGGCGGCGCAAACGATGGCTAGGCGGAGCACGGCGTTGAAGCGGAACATGTGTTTTAAGTAGAGCAGAGTGTGCACCGAAATAATCGTGATGAACAATTGAGCCTTGCGGGGCCTCGGGTGCAAACCCACGTTCGCGGCGCGTGAAAATAGGATTTCTCGGCGGGAGCTTCGACCCCGTGCATTTTGGTCATCTCATGGCGGCTCAAGACGCCTATGAGCAATGCGGGCTGGACCGGTTAATCCTGGTGCCTGCCGCGCAGGCCCCGCTCAAGCCCAACGACGTGCAATCCTCCTCCGAGGATCGCCTAGCTATGCTGCGCGCAGCGACGGAGTGGGATCGGCGTTTCGAGATCTCCGACTACGAGCTACGCAAGGGCGGAATCAGTTACACTATTGATTCGGCGCGACACTTTCGGGCGCTTTATCCTAACGATGAACTTTTTTGGGTCATCGGCGGTGATCAGTTGCCTAAACTGCATCTTTGGAAAGACATCGAGGAGCTCGCGAAGCTGGTGGAATTTATTTTTCTCGAGCGGCCAGGCTATCCTGTGAAACCACGCGAGGATATCCCAGGCTTGCGCTTGCGGCGTTGTGACGGGCATTTGCTAGCGATCAATTCGACGGAATTGCGTGAGCGCACACGGCGCAATCTGTCGCTGGACTATTTTGTGCCGCACAAGGCGATTGTTTACATCCGCGAAAACGCCCTGTATTGCGATAAATGATGAAATTGAACAAAGCGGATTCGTTGGCGTTGGTAAAACTGTGCTGCCTGGCCCTGGATGAAAAAAAGGCCGAAGATCTACGCGTCATGGATGTGAGCGAACAATCCTCGATCACCGACTTTTTAGTATTGGCGACCGGCAATTCCGCCCCGCACTTGCGCGCATTGCGTATCGAAGTGGAAAAAGCTCTCGATGCAGCCAAAGCCCGGATCGTCGGCATGGAAATCCCCCAGGACACAGGTTGGATGGTGATCGATGCCTTTGACGTGATGATCCACCTCTTTACCGCAGATCAACGCGAACACTACGCTTTGGAAAATCTCTGGAAAGATGCAGTTGAAATCTCGGTGCCTAACCTATTTGCAGCACCTAAGCCCGAAAAAATCGCCAAGCCCAAAGGGACTAAAGGCAAAGTTTCTAAATCCAATTCAGCCAAGAAAGTCGCACCCAAATCACTCAAGCAAGTTGCGGTTAAAAAGAAAAAGTCCGCCAAGAAAAAAGTGGTTTCGGCTAAAGCTTCATCCGTAAAAAAACGGAAAAAATAAACCTAGTGGTATCCGGCGACTTAACTGCATTAGGTAGTCCATTATAACCTATTTTTTAGTTCAGATTATGCAGTGTTTTGGATGTAAATTGCAGAGCTGCAATATTTTAAAATATTCAAATTAGGTCCTTTGTTACATTATTATGAGAACCAAATTAACATCATCCAAGGGTTTCACGCTCGTTGAAATAATGATCGTGATCGTCATCATTAGTTTGCTCGCTTCCATGGCTTTACCCGCGTTCAATAAGTTGCGACAGACTACACAGGACCAAAAGGTTTTGAATAATGCCAAACAACTCGCCGTGGCGGCGGATCTCTACTATTTAGAGCACGGCGTTTCTACTGTCTCCATCGATAAAATTGTTGGCCCCACGGCCAACATGAAGACTCTAGAAATTATCGCTAACGAAACCTACCCGAAGGTATTTACTCAAGGTACACCGATTACTATAACGGGGATTGCGGGTTCTCGTACGATCACTTTTACCCCCTGATTCTCTTTCAAGCGGCCAGCCAATCGAAGGCGGCTTATCGAAAAAAATTATATTTTAAAATTGCCCATAGGGCGCGGAATCCGTCGCGCCAGCCGATTTTTTTACCTTCAGCGTAGGTGCGACCATAGTAGCTGATGCCGACTTCATATATGGCTATGTCGAGTTTCGAAATTTTTGCAGTGATTTCTGGTTCGAAGCCGAAGCGGTCTTCCTCGATCGTAATTTTCTGAATGATTTCGCGGCGGAAAACTTTGTAACAGGTTTCCATATCCGTGAGGTTGAGGTTGGTCGCCATGTTCGAGAGCAACGTCAGGAATTTGTTGCCGACCATGTGCCAGAAATAAACGACTCGGTGCGCGTCGCCACCGGAGAAACGGGAGCCGAAAACTACGTCCGCTTTGCCTTCAATGATGGGTTTTAGGAGGCGCGGATATTCTTGCGGGTCATACTCGAGGTCGGCGTCCTGGATGATGACCGCGTCACCGGTGGCAGCTGCTATGCCGGTGCGTAGCGCGGCGCCTTTACCTTGGTTAACTTCGTGGTAGATGATTTTGGTGACAAGTGGGGCTATCTCGGTGCGAAGAAGGTCGCGGGTGCCGTCGCGAGAGCAGTCGTCTACGATGATGATTTCCTTTTCAGCCACGGGTGCTGCGCGGACCCGGTCCACGATGGCGCGTATGGTCTTGGTCTCGTTGTAACAGGGTATGACGATAGAGAGTTTCATGCTAGTCGATAAGATCACGCTAGGCCGACGTGAGGCGGGGGGAAGTCTTTTTCACGCTCATCGTGCCGGTTGCTCAACGTGCTAGCCCAGTAAAGCTCGGGTGCACCATCTCGCTAGAATAAGTGAATGTTCTTAAAACGGGCGCTATAATGATCTGCCCAAGCCTTGACTCGGTTTCGAGCGGCCAAAGTGTTCTTCTATCGCAGAGTTAAATCCCTTCGCATCCGACTCTGTCCCGCGTTTTTTTGCCCGCTCCATGATACCTCTGCAACGTTCGCTTGTTCTGCTTTCGTTCGCGCTTTTTTGCAGCGCGTCGCTAGCCTTTGCCCAAATCGGCGACAACGCTGATAAGCCCGGCGCGGCTCAGCTTCCCCTCGTGCCGGCGGATAAAATTCCGCCCGCGCCTGCGCTCACGCCAGAGCAGGCGCTTAAATCCTTTACGCTCATGCCCGGCTTCAAACTCGAAATTGCCGCCGCCGAGCCTCTCGTACAGGATCCGGTCGCGATGACCTTCGGGCCCGACGGTCGCATGTGGGTCGTCGAAATGCGCGGTTATATGCCCGACCTCGACGGCAATGGTGAAGACGCCCCCGTCGGTCGAGTCGTTGTATTGACGGATCGCGATGGGGATGGGCGCTACGACGAATCCAAAGTGTTCGTCGATAACCTCATTTTGCCTCGCGCCCTCGCCCTAATTGGCGACGGAGTTCTTGTGGGTGCGCCTCCCGAGCTCGCTTTTTGGCGTGATACCGATGGCGACGGCAAAGCCGACCAGAAAACGATTGTCGCCACCGATTACGGGGTAAAAACCGATCCCAAGCGACCCTTCCTAGCCAACCCTGAGCGTGCGCCCAACAACTTGCTTTGGGCTCACGACAACTGGATTTACAGCGCCGCCTACACGAAAAAATTTCGCTATGTGAACGGCGAATGGGAAACCGCCACAACGTTCTTCCGTGGTCAATGGGGCCTCAGCCAAGATAATTACGGCCATCTCTTCCACGGTTCCAATAGCGACCCCTTGCGCGTCGACATCATTCCATCGGATTACCTCCAGCGTAATCCCAACCTCTTGCGTCTGCCCGGCACCAACGTCAACGCAGCCGATAATTTCTTTGTCTGGCCTGCCCGCGTGAATCCTGGCATTAATCGTGGTTATCGTCCCGACTTTCTGCGCGACGGTAAACTCAAGGAATTCACCGCCGCCAACTCACCGTGGGTTTATCGCGGCGATCTCTTGCCTGAATTTTACGGTAACGCCTTTGTCGCTGAGCCTTCAGCGAATTTTGTCCGTCGCAACATTCTCACTTCTGAAAACGGCACGCTGCTCGGTCGCAACGCCTACGATCAAAAAGAATTCATCGCCTCCACTGACGAACGCTTCCGCCCCGTCGGCTTTAGCACCGGGCCTGACGGTGCGCTCTACATCGTCGATTTTTATCGTGGTGTTTTGCAACACCGCATCTCGCTCACCAGCTACCTCCGCAAACAAAGCGAAGATCGCAAGCTGGCCGACCCGCAGCACCTTGGCCGCATTTACCGCGTCGTGCCCATCGACCGCCCCGTGCCCCGCGTCCCACCCTCCACCGCGCTCGCGTCCGCGCAATGGGTCGAGCGCCTCTCGCATCCCAACTCTTGGTGGCGCGAAACCGCGCAGCGGCTCCTCGTTGAGCGCCGCGACCCCGCGTTGGCTCCCGCCATTCGCGAAATTATTCTCACTAGCAAACAAGCACTCGGCCGCATGCACGCGCTCTGGACGCTTGACGGCATGGGCGCGCTGGATCGCTCCAGCGTTTTGCACGCTTTATCCGACCCCGATCCGGTGGTGCGTACCACCGCGATTCGTCTCAGTGAACGTTTCCTTAAACCCCATCAAGCCGGTCGCACCGAACTCGTGGCGCAACTCCTGCCGCTCGCCAGCGACGCCGTGCCCGAAGTGCAATTGCAAGCCGTGTTAGCGCTCGGCGAACACCGCGAGCTCACGACCGATCTCGCGCTCGCAGCGATTGTGCGCACGCACCCTAAAAACACCTACTTGCGCGAAGCGTTTCTCAGTGGCATGGGCGAACGCGAACTGCCTTTGCTCGAGCGCCTTGTCGCCGATCCCGCATGGTCCGTCGATGATGCTCACGCCAACTCGATCCTTACCGGTCTCGCCAACGGCACGTTTGCCACGCGCCAGACCGCGCTCATCGAGCGCCTCGTCTTACTTACCGCCGCCCAGCCTCCACGCAGTCGCCGTTCGCTCGCGTTGCTAGACGGTATGATCGCGGGCGCCAACGGTTCGCGCCGACCACTGCGATTTGCGCAAGAACCCATCGGTTGGTCCACGCTCAGCGGCAACCCCGCGCTCGCGACGCGTATCGCCAAACTGCACGAGATCGTCGTCTGGCCCGGAAAAACGGGCCTCGCCGCCATTGCCGCGGTGACCCCGCTCACGGCCGAACAACAAGTGCGTTTCGAGAATGGAAAAACGCTTTTCACCACGATCTGCGCCGCTTGTCACCAAGTCAGCGGCCGCGGCCTCGATGGCGTGGCTCCGCCGTTGCTCGATTCTGAATGGGTGCTCGGCACGCACGAGCGCACGGTGCGTATCGTGCTCCACGGCGTGCGCGGGCCGATCAAGGTCGCTAACCGCATGCACACGGGCGACATGCCCGCTCACGGCGCGCTCGATGATCAACAGATCTCCTCGATCCTCACCTATGTGCGGCGCGAGTGGGGCCACGATGCGCCCCCCGTTGATCCTGCTCAGGTTGCGGCTATTCGCGCAGCGACGAAAAATCACTCCGACGCGTGGAGTCCCGAAGAACTCAATCTCATCAAATGAGCGCCTCCGGTCTTTTTGATTTTCAGGTTAACGGCTTCGGTGGCGTTGATTTTCAACGCGACGATCTCACGCGAGCACAGTTCGAATACGCGGTCGCCACGCTTCGGCGTCACGGTACCTCGGGAATTTTCGCTACATTTATCACCGATGAGATTGACGCGCTCTGTCGGCGATTTGCGGCGTTTGAAAAACTCTGCGCCGCTGCGCCGGCCGCCGGCTCGGCGATTTTAGGTTATCATCTCGAAGGCCCGTGGCTCAGTCCGGAACCTGGCTACCGCGGAGCTCATCCGGCCGGCCCGATGCGCGCCCCGACGCTGGCTGATTTTGAGCGCCTGCAATCCGCCGCCAACGGTCGTCTGCGTCTGATCACGCTCGCACCCGAGTGGCCGGGCAGCGCCGAATTTATTGCCGCGGTTACGCGTCAAGGCGTGCACGTTTCGCTCGGTCACACGCAGGCCGACGACGCGCATATCGACGCCGCCATTCGGTCGGGTGCACGTTTTTGTACGCACCTCGGCAATGGTTGTCCGCTGCAACTGCATCGCCACGACAACATCATCCAACGGCTCCTCGCGCGCGACGAATTGATCGCTTGTTTCATTCCCGACGGGATTCATCTGCCCAAGGCGGTACTCAAAAATTTCGTCCGCGCTAAGCCTGCTGGCCGCGTGCTTTTCACGACTGACGCGATGGCCGGCGCCGGTGCTCCTGCCGGGCGTTACACGATTGGGCCGCACGAGATTGATGTCGGGAGTGATGGCGTCGCGCGCCAGCCTGGGGCGCAAAATTTCGCAGGCTCGACGCTCACACCCGATGTCGGGGTGCGCCGCATCATAGATTGGCTTGGGATTTCGCCCGCTGACGCGCGTAAATTCTGGTCCTCGGCGCCGGCCGCCGCGTTCGGCGTCACGCTGCCAACACTTTAATTTTCCTCATGCCTGTAATTGCTCCGCATTATTCCACCGCCGGTCGTCTGGCGCTTGAAGTCCACTCCGACCGCGCTGCACTGGGCCGCGCTGCGGCCCGCGCCGTGGCCGCGCACCTGCACGGCGTGATTGCTCGTCAAGGCGAGGCTCGCGTCATCTTCGCATGCGCGCCGTCGCAGGATGAATTTCTCGCCGCACTCGTTGATCCCGCGCAATGCGGCGTTGCGCTAGATTGGGCGCGCATTACGGCATTCCACATGGACGATTACGTCGGCCTTACCGGGGTGCATCCGCAGAGTTTTCGGCATTATCTTCGTCAGCATTTGCTCCAATACGTCGGCGTGGGTCGTTTTCATCCGCTCCCAGCCGAGGAGCCGGATGCGGCGGCCGTCGCGGCGCGCTATACGATGCTACTGCGTGAAAAGCCCATTGATCTGATTTGCATGGGAATCGGCGAAAACGGTCACATCGCATTTAATGATCCGCCCGTCGCCAATTTCGAAGACCCACTACTCGTAAGGGTCGTCGAGTTGGATCATGCGTGCCGCCAACAACAAGTTAACGACGGTTGTTTTCCCACGCTCGCCGACGTGCCGCGCCATGCGTTCACGCTGACAGTTTCCGTGTTTCGCCAAGCCCGTCGCCTGAGTATCCACGTGCCCGGCCCGCGCAAAGCTGCCGCGGTGCGTGCCACCATTGAGGGCCCGGTTTCGACGGCATGTCCTGCGTCGATTCTCCGGCTACACGCTGACGCCACGCTCTACATCGACACCGCCGCCGCGAGCCAACTTTCCGCTTAATTCCTACGCTTCCCCATGAACCTCCGTCTTATTCTCCTCGCCATGTTTGTTGTTGTTTCGTCGCGCGCCACTGAGCCCTTGCGGCTCGGTATGATCGGTCTTGATACCTCGCACGTTCCAGCCTTCGCCAAAACTTACAACGACCCCAAGGCTCCCGGTCACGTCCCCGGTGGACGTGTGGTCGCGGCGTTTAAAGGCGGCAGCGCCGACATCGAATCGAGTGCCTCTCGCGTCGAAGGTTACACGAAGCAACTCGTCGATACTTACGGCGTAAAAATCTATGACACCATCGAGGAACTCGCCCGCAACGTGGACGCGATTCTCATCGAGAGCGTCGATGGACGTCCGCACCTCGATCAATTTCGCCGCACACTCGCGGCTAAGAAACCGGTGTTCCTTGATAAGCCTTTCGCCGGTTCGCTCAAAGATGCCGTTGAGTTGGTGCGTCTCGCCCGTGAAGCAGGCGTGCCGATTTTCAGTTCATCGTCGCTGCGTTACTCGCCCGAACCTTTCGCGCCCAAGCTCGCGACGATCGGGGATATCACCTCGGCATACTCCATCGGGCCTGCGGTTTACGAGCCGACGCATCCGGATTTTTTCTGGTACGGCATCCACTGCGTTGAGGCTCTTTATACTGTGCTCGGGCCGGGCTGCACGCAGGTCGTGCGCACGCAGACGGCCAATACCGATGTGATCACCGGCATCTGGTCCGACGGCCGCGTCGGGACTGCGCAGGGTAATCGGAATAGTTTTAAAGGCTATGGCGTTACCGTCGTTGGCACCAAGGGTGTCGCCGTCGTGGGCGAAAAACAAAACTACGCCGGCCTCACGGTGGAGATAATGAAATTTTTCCAAACGGGGATTGCCCCTGTCGCGGCCGAAACGACGCTTGAGTTGCTCGCGTTCATGGAAGCCGCTGACGAGAGCAAGCGCCGCGGTGGCACACCGGTTACGATCGCCGAAGTGATGAAAAAAGCCGGCTACCAAGCCGCCGCCAAGTAATCATCTTGGTCTCTTTATCTTTCTCTTCACTATGAATTTCCCCCGCTCCGTCACCGTCATTTCCGACGAGGTCGCACAAGAATTGCCGATCATTTCGGCTTTCCTGCGCGAGTTCAAATTGCCCGGCCTTGAGCTGCGCAGCTTCAATGGCCGCGCGTTTAAAGACCTCACGCGCGCCGATGTCGCGGAGATCTCCGTTGCCTCGCGCGCGGAAGGTTGGCGCGTGGTCGGCTGCGCGACTCCAGTTTTTAAATGCGACTTAGAGGATGCCACCGCGATCGCAGCGCACCGGGAAATTTTTAAACGCAGCCTCGAAGTCGCGCGCGAATTGCAGTGCGACCTATTGCGCGTATTCACATTTTTGCGCACGCCGAATCCCGCCGCGCCCGAAAAACAGGCCCGCGTTGTCGAACATCTGCGTAGCTTGCTTGAACTCGCCGCTGGTTCGGGTGTGCGCGTCGGCGTGGAAAACGAACATTCTTGTCTCGCGGCCACCGCTTCGGAAACCGCCGCGATCTTGGCGCCGTTACCGGCCGATCGCATCGGCGCCATCTGGGATCCGTGCAACGTGCTGTACGTGCCCGGCGCTGCCGCGCCATCGCCGGCGGATCTACGCTTGCTCGCGGCACGCTTGCTGCATCTACACGTGAAAGACGCTCTCCGTCTCACCGCGCCAAAACCGGGCGAACTCATCGCCGTCGGTACGCCGGTGGGCATTGGCCAAGTCGATTGGCGCGCGCATTTGGGTGTGTTGGGCGAACTCGGTTATGCGGGGCTCCTTTCGCTCGAGACGCATTGGCGGTTGGAGAAGATTGATGAGTCCTTGCTCCATCTTCCGGCCGGACACGCGTTTTCGCATGGAGGCGAAACGGCCAGTCGGACGTGTCTACATAATCTTAAGACGTTGATTGAGACCCAGTGAGACCTCCGGGGCCCGGTTGGCATCGGGTCTATCACTGCGAGTTCTTGACGGTCTAGCGCGACGGCAGGCACGCTGACATCCATGTCTTCCCAGAGCCTGTCGAAGAAAAAACCGCTGCCATGGCTTAAACTCGCTTTGCTCGTCGTCGTGCTTTTGGGCGGAGCCTTCGTGTTGTTGCGTGGGGCGAATCCGCGGGAATTAATCGATCAAGGTATGAGCCTTGTTCGTATGGCCGGGCCGGTGGCGTTTTTCGCCGCGATGGCGGTGTTGCCGGCGGCGGGCGCGCCGTTGATGGCGTTTACGTTGAGCGCGGGTGAAGCGTTCGGGGCTCAGCTTTCGATGGGAGGCGTGATCGCGTTGTCGCTGGCGATGATCGCGCTCAATCTCGCGCTCACGTATTGGCTGGCCCGCTATGCGCTCCGGCCGTTGCTGACGAATCTAGTGACGCGCTACGGTTATAAAATTCCAAGTATCACTTCGAAAAACGCGCTTTCGGCTACGCTGGTAGTACGGCTGACGCCGGGGCCGCCCTTTTTTCTGCAAGGTTATCTGCTCGGTTTGGCGGAGGTGCCATTCAAACTCTACATGATTGCTTCGTGGTTGTGCGTGCTGCCTTGGGCGTTGGGCGCGCTCGTCATGGGCAAAGGTATTCTCAACGGTAACTTCAAGGTCGCGGCCACGGGTGTCGGGGTGCTCGTAGTCGCTGTCGTGCTGGTGCAACTGGCGCGGAATAAATATGCCAAGCGCGCCGATTGATGCCGAGTTAGAGGGCGACCCACGCGTCGAGAGCGTCAGCGCGTTCACGCGTCGCGTGAAGACGTTGCTCGAGTCCACGGTAGGTTCGTCGTGGGTGCGCGGCGAGGTTTCCAACGTGCGGGCTCAAGGTAGTGGCCACGTTTATTTTTCGCTGAAGGATGCTGGCGCGCAGGTGAGCGCGGTGCTGTTTCGTGGTGATGCTCTGCGTCAGACAGTTAAATTGCGCGACGGCCAGCAAGTCGTAGTTTACGGCGACGTGAGCGTGTACGAGGCCCGCGGCCAATATCAGCTCATCGTACGAGTTGTGGTAGAGGACGGGGTGGGGCGCTTGCAGCGTGAGTTTGAGGCTTTGAAGGCGCGACTTGCTGCCGAGGGATTATTTGCAAACGAGAAGAAGCGGACTTTGCCGTCGTTGCCGCGATGTGTTGGTTTTATCACTTCCCCGACGGGCGCGGCGGTTCAGGATTTCATCCAGATCATGACACGGCGCGAATGGCGCGGCCGCGTGATCGTGATCCCAGCTAAAGTCCAGGGTGAAGGAGCGGCGGCAGAGCTGGCGATGATGCTCGAGCTCGCTGGAAAATTAGAGATTTTTGACTTACTTGTGATCGGGCGCGGTGGCGGGAGCCTGGAGGATCTATGGGCGTTTAACGAAGAGGTGCTCGTGCGCGCGGTGGCGTCTTGCCCTATACCGATCATCTCGGCGGTGGGGCACGAAATTGATTTCACACTCTGTGATTTTGCGGCAGATGTGCGCGCAGAGACGCCGAGCGCGGCGGCGGAGTTGATTTCGAGTAAATTTGTGGAAGTTGCCGAGCGAGCCGAACGCGCGGGTTTGGCGATGGCCGATGCTCTCGAGCGCGCTTTGGCTGAGGCGACGCAGCGGCTGAATCACGCGCGTTCTCGGCTGCGGTTGCTCGCGCCGGCAGGGCAGATTGAGCAGGGATTTTTGCGATTGGATGATTTGAGTAACCGACTTGCTGCCGCGTTGCGTCATGTGACTCAGGCGCGGCGGCAACAGCTCGGCGAAGCGCGTGCTGCGCTTGCTCGTGTGTCCCCGGAATTTCGAGTCCAGACCGATTCGCACCGTTTGTTGTCACTCTGGAAACGACTTCAAGCGGCCAGTCCGGCCTCGGTGTTGAATCGCGGATTTGTCATTATGCGCGATGCCTCAGGCCAGCCGATCATGCGCCGTGCGGCGGTCATATCAGGACAGGTCTTAGCGGCGGAGTTTGCTGATGGCGCAGCGACCGTACGGGCTGAGTGAAACAATCTTTTGCAGTCCGTACTTTGAAAAATCGCTGAGATGGTTAAACTCTGTATCATCATGTACCCCAGATTATCTTTTTTAATCTTCGCCCTCGCTTTCACGGCTTGCGCTCAAACTTCTATGAAGACTCCCCCTGCCAAGGACGCCCTCGATTGCAAACCCGGCGAACTCTCTGCCTGCGGTTTGGCTTCCAACGTCGTCATCGATCTTAGCAAGACTAAGGTAAAGCGTACTGACGCCGAGTGGCGCGCGCTGCTCACGCCGATGCAATTTCGCGTCGCGCGGCAGCAAGGCACTGAGCCGCCGTTTCAGAACGAGTATTTCGATCATCACGCGGACGGTGTTTATTTTTCCGTGTGCAGCGACACACCGCTTTTTGATAGTCGTGATAAATTTGAAAGTGGCACAGGGTGGCCCAGTTTTACCAAGCCGATTGAAAAAGTGTTTGTCGGCGAGACGGTGGATACAAGCTACGGCATGCGCCGCGTTGAAGTGCATGTGACTGTCGACGGCGCACACCTCGGACACGTTTTTGAAGATGGTCCGCGCGCGCAGGGCGGGCTGAGGTATTGCATCAATAGCGCCTCTTTGCGCTTCGTTCCGCGAAAAGAGTACGATGCGTGGGTGGCGAAGAATATGCCCACGCAATCCGGAAAATAAAAAGGCCGCGCTAGGTGGCGCAGCCTCAGTGAGGATGAATCGATGGAGTCGGCGTGATCAGAGCTTGGGGAATTTCACCCACTTCGCGCCGGCTTTACCGGATTTCACGGCGGTCTCGATGAACGCCATCCCTGCTAGGCCGTCGTCGATGGTCGGGAAATCGTAGCCAGCTTTCGGGGCTTTGCGGCCCGCGATGGAATCAGCGATAGCGACTGCGGCGCCGCGGTAGATGTTGGCGAAGGCCTCAATGAAACCTTCGGGATGTGCGAAGGGCGTGCGCATGGCGCCTTTGGCGGCCTCGCAATGATAGCTGTTGCCGCGACGGTGGATTTGCTGGGGCGCGTCAGCTTTTTTCCAGATGAGCTCGTTGGGGTTTTCTTGGAACCATTGCAGCGAGCCTTCGGTGCCGAAGACGCGTATATTTAGGTTGTTTTCCTCGCCGCTGGAAATTTGTGAGGCGAAGAGGATGCCCTTCACCCCGTTGGTGAAACGGACGAGACAGTTGCCGTCGTCATCGAGGAGGCGCCCTGGGATGAACGTCGAGAGTTCGGCGCAGAGGGAGTCCACTTCGAGTCCGGTGATGTACCGAGCGAGATTGTGGGCATGCGTACCGATGTCACCCATGCAGTTGGAAACTCCGGAAACGTTGGGATCCATGCGCCAGTTAGCGATCTTGCTGGGTTTGGCATCTTCGAAGGCGCTGGTGGCGTAGCCTTGCGGGTACTCGACGACTACTTTGAGCAGTTTGCCGAGTTTGCCGCTGCGGACCCAGTCGCGGGCTTCTTTGACCATTGGGTAGCCGGTGTAGTTGTGCGTGAGCGCAAAAACTTTGCCGGATTTTTTCACGGCGTCGCGGAGCTTGCGGCCCTCGGCGAGGGTGAAGCAAAGCGGTTTATCGCAAACGACGTGGAAGCCGGCTTCGAGGAACGTGCGAGCGATGGGCGCGTGGGTGTTGTTGCGCGTAACGATCGAGACGAAGTCGATGCGTTGGTCGGCGGGCAAGGCAGCTTCGGCCCGGGCCATTTCTTGATACGTGGCGTAGACGCGGGACGGATCGAGAAAGAGATCGGCGCCGGAGGCTTTGGATTTGGCGGGATCGGAGGAGAAGCAGCCGGCGACGAGGTCGATCTCGCCGTCGAGGCGAGAGGCCATGCGATGAACGGCGCCAATGAAGGCGCCTCGGCCGCCGCCGATCATGCCCATGCGGAGTTTACGATTCAATTTCATAGGGAAAACGGTCGGGTTTAGAGCGCGACGGGTTTACCCGTGGCGGCGGACTTGTAGGCGCCATCGATGAGTTTCATCAGTGACAGGGCTTGGGCGGGGGTATTTAGCGGTTTTTCGGTGCCTTCGATGCTGCGCACGAAATTCGCAGCGGAGCGGACGCGGCCCATCGTCTCGTCGCCGGGGACGATGATGTCGCGGTTCACGTGGCGGCCGTTTTCAAGCGTGTAGAGTTGGCAGGTGTCGATCGCGGTGTTGTCGAGGCCATCGGTGCCGAAAAGGCGGCGCACGAGACCGCCGGCTTTCGTGCCTTGGAAGGTGACAGAGACTTCTTCGCGTTGGTTCATCTCGGCCCACGAGACGGCGAACGACATGGATTGGCCGGTCTTGAACGTGACGAAGCCGTGCGCGGCGGCCTCGACGTCGGTGGTGCCTTTGGCGACGTCGGGAATGCCCCAAGGGCCTTTGAAGGCTTTGTTGGAAATATGGTCTTTATAAGTGCGCGCGAGGACGTGCGCGGGCTCGGGGTAGCCCATGAAATGCATGCCGAGGTCGACCATGTGGAGCAGATCGATGAGCGGACCACCGCCGGAGAGTGCCTTGGTGGTGAACCAACCGCCGAAGCCGGGGATGCCGGCGCGGCGAATCCATTTCGCCTGGCAGGAATTGATGGTGCCGATGGTACCGTCGGCGACGTAGTCCATCATCGCGTAGCTCTCGGGGCGGGCGCGATTGTTGAAATTAAACATCAACGTCTTCTTCGCCTTGGCGGCGGTCGTCTGCATGAGCGCCATTTCTTTGGCGCTAAGTGCGGGCGGTTTTTCGCAGAAGACGTGTTTGCCGGCCTTCAACGCTTGGAGGGCGAGGGGAGCGTGGAATTTGTTGGGGACGATGACAGAGACGGCGTCGAGCTCGGGGAGGGCTTTTAGCATCTCGGCGACGTCGGTATATACCTTGGCGATGCTGTGTTTGGCGGCGGCCTTGTGCGCGGCGCCTTGGTTAACATCGCACAGTGCGATGATTTCAGCGCCGGCTTGGCGGAAACCCGTGGCATGATAGGCGGCCATGCCACCGGCGCCGATGATGGCGATTTTGGTGCTCATAAATAAAAAACTAGGGGTGAAACAACGCGTGGGCGGTTAACCGGTGGTTAACCTTTTTTGTCGAACTGGGCGTCGAAGACGATCGCGCTCGAGGGGAAATCGACTTTGCGCACGAAGGCGGAGGCCTCGGTGGCGCCGTGGACGCGGTCCATGCGACTGTCTTCCCATTCGACGGAAAGCGGGCCGCGGTAGCCGACGTCGTTGAGGGCGACGATGATTTCTTCGAAATTGATGTCACCGTGGCCAAGAGAGCGGAAATCCCAATAGCGGCTCGGTTGGCCGAAGCTCACGTGGCCGCCGAACACCCCGACCGTGCCGTCGCCGTGGCCCCACCAGACGTCTTTCATGTGGGCGTGGAAAATGCGGCTGCCGAAGGCGCGGATGAATTTCACGTAGTCGACGCCTTGGTAACCAAGGTGCGAAGGATCGTAGTTGAAACCGAAACGCTTGTGGCCCTTGACGGCATCGATGGATCGTTGGGCGCTGGCGAGGTCGAAGGCGATTTCGGTGGGGTGAACTTCGAGGGCGAAATTGACGTTCGACTTGTCGAAGGCCTCGAGAATCGGGCCAAAGCGTTTGGCGAAATCGGTGTAGCCGGCGTCCCAGTAAGCCTGCGAGGTGGGCGGGAATGCGTAGATCGAGTGCCAGATAGAGGAACCGGTGAAGCCGTTGACGACAGCGGGGAACGCGTCCTTGCCGTTGCTGCCGGGCTTGGCGTCGAAGAAGGCGCGGGCGGCTTTGCCGGCGGTTATCATCTTGCGCGCGGCGCGTTTGCGGACGCCCTCGGGATCGCCGTCGCCCCAGACATCGGCTGGGAGGATGGATTTATGGCGCTCGTCGATACGGTCGCAGATCGCTTGGCCGACGAGGTGGCTTGAAATCGCGTAGCACGTGAGACCGTGGTCTTTGAGGAGCGCCCATTTGTCGTGGACGTATTTCTTGGACGAGGCGGCGGCATCGACATCGAAATGGTCGCCCCAGCAGGCGAGTTCGACGCCGTCGTAGCCCATCTTT